>JAEEGM010000152.1 GCA_016280325.1 Eubacterium sp. | reverse complement strand
GACCAACGGATATATGGTCGCGATCGATGCCGGTCATCAGATTCGCGGGAACCATGAAAAGGAGCCGAACGGACCCGGTTCGTCAATCATGAAGGATAAGGTTTCCGACGGTGCGGCCGGTTGTGCGACAAGGGTGCCGGAGTATCAGCTGAATCTCGACATCGCAAAGAAGCTTCGAAAGGAATTAAAAAAGCGCGGATACAAGGTGTTTATGATCCGCACGAAGAATAATGTCAATATTTCGAACGTTCAGAGGGCGCAGGCAGCGAATGAAAGCGGTGCGGATATCTGTATCCGCCTCCATGCGGACGGGATTGATGACAGTAGTGTTCGCGGGGTTAGCGCGCTTTACCACACGACATCAAACCCGTACAATCCGCATCTGAGCAAGAAGTCCAAGAAGCTCTCTAAGTGTGTTCTGAACGCTTATTGCGAAAGCACCGGCTTCAATAACCGCGGGCTTTCCAAGCGGGATGACCTGACAGGCACAAACTGGAGTGAGATACCGGTTACGCTTCTCGAGATGGGATTCATGAGTAACCCGGATGAGGATAGGACGATGCAGGATCCCGATTTCCAGAAACGTATGGCGAAGGGGATTGCCGACGGTATCGATGCCTATTTCGGTTTGGACTGAATATAGGAATCTTTCCGGACAACGTTCCCGTCTAAGCTGTTATTCTACATCGTAAACGGTCCCGGCGAAGAGAATGGAGCCGTCATTTCCCGTGATCACATAGATGAAGGGCTCGTCCAGTACGAAATCATAAACGGAGAGTTCTTCCACCGGTGCGGCGCCGTCTGCCATGGTGATTTCCGTGAAGGCAGCGGCCGTGACACACCTCTTCATCGATCTTTACCATCGCGTCGTGCTGAATACGACTGACGTACGGTGTGTGTTCGACATTCTCATTTTTATCAAACAACCCTTGCATCTCGGCCATTTCCGGGACGAAGACACGGTTTACGCCGAGCTTTTCCAGACCTTTGATCATTTCCGTTTCACTGTGGATTTCAAACTTCGGTACCGAGAAGTTGACCGTGTCGTAGACCTGTGTGGATCCGATCGCGGTCACGCCCGGATCGTGGCGATGAAGTGCGTTATATAGCTTTCCTTTCGGTAGATTTTTACGTTTCTACCCATATAACAAGCGAAGGGCGGAGAACCCTACAATTTTTTTAAAATAGTTTTTGGGGGGCCGCGCTCTCCCGGGATGTGCTTTCCCGGGACGCACTCATCGTTACTTCAGTTGCTCGAGGATATATTGCTTTACATTCTCCAGGCGGCTCTCTTTCCAGGCGCTCTGCTCCGCGGTTTCGGCGAAGGGGCAGATGATCTGAAAGTCTAGTGCTTCACCTTCGACACGCCCGCTCCGGCGCGGGTTCATGAAGTTCTCTTCCCAGGTCTTCTCATCGGCGTCTTTATACTGGTCCGGGTATAAAAATATTTGCTGCTTCTTCGTCGCCTCGACGAAGGCCTTGGCCGAAAGAGGCGCCAGCTTCTCGTACTCATCTTCCTGTACATCTTCAAAAATAAGCGGCAGTTCCGCGCTTACGATGCGCTCCTGTTCCCGATCGATGCGGATCCCGTAGGCTTTGAAGTCGTAGCTCTCCGGTGTCAGGTTAAGACTCAGGACGATCCCTTTTTCCGTATTATACTGCGCTCTCTGATAGTTCGTATCAAAAATAAAGTTCCCCAGTGAGTAGAAGATGATCTTCTCCCCGACACGTTCATAGTTCATCGGCACGTGCGGATGATGGCAGACGATGATATCGACACCCATCTCGAGGTAGCGCAGATACCGGTCGCGCGTGTAGGGTGAAGGAAGCGAAGTGAATTCTTCACCGCCGTGCGAAACCAGGATACACCAGCGACACTTCGCTTTGATCTCATCGATCGTTTTCTGAATGGTATCAAAGTCGGCCCAGTTGAGGCACCCGGCTTTCTCCGGTCCTGCCGGCTTGCACCCGCGCTGGTATCCGACCGCGAAAAGGCCGATTCCGCCGGCCTCGTCGAGGATAACCGGACGGGCGGCTTCGTCGAGATCCATCCCGACACCGATCGTCTGAACGCCGATCTCCTTAGCTTTTTTCAGTGAGCTCGCGAGCCCTTCCGGGCCGGCGTCCATGATGTGGTTGTTGCACAGATTCCAGATGTCGCCGTGCAGGGACTGCAAAAATCCAACGGCGGCCGGATCGATCGTGTGCATCAGTCGCATCTCCGCGGCTGTAACGAGTGTAGCGTCGTCCTTGCCGATCAGCGGCCCCTCGACATTCGGGATCACATGATCGGAGGTGTGCAGGATATCCATGATGTCACGGGAGACCAGTTTGGGATCGGTCCATTTTTCCGACATATAATGGTCGAAGCCGATGTCTCCTGTAAAGGTCAGGGTGGTTTTCTCTTTCATTTATACGGTCCTTTCTTTCTGTGAAGCCTGTTCTGCGAAATCCGGCTTTATTGCAGCAGTTCCTTAAACTTATCGCCGCGTTCCTCAAAGTTCTTGAAATACCCGTACGACGCGGCGGCCGGTGAAAGCACGCAGGCTTTTCCGGCAGCGGTTATCGCCTTTGCCTTATCGACGGCAGTGGCCAGATCCGGTACGTAGCAAACATTTTTCTGTGTTTCTACCTCATGAAAAATACGCTCGCCCGAGGCATACATGCAGACAAACTGAACCTCCGGATGCTCCGGGATAAAGCGGATCAGCGGCGTGTAGTCGATCTCGCGGTCCATGCCGCCGACGAGAACCGTCGCCACTCCCGGGATACTTTCTACGGCCTGGATAGTCGCTTCGGGGATCGTGGAGATCGAGTCGTCGTAGTAGCGGACATCGTTCACCGTAGCCACATACTGCAGGCGGTGCGGGAGTCCGGGGAAGTCTTCGATCGCAGCCCTCACGGCAGCGGCATCAAGTCCGAAGTGCTCTCTTGCCAGCCGGTCGACGAACGCAGCGTTGTAGCGGTTGTGCTCGCCGAGAAGGTGCATCGCGTCGTCTTCGTAGCGCTCTGTTACCGTCACGATCTGTGCCTCGGTCTCAAGCGCCGGCACATCGGTACCCAGGTACAGGAAGTCCACTGACGTCTGGAATTCCGTGATATGGCGCTTCGCCTGAAAGTAGGTCTCGCGGTCACCGTAGAAGTCCAGATGATCCTCGTACAGATTCAGAAAAATGCTCCAATGCGGCGATACCGTTGCGTAAGCCAGCTGATGGCAGGAGAGTTCGAAGACGGCGATCGCGTCGCCTTCGGCCATCTCGTCGAAGTAGTCGAGACAGGGGACGCCGATGTTGCCGACCAGGTAGGCGGTGCGAAGACCGGCCGTGCCAGAAGCACCCGCTGCGGAGCTCAGATCACCCGAGGCATTCGTCTTTGCCTCCAGGCATGCCTTCAGTACATGGTGCATGAGCGACGTCGTCGTACTCTTCCCCTTGGTTCCGGTGATACCGATCACACGGTCGCGGAAAGCCTCGATGAAAAGATCGGTCTGAGAAGTCAGTCGACGAGTCAAAAGAAGTGAGGCCGTATTAACGATAGCCGGATCCTTGCCATGGGCTAATTTGTTGAAATCCTCGATGATCGGAAACTCCAGCCGTATCCCCGGGCTCTTGAATACATAGTCATAGCCGGAAAAATCGACCTCGCCCGGCTTTCCTTCCGAGATATCCACCGAAGCCGCCACGGGGTGACGGCGGAAGAAATCCTCCGTAGACTTGCCTTCGCGGCCGTATCCCCAGATCAGAATATTTTTATCGCGAAATCTCTCCAATATCGAATTCATTATTTCTCCTTTCGAAACGGAAGCAAAACATCCGTATTAAACTCTTTGCCTTCATGTGAAAAACGCACCATACCGCCATTTTTCTCCGCCGTAGACGTGATCGAGGAAAGTCCGATTCCGTGCCCCTTGCGGTGGTGGGTGGTGAGATAGCGCCCGTCCTTCACGCGAACCTTTCCGTCGAAGGAATTCGAGGCCACGATGTAGATCTGGCCGTGATCGTTCCGGATCAACAGGTCGATGTAGCGCTCCTCCTCCGGGATGTTCTCGCAGGCGATGATCGCGTTCTCAAGGATATTACCGAGAATACTGCACTGATCCAGACTTGGGAGCGATGACGAAGCGGGCAGATCGATCTCCAGGTTCATCTCGATTCCCTGATCCACGGCGCGGTGCGCGTAGTGATTTAACATAGCATTTACCGCCGTATCGGAGCAGTACTGAACCGTGTCCGAATGTGGCTGTGCCTCGAGATATTCTTCCAGATACTTGCGCACAGCCTCGACATCACCGTTGGCCGCGAGGTCACTTAGCGCGCCGATCGTGTGCTTGAAATCGTGACGGACACGTGCCGTCTCATCCATGTAACGCTGGACGGCATGGTAATGACTCTCCTGCATCTCGAGAAACTGATTTCGCTCCCGCGTTTCCGACGCGGCGATCAACCCGTCGACGATAAAGTAGAACATGATACAAAGCAGCAAAAGCAATACAAACAGAAGCCCCAGTGACATGCACATCCCGAAGAAAATCTTGTTGACATGTACGGTTTCATACTTTATTGGCAGTGTCATGATATTGGATGTGATAAAAATAGACAGAATCGGCAGTGTACCGATCCATACCGTACGGATGTCTAAACGATCAACAATCCGACTGCCATATTTCCACATCGGAAAGAAAAACAGAACAGCAAAAATAACCGCAAGAGTCAGCTGAAAGATGGTCGAATCGGAGCTGGCGTGGTCGAGATCCAGTGTCGGGTGAGTATAGGCATCGTAAAGCACGGAGATATTGGCCGTGAAGCTCATCAGCGTGCAGACGGTCGAAAAAACGGTCAGTGACTTGGTGATATCCACGGTCAGACTGTGATGATAAAAAACGAAGGCGGCCACAAGGATAACCGGAGTCATGGCGTTGTATTCCGAGGGAAGGAACGATTCCGCCACCGAGGATACCGTGATCAACGCTAAGAGAACCAGAATCATATTTCGGATCGTGGCACCAAAACTCTTCTTGAGGTTATTTTTCATCGGAGCGATACACAGAACGGCCGACGGGAGCACCACTAACCATGAGAGGAAGGACCCCATGAAAGAATCGAAATTCATGTGTGTATGTCCTCCTTTGTTCGCGAGTATTCTACCCTATCATATCACAAAACGGGGGTTCGGACAATATTTTTTTATTACTTATATAATGTCTATTGATTTTTCGGGCGTAAATATGGTATGATGATACAGAATGGGCTGATTTTTATATAGGCGTATGCCTATGAGGGGGAAGAGGAATGGCGGATTGGATCATCGTTGTAGATGATGATACGGCAAATCTTCAGATGGCCGGTCAGATTCTGAGTAAGCGTGGAATGCGCGTTACAGCGTTGAAGTCCGGTCGCGCGATGCTTGACTATCTCGTGGATCATGGGGAGCCGGAGTTGATTCTGCTCGACATCATGATGCCGGAGATGGACGGGTTTGAGACGCTTGAGAAGCTGCGCGCCTGGGAGAAAGAAAGTGGCAAGCCGGAGATTCCGGTGATCTTTTTGTCGTCCGAAGAGGATAGTGATACGGAGACGAGAGGCTTTGAGAAGGGAGTTTCGGATTTCATTCACAAGCCGTTCAATCCGGATGTTTTACTGCGCCGTATCGATCATGTTATCGGCACCACCGAGAAGCTGAACCGTTTCGAGGAGGATGCCCAGACGGATGCGATGACGGGATTTTTCAATAAATCCGCTACACATACAAAACTGGAACAGATCTGTAAAAATGAGAAGGGGTGCCTGTGCATGATTGACCTGGACTCCTTCAAACCGGTCAATGATCTTTTTGGCCATGATGTCGGTGATGAGGTTCTCATCCTGTTTTCCCAATTGATAAAAAAATATACACCGGCGGGGAGTCTCTGCGGACGTATCGGCGGTGATGAGTTTTTGGTGTTCGCGAAAAATATGTCCGAGGAGGGCGAGGTCAGGGAACTGGCCGATGTGCTGAATCGTGAGTTGGTGGCAGGCGCCGGAGAGCTCTTCGGAGGTGATACAAGGATACCGATCGGTGCCTCGATCGGTGCGGTGTTCGTGCCGGAGTACGGTACCGACAGTGATGAGCTGTTCCACATGGCGGACAAGGCGCTCTATGTGGTTAAGGACAATGGCAAGCACGGCTATTCCGTTTTTAAAAAAGGTATGCACAACGACGTGGGTCAGAAGGGCGACATGGATCTGAAAGCCCTGACTTCGCTGTTGGAGGAACGCAGTATTCCGAACAGCGTGATGTGGATGGGGCAGGAAGCTTTCGGAAACGTCTATCGGTATATGATGCGGTATATGGGACGATACAATGTCGTCGGTTACAAGGCTCTGATCTCCGTAAGTGTAAGGAATGGCGTGGATGAGGAAGAGGAGTTCCGTATCATCGATGTTGTGAAGCAGATGCTGCAGAGCTCACTACGTAACTCCGATGTCATGATGCAGACGAGCAGAGATCAGTTCTTCGTGCTGCTCCCGGAGCTTGGTTCCGAGCACATCGATACGGTCATTGATCGTATGATGAAGGCCTGGGAGAATCATGAGGAGCACGCTAAGGCAGAGCTTTCTTATGAGGTGGAGGAAGTCCGGGCTGATCAGAAAGAGGAAAAATCCGTTGACGAGCCGGATTGGGTGGTTATCGTCGATGATGACTCCGTGAATCTCCAGCGTGCCGGTCATATCCTGAGCCAGAACGGAATCCGCGCGACGGCGCTGACCTCCGGTGAGAAATTGCTGGAATTCATGAAGGACAACCATCCGAATCTGATCCTTTTAGACTATCAGATGCCGGGGATGGATGGATTTGAAACGCTTCGCAAACTCCGTATCCAGGAGGGCGATGAAGATGAGGTTCCCGTGATCTTTTTGACGGGTGACGACGATGAGGAGACGGAGGTAAAGGGACTCAAGCTCGGGGCGATGGACTTTATCAAAAAGCCCTTCACACCGGAGGTGCTCCTGCTTCGTGTCCGTCACAGCATCGAGCTGATCCGCCTGCAGAGAAATCTGTCACAGGCGGTTGACAAGAAAACCGAAGAGAATGAAAAACTGTTTATCCATGTCGTGCAATCGCTTGCGACCGCGATCGACGCGAAGGATACCTATACGAACGGACATTCCACCCGCGTGGCGACCTACTCCCGTGAGATTGCCAAGCGGTACGGGTATTCGATCAAGCAGCAGGGCGATATCTACATCATGGGACTTCTGCACGATGTCGGGAAGATCGGTATCCCGGATGCCGTGATCAATAAGCCCGGCAAGCTTGACGAGAGGGAATTTGATATGATACGCATGCACCCGGTGATGGGCGCGAGGATTCTGGAGTCGATTCAGGAGATGCCGGGTCTTGCAACCGGTGCCAGGTGGCATCACGAACGGTACGGCGGCGGAGGATATCCCGACGGACTTGTCGGTGAGGCAATCCCCGAGGAGGCAAGGATCATCGCCGTGGCGGATGCCTACGACGCGATGAGTTCGAGACGAAGTTACCGCGATGTACTGCCGCAGGAAACCGTGCGGGAGGAGATCATAAACGGAAAAGGAACGCAGTTTGATCCGGAGTTTGCCGATATCATGCTGCAGATGATAGAAGAGGATACGAATTATGAAATGAGGGAATCGTAAGGAGGGGTAGTGTGAACGAAAAAGTAAATCGCAATGACTTGTTCCAGACAGCGCATACCGTAATCCTGATCAGCTATTCGCTGTTTTCGGTTGCGCTGATCGCTGAGTCCTTTCTGATGGGCTGGGAGCTCTGGGCAATCTTAGTCGCGGCGGCCGGACTGGTCGTCTCATGGGTACTCCACATCGGGCAGGTGGTCACGGAGAATGTACGTCTCTGGATCTATTCGCTGCTGATGATGGGGACATTTTTTTTCTATGGAATCCATCTGACCAGTACGTATGATATGGTGGCCGTGATGGGAGCGGTCATGATCATCTACGTCATGGCCGGCAAAAAGAGCCTGATCAATCTTTGCATGGTCACCTACTATATCACACTGGCATACGATGTGATGGCGATGCTCTATCAGGACTATAGCTTCGACTCCCTGACGATCAGCCGGACTATGTTGCATATTTTCATCGTCGCGTTGATTGGCTGGGTGGCGCGCGTCGTCATCGGAAAGTGGAGCAGCGTGATGGACAAGACCAACGATCAGATCGAGGTTTTGGCGGATGCCTCGGAGCGCCTGAACGACTTCCTCGCCAACGTCTCGCATGAGATCCGAACACCGGTCAATGCCGTGATGGGTCTGACGAGCGTTTGTCTGGAGAAGGAAAAGGATCCCGATATTAAAAAGGATCTCGAGCTGATCTCGGAGGCCGGCAAGCGCGTCGGGGAGCAGATCAGTGACATCCTCGATTATTCCGAGATTGACCGGCGCAAACTCATGGTCAACGGCGAGGAGTACATGATCTTCTCGCTGATCAACGACCTGATGGAGGAACTCCGTCCGTATCGCAAGCCGAATGTCGAGCTGGTGATCGATGTCAGCCCGGATCTCCCGGCGATGATGTTTACCGATGTAACGAAGATGAAAAAGATCCTCTGGCATCTGATTGTCAACGGATTGAAATACACGAAAAACGGCGGTGTGTATGTCCACATCACGCAGATCCAGCAGGAATACGGTCTGAACCTTCTGATCGAGGTCAAGGACACCGGTATCGGTATGGACACGCAACAGCTGGAGCGTGTCTACGAAGGCTTCTATCAGGCGGATTCCGGTCGCTCGCGTCAGGTCAGCGGTCTCGGTCTCGGCATGACGATCGTGGCCGGTTTTGTGCGCTCGCTGGAAGGATTCCTTACGATCGATTCCGCGCCCGGGGAGGGCACGACGGTCCGTGTCAGCCTGCCGCAACGGATCATCGACAACGCGAATTGTATGTCGGTTGCGGATCCGGACAAGCTTGTGCTCGGTGGATTTTTGCATTTTGAAAAATTCCCGCATCCGGAGGTGCGTGAGTTCTATAACGCGATGGTGAAAAATATGGTGCAGGGACTTCACGTTACGATGCACCGAGTGGAGACCATCGATTCCCTGAAAATGCTGGTGCCGAATCTCCGAATGACGCATCTTTTTGTCGGTGTGGAGGAGTATGAGTCCGACATCGAATATTTGGAAGAGATCGCGAAAAATATGATCGTCGCGATCGTCGCGGACGACGAGTTTGTCCCGAAACGTGGCAGCCATTGTCGCGTAATGCGTAAGCCGTTCTACTGCTTCCCGGTTATCTCGATCCTGAATGCGTCTCCGGGTGATCATGTGCGAGGCGAGGAGAAGATGTACTGTCATGGTGTTCGCGCGCTTGTCGTCGACGATGAGCCGATGAACCTGTTGGTGGCAGACGGTCTGTTCAAGAGTTATGGTATGGAAGTCACATCCGCGGAGTCCGGATTTGACGCGATCCGCCTGTGCAACGATAACGAATACGACATTGTGTTTATGGATCATATGATGCCGGAGATGGATGGCATCGAGGCGATGAAGCGGATCCGCGCCGATAGAAAACGCGATCACAAGGAGCTTGTGATCGTCGCGCTGACGGCGAACGCAGTGTCGTCGGCGAAGGAGATGTTCATCCGCGAGGGCTTTGATGGATTTGTCAGTAAGCCGGTCGACATCGTGGAACTGGAGCGCGTGCTCCGGCGTGTCCTGCCCAAGTCTAAGATTACTTTCGAGTATGAGGATGAAGAGGGTGAGTTGGTGATCACCGAGCCGCCCGAGCAGGAATCGGATGAGCTGTATGACCGACTCCACAGTCTCGGCGTCGATACGGATAAGGGACTTGGCTATTGTCAGAATGACAGCGATTTTTATCACAAGTTGCTCGCAGAATACGCGAAGACGCCGGACAAGAAGCTGGCGGATCTGAGGCGGTTCTACGAGGAGAAGGATTGGAAAAACTACGCTATTCGCGTACACGCGATCAAGAGTACATCTAAGATGATCGGAGCGGCGGCGCTCTCCGAGACAGCCAGACGTCTTGAGGATGCCGCGAAGAAGGAGGAGATCGAAATCCTCGAGAAGGAGCATCCGGTTCTGATCCCGATGTACGAGGAACTCCTGATGACCTTGCAGTCCGGCGAGGACTCGGAAGATACCTCAGAGGTACTGGAATTTAGTCCGGTCGGTGAGGAGGAAGAAGAAATCTTCGAGTTTTCACCGGTAACAGAGG
>JAEEGM010000151.1 GCA_016280325.1 Eubacterium sp. | reverse complement strand
TCATATACGGACATGTGCGGATACAATGCGTAGTTCTGGAACACCATCGCGATGTCTCGATCCTTCGGCTCAACGTCATTTACCATCTTGTCGCCGATCCAAAGCTCACCGCTTGAAATCTCCTCAAGACCTGCGATCATACGCAGTGTCGTGGACTTACCACAGCCGGACGGACCTACGAAGATGATGAACTCCTTGTCCTCGATCTCCAGGTTGAAGTCCTTAACCGCATGGAAGCCGTTCGGATACTTCTTGTTGATGTTCTTCAGTGATAAACTTGCCATAATACTTATCCTCCTGAAAAAATAGTTTCATTAAAATTTTTCACTGACATTGAGAAGCCGTTCCCTTGCCGACTCACTCACTGTACGCTATTATACACCTTTTGACATGAAAACGCTATATTCATTCTCAATAAAAATGTTCTCACACTTTTGGTAAAACTGTATAAAAAGCGTATATTATTGGTCCGCATCCACGCCGAGCACGATCATCACGTCGATACCCTCCTCAAGGTCGGAAGACTTCTCGACTTTCACGGCTTTCGGCTTCGGGAAGTAGGAGCGGAGCTTTTTCTTCGCCCACTTCACATTTCTCGCGTAGATCGTCGTGTGTTCCTGCTTCATGCCGGTGTAGTTTCCTATATTAACGACCGACAGATGATCATCCTGCATCATCTTCTGATACTTCGAAGCCAGACCGTTGATCGCGGAACCGTTCAGGATCTCGATATTCTGATCCTCGGTCGCCGACGCGGCATCCGGCGTCGTGCTCTCATACTGTGCCGTCGCGTACGCTTCGGCCTCCCAGATATCAGAGATCAGCTTCTTGCTCTTTTTCGAATTGATCGTAAAGGTAGTGCCGTCGTCCTTGCCCTTCAGCACGTAGCTGTGAACCATATCCCAGTTCACCTTCGACAGCGCCTCCGAGTAGCTCTGCTTCTGAACCAGCGTGATATCGGAAATCTGCTCATCCCACAGATCCGAGATCATATCGTCCATCTCGCTCTTCGTCGTGCACTTCTTCATGCTGGAGATGTACGCGTCGGTCGGTGTGTAGCAATTTTTCTTCTTGGTATTCAGTTCATAATACATCTGGAACTTCGTCTTTGGGATCGCGGTGAAATATCCGATATCCACGGGGAGCGCGTCCTGCAGCACCTTGATGCCATACTCGTAGGCAACATCGCCCGCGATGAAGGATGGCACGTCGTATAACCTTACCACCTGTGGGATCGACGGTGCGATAGCCGTAAGTTCCTTGAATGTCTCCTGGCCGATCTCGACCTGAGTATTGGACGGGATCGTCACCAACGTGAGATTCTTCGTATTCTGGTCAAAAAGCTCGAGGATCATACCATCGATCTTGCCATCATTTTCGTCATATGAATAGATGAGATTGCTCGACTCGTTGCCGGCATTGACGCCGATCACATGGGTATAGGCCGTGGAGCGCTCCTGCCTGTCCGTCTGCTTGTACCAAAGCATCGTCAGATAGTAGCTGAGCAGGCCGACGCCGACGAGCAGCGCCATCACGCCGATCGTCTTGAAAAAATATACCGCAATGATCTTCCCTACGCTCTGATTCTTCATAGTTCCCTCTCAAATCCTCATCGGAGGTTTTCACTCTTTCCTCCGCGCCGGGCATAACCCGGAATAATTTATCGCACAGACGTAGTAATAATATCATAAAAACGTCCGCAGTGCAAGTAAAAATGTTAAAAAGCGGCCAAAACGTTTTATGAATCTGACATGTATTTGCCCGAACAATTTATTATTATAGGTAGAAACCGGCTCTGCCCGGCCGTGAACAGGAGAGTAAGAGAAGGCTCCGGCCGGCGTGATGAGTGGAAGCAAGAGAAGCTCTGCCAGGCCGTGAAAAGTGGGAGAGAAGAGCGGAAGATGGCTCTGTTCGGTATGATGAGCAGAAGACTAAACGGAGGATTGGATATGCGTGCAGGAAAAAGACTATTTACCCTGGCCCTGGCGGCCTGCCTGACCCTGACCGGCATCCTGCAGGGGACACCGGTGCGTTCGAAGGCGGCGAAGGCGACCAAGCAGACAGATGAATATGCGGATAATTCGTACGCTGAGTATTTCGAAAAGACGATGAATCAGCAGCTCATCGCCTGCCTGTCCGGAAGTGACGGGACAAAGGCGAAGATAGAGTCTACGAGTGGGTCAGGATTTAAGTCCACGATCGAATTTACCTTCAAGTATTCGAAGATCTCGGGGTTGAACCCAAACCAGATACTCAACTATATAGAAGAAGCGATCAACGATAATCCGAATTTCTGTACGCTCAGCACGGCGACCAGCACAAGATGGGTATCGGACAAGGTTTACGTGAAGGTAAAGTCTGTCCTGAAAGCGACGAAGAGTACGCACGCGACCGCAATCCGTAAATACAAGAACTTTCTTGCCAATATCGAATATATCCCGCGAGAAGCGAAAAAAATGAGTGACAGGGAGATCTTGCTTTACCTGCATGACCGACTGATCCAGCAGGCGAGATACTCACTCGACACGGGAAACAATGCTGTTTTCATTCCATATACGATGTGTGACACCGCGAATGTCGTCTGTCAGTCATATGCTGCCGTGCTCAACCATCTGATGCGAGACCTCGGATTCACCAGTTACGCCGTGTGGAGCACCTCACATGCCTGGAATGTCGTGAAACTCGATGGCGTATGGACGAATATCGATGCAACCTGGGATGATCCGGTAAAAAGATATTATGATTATGTTATGCATGATTATTTCCTGTGCCCGCTGAGTGCGTTCAAAGACAGTCATGACCTGTCGGTATTTATGAAGGCGCGCTTCCCTGGTCTGGCCACCTCTGCGACCAATGATTTCGGCGTTCTACCGAAGACGAATAAGGTTGAGGTTCCGGTTTGCTATCGTACCGGCGTGTGGTTCTACGCGAAAGGTGGCCGTGTCTATCGTTGGGACGGCACCTCGGCAGCGGGGACGGTCGAAAGCGCGATCCCGCAGGATGCGAACCGCTGCGTCAATGTCCTGAACCACACGGTCTTCGTCGGAGGGAGCGATGGGCTGTACACCTACTCCGTGGAGGACGGTACGTTGAAAAAAATCGCTGATAACATCAAGGTCGAGGGGTTGCTCTACTTCGATAGAACGCTGTATTATCGTACAGGAAGCAGCTGGAATAAAATTGTAACATATGAGAGTTCGGCCACATATGAAAGTCTGAACGGAACAAGTAATGCCGAGAAGTATAAGCTCGTCAAGCCGGGCAAGCCGACCATCGTGGCGAAGAAGAGCTCGTCGAAGAGCATCCGCGTAGCGGTATCGAAGGCTGCGAAGAATGCCAACGCCGGCTATCAGGTCCAGATTTCGACCGATTCGTCCTTCAAAAACAAGAAATCCAAGACAATCTCGGGCACCCGTGTGAACATCGTCGGCCTCACCGCCGGCCGCACCTACTACGTCCGCGTCCGCGGCATCTGGAAAAGCCGCTACTTCAAGAAGTATGGTAAATGGAGCAAGATCAAGAAGGGGTAGGAAGGAATTGTTTGACAAATTCAGTGAATAGGTGTATATTAGTACATAGAAGAGGTGCTACCCAGTGACGGTTAGCCCGGATATGGATTAAAATAGCCGCATCCTTTTGGGCAGGGGCGGCTATTTTCTATGTATGCGTCCGATGCTGTATCCGAATCTGAACACAGCAATGGTGTAACCGATCACTGCGATGAAATCCAGAACGCTCATGGCATCACCCCCTTAAAGCAAACTGTTGACAGTTACCTCAGAGGGCGTATAGATGCCCTCTGAAAAGAGGGTTAACCGCCACCGTATGGGTAGCACTTACGCGCATTATATACCATCGGTAACATAAATGCAAGGGTAAAATACATAATCGGGAACAAAGCGGAGGTGACGAGGATGATTCTTACCGAATACGACGAAGAAGAAACCATGCGGATGTTCAAAGAGGAGTTCTATGAGGATGGTTTTGAAGACGGTCAGAAAGAAGGCTTAAACAGCGCCCTGGCTGCCTTAATCGCATCCGGCGACATCACTCCGGAGCGAGCAGAGGAGATCAGAAAGCTCCAATCGTCCTCGGCAACACAGTAAAAACACAATTTCAGACATGAAGCGATCACCCAGAGGCCACGGCTTTTGCCGTGGCCTCTTGCTTTTTCCCAGGCACCACCGGAGCCTCTACCACAAAAATCCCCCAACCTCCCCTTATAATAAAACCAAAGCCATAAACAGGGGGATT
>JAEEGM010000150.1 GCA_016280325.1 Eubacterium sp. | reverse complement strand
CATGAGTACAGAACTGATCGGTATCTCCGACCGCGAGCGTCGGATGGTAGCCAACATCATCCGCTACAACGACGACCGTTTCCCCGACTTCATGGCGCTGAATGAAGACATCACGAAGGAACAATATATCACCGTCGTCAAGCTGAACGCCATCCTAAAGACCGCCAACGTCCTGGATAAGAGTAACCGACACAAGATCCGCGAAGTTGGCGTATCTCTGGAAAACGACGTCCTGACGATCACCGCCGATACAATGGCGGACATCACCCTGGAGAAGGGTCTGTTCCATGAAAAAGCCGGCGCATTCGAGGAGATCTTCGGCATCCGCCCGAAGCTCGTCCAGAAGAAAACCGGCCGCCGCTAACCCGGCACACAGACTGTGCGCACAGACTGCAGCTACGCACCCCACATGCTTATAGCCTGCAAGCCACCCCACATGCACACCGCAGACACACCGCGGGCGCACCCGCGCGAATGATAGACACTACCAATGGAGGATTCTCATATGGCAAACGAACTGACCAATTCCGAAAAATTCACCAACCGGGAGTTATCCTGGCTCGACTTTGACGATCGTATCCTGTCAGAGGCACGTGACGCAAACATCCCGCTGATGGAGCGCCTGAAGTTCCTCAGCATCACCTCATCCAACCTGGACGAGTTTTTCATGGTGCGCGTCGCCTCCCTGAAAGATCAGGTAAACGCCGGCTACAAGGGCCTCGACATCGCCGGCCTCACCGCCCGCGAGCAGATCGAAGCAATCCTCGCCTACACACACGAATTCGTCGAGAGACAGTACACGACCTACAACCGCTCGTTCCTGCCACTCTTGAAAAATAACGGCCTGAAGATCATCTCCTACTTCGAGGATCTGAACGAGGAACAGTCCGAGTACGTCGACAAATACTTCCGTTCAGAAGTCTTCCCGGTACTCACGCCGATGGCCGTAGACTCCTCGCGCCCGTTTCCGCTGATCCGCAACAAATACCTGAACATCGGTGCGCTCCTGCAGGACAAGCAGAATAAAAATAACGTCGACTTCGCAACAGTCCAGGTACCTTCCGGACTACCGCGCGTCGTGACGATCCCGACAGATGAAGACGGCTGCTCGACGGTCATTCTCCTCGAGCAGATCATCGAGAAAAATATCCACCGCCTCTTTTCCGGCTACAAGGTACTGTGTGCCACGCCATACCGCGTCATGCGTAACGCCGATCTTCCGTTTGACGAGGATGAGGCTGCCGACCTCCTGATCGAGATCGAAAAACAGCTAAAGCGCCGTCAATGGGGTGAGCCGATCCGTCTGGAAGTCGAGGCCGGTATCGACAAGCAGCTCCTGAAAGTACTGAAACGCGAGCTCCCCATCAACGAGGAGTCTATCTATCGTATTCATGGTCCTTTGGACCTGACATTTTTGATGAAGGTCTACAACCTGGATGGCTTCGATCATCTGAAAGATAAACCCTTCACCCCGCAGCAGCCCAAGTATCTGGTTCCTGACATCGACCTGTTCGAGCAGATTCGCGAACACGATATCCTGCTGCACCATCCGTATGAAACCTTCGACCCGGTGGTTCGCTTTATCCGACAGGCTTCGCAGGATCCGAATGTGCTGGCGATCAAGCAGACACTGTACCGCGTCAGCTCCCATTCTCCGATCATCGCATCCTTGGCCGATGCTGCCGAGAACGGTAAGCAGGTATCGGTTCTGGTTGAGTTGAAGGCCCGTTTTGACGAGGAGAATAACATCGTCTGGGCGAGAAAGCTTGAGGAGGCCGGATGTCACGTTATCTACGGTCTCGTCGGCCTGAAGACGCATTCCAAGATCACTTTGGTCGTTCGCCGCGAGGAAGACGGCATTCGCCGTTACGTCCATCTCGGAACCGGTAACTACAACGATACGACCGCCAAGCTCTATACGGATATGGGACTTCTCACCTGCAAGCGTGCCTACGGCGAAGACGCGACCGCGGTATTCAACATGCTCTCCGGCTACTCCGAACCGCTCGGCTGGAACAAGTTGACGCTGGCACCCCAGTGGCTTCGTGACAAGTTCCTGAAGCTGATCGAACGCGAATCGATGAACGCCGCCAAGGGACGCGCTGCCCGGATCATCGCCAAGATGAACTCGCTCTGCGACAAGGAGATCATCGAAGCGCTCTACGACGCCTCGCAAAAAGGCGTACAGATTGACCTGATTGTCCGGGGTATCTGCTGCCTCAAGGCCGGCATCGAGGGCCTCAGTGAGAACATCACGGTACGCTCCATCGTCGGAACATTTTTGGAGCACTCCCGTATCTTCTACTTCGAAAACGACGGCACCCCGGAACTCTTCATGGGAAGTGCCGACTGGATGCCGAGAAACCTTGACAAGCGTGTCGAGATCCTGTTCCCGGTCGAGGATCCGGTCCTCAAGGCCGATGTGATCGAGATACTGAACATCCAGCTCTCGGACACAAAAAAAGCCCGACTTATGCGGCCGGACGGTCGATACGAAAAGGTCGATATGCGCGGCAAGAACCCCCTCGGTGCACAGGAAACCTTCTGTTTAATGGCAATTAAAAATGCTAAGAAATGAGGGATTAATCACGCACTTCTACTTGCGTGCCGCCAACATACATCGAATGTGTATGTAAGCGAGCGCAATATAAGAGCCATTTGGATAATGAATTCCAAACGGCTCTTTTTTATACCTATGGTGATAATCAGCTGGTATTCTTCACTTTTCTTTACTTACCAATCGCTTT
>JAEEGM010000149.1 GCA_016280325.1 Eubacterium sp. | reverse complement strand
GTGATCGCTTCCTTCGCCTCAGCCACACTCATACCATCGAGGAACCCGGAGTTGACAAGCGTTCCCGTCTCCACGTCGGTAAAAGCTTCATTCTGAACATCTCCTCCGGCGATCACCTCGATGATCGGGAGGCCAAACTTCTTCGCAAATTCCCAGTCACGGGTATCGTGTGCCGGCACCGCCATGATCGCACCGGTTCCGTATCCCATGAGAACGTAATCCGATACCCAGATCGGGATCTCCGTATCGTTGACCGGGTTAACCGCTGTCAGGCCGTCGATGCAGACACCGGTCTTATCCTTGGCAAGCTCGGTTCTCTCAAAGTCCGACTTCCTCGCTGCCTGCTCGCGGTAAGCCACGATATCATCCCAGTTTTTGATCTCATCCTTGTACTGATCCAGGTACGGATGCTCCGGAGAAACAACCATATAGGTCGCTCCGAAAAGCGTATCCGGACGTGTTGTATAGACGGTCAGCTTCTCTTCCTTGCCCTTGAGCTGGAAGTCAACTTCTGCACCGTGTGAGCGGCCGATCCAGTTCTTCTGGGACACCTTGACACGCTCGATATAGTCAAGTCCTTCGAGATCATCGATCAGCTTGTCCGCATACTCGGTGATCTTCAGCATCCACTGGCTCTTGACCTTACGTACTACGGGACTGCCGCATCGCTCACAGACACCATTAACAACCTCCTCGTTCGCAAGTCCGCACTTGCAGGACGTACACCAGTTGATCGGCATCTCAGACTTGTAGGCGAGACCTTTTTTAAAGAGTTGCAGGAAAATCCACTGCGTCCAATGATAGTAGCCCGGATCGGTCGTATTGACCTCGCGCTCCCAGTCAAAAGAGTATCCCAGTGCCTGGAGCTGGCTCTTAAAACGCGCCACGTTGTTCTCGGTTACCACACGCGGGTGGATCTGGTTCTTGATCGCATAGTTCTCCGTCGGCAGACCGAAGGCATCCCATCCCATCGGATACAGTACGTTGTACCCCTGCATACGACGCTTTCTCGCTACGATGTCGAGCGCCGTATACGGACGGGGATGTCCGACATGGAGTCCCTGTCCCGAAGGATACGGGAACTCTACCAACGCGTAATACTTCGGCTTGGAATAGTCATTCGTCGCGGTAAATGCCTTCTCCTTCTCCCAGATATCCTGCCATTTTTTTTCAATCGCTTTCGGATTATATGCTTCACTCATTGTCTTGCTCCTGCTTTCATTTAAGTTTATTTTTAATTAATTATACTTCGTATACACGGGAATCCGCATCCTGAATCGAAGGCAGATACGGATTGAACGCCATCAACTGCGCCACGTCGATCGGTTCCTCTGCAATCGAAGCCGCGCTCAGGCTGACCGCACTGCCGCTTACCGGATCCGAGGCTTCCGGATCAACCACCTTGATCGTCATGCTGACACTCTTCTTTCCTTTGTCCTTGCACTTTACCTTGATCTTGGTGCTACCGGGAGCAAGCGCCGTCAGGACGCCATGCTCATCCACCGTTGCCACTTCCGGCTTGGAAGACGTAAAGGTTACTGCCGTATTGTTGGCTGTCTTCGGCGTAGCCTTGACCTTCAGCTTCATCGTCTCACCGACATTGATCTCCTTGCTCGGTGCCGTCAGCTTCACTTCCGTCACCAGCTGCTCCACTGTAATATGACAGCGGGCATATACACCGGAGCCGTCAAGCGCGCTCACGCGCAGATAGACAAATCCTTTTTTCTTGGCATGTACCGTACCGTCCGCATCAACCGTTGCAATCTTGGTTCCCTCACTGGAGAACGATACATCCTTGATGGATGCCGACTTCGGAGAGATTTTCTTTGCTTTCAAAACGAACGTGGCCAGGCTGTCCTTACCACCCACATAAAGCGTCTTTTCCGTCGCGTTGAGGGTGATATTCTTCACCAATTTAGCCGGCTTGATCGTAAAGATCGCGGTCTTTTTCTTCTTGTGACCGATCTCATCTTTAACCGAGTACACCACCTTGTAGGAGCCGGCCTTCGAGGTGTCCAGCCTGCTGACTTTTTCATACTCTTCGGTCTCGACCGCACGGTAATAAATCTTGGTTTTGATCCGCTTCGTCGCGTCAAACCCGGTTGTATTGGTCGCGGTTACCCCGCTCTTCACATCGAAAGACTTGCCGAACTCGATCTCACGGCTCTTCACGCCCTTGATTTTCGGCTTTTTCTTCAGATACGGATTAGCTGTATCCGGATCCGTCGGATCCCATCCCTGATAGCCCTTGACCTTGATTGCCTTCGGCTTACCGAGAGGGCCCGGATCATTCGAATTGTAGATCTTCACGGCCGTGCCGCTTGGTACATTATCGTAGATCCACTTGGCATCGCCCACCGTCAGTCGCACACAACCGTGCGAAGCCAGTGTACCGAGCTTGTTGTACTGGATGTAGGACTGAGTATTTTTCTGCGGCTGATAATACCATACCGAATGGAACAGGATACTACCTGTGATTCTCGTACAGTACTGTCCGTAGGTCGGGCCATCCAGCGTATGCCAGCGCATCTTCTCGCCCAGATGGAACGTACCCGTCGGTGTCGCGTATCCGGGTGAGCATACGAAAGCCTTGTAAGCTTTGTACTTGGTTCCGTTGTACTTGTACACGGTAACCGTACAACACTGCTTATTGATCTTAATCTTGTAGGTTGCTACCGCCTTAGCCTCTCCGCCCTTAGCGAGAGCTGCTATCGTCATAAGTAGCAGCAGTGTCAAAATGACTTTTCCGATTCTCTTCATGGTAATTCTTCCTTCCTTTAATGAACAACGCTGCCTCCGGCTGTGTCCGGGGCATAATTCCTTTCTTCGCATCCATGTCTCTCTATCATAATACGAACTGCGACAGATGTAAAGGGTTTACTTTTCATTTAATTTCATATTATATTATAACAGAGACTTGAAATTGACACCATTACCGTATATAATAAACACATATTTTGTGTCAGAAAGTGGGTAAACGATGAAAAAAGTAACAACATGTCGAAAAATGAATAAATCAAGTTTGCTTTTAACCTGTATTCGGAACGGCGGAATCCTTTTGATTCTCACCTTTTTGCTTATCGTTATCTTTCGCATACCGGTCCACGCTGAAGCCGGGCCCGAAACAGCCACCGATCCGACCGCGAACGCTTCCGCAGCCAGCGGTCCCGCCGCCGAACAAACACCGGAGCCGTTGGTTCCGAGCCAAGCCGGACTTCGTCTGATGTTCACCTCGGATACGCATGGACAGATCACCTCCTTTGACTAT
>JAEEGM010000148.1 GCA_016280325.1 Eubacterium sp. | reverse complement strand
GATCGATCTGGGCTCCCGCTGTACCGTATTTATGAATTCCAAGGTAAAGCAGGCGCAGAAGGAAGGGGCTACGGTGGAGGATATCTCGGCCGGACTCGCAATCTCTGTTATTAAAAATGCCCTCTTGAAGGTTATCAAGCTGACCGATCCGAAGGATCTCGGAACCAATGTCGTCGTGCAGGGAGGAACTTTCTACAATGACGCGGTGCTCCGAAGCTTCGAGAGAGTATCCGGTTGTAAGGCAGTTCGTCCGGATATCGCCGGTATCATGGGTGCATTCGGCGCGGCACTGATCGCCCGCGATCACTATGAGGACGGAGATGAGACCACGATGCTGTCACTGGATGATATCATCGAACTTCGTTTTGATTCGACGATGTCACGTTGCAAGGGCTGTACGAACCATTGCCTGCTGACGATCAACCGATTCTCCGGCGGACGACAGTTTATCTCGGGTAACCGCTGCGAGAGAGGACTGGGGAAGGAACGAACGAACAAGGACATCCCGAACCTGTATGAGTATAAAAATAAGCGCCTTTTTGCGCACTATAAACCGCTTTCGGCTGATGAAGCCGTCCGTGGCGTAGTGGGCATCCCGCGCGTTCTGAATATGTATGAGAACTATCCGTTCTGGTTTACATTTTTCACGGAACTGGGGTACCGTGTGGTATTGTCACCGGCCTCATCCCGTGACATCTATACGCTGGGTATCGAGTCGATCCCGAGTGAGTCGGAGTGCTATCCGGCGAAGCTTGCGCACGGCCATATCATGTGGCTTTTGAAGCAGGGCGTGAAGTATATCTTTTACCCCTGCGTACCGTATGAGCGCAACGAATTTGAGGGGGCGGGGAACCATTACAATTGCCCGATCGTTACTTCTTACGGAGAGAATATCAAAAATAACGTCGAGGAACTGGCGGATGAGAAGATCACCTATCAGAATCCGTTCCTCAGTTTTGAGACCGAGAAGGCGATCACCAATGAGTTGGTGAAGTATATCAGTGCTGAGAACGGTATCGAACCATCCGAGATCCGTGCTGCTGCGCATAAGGCTTATGCGGAGTTGGCGGCTACACGTGAGGATATCAAGCGGAAGGGTGAAGAAGTTCTTACCTGGATCGAGGAGCATAACGCGATGGGAATCGTCCTGTCCGGACGGCCGTACCATATCGATCCCGAGATCCATCACGGAATTCCGGAACTGATCACTTCCTATGGGATCGCGGTACTCTCTGAGGACAGCATCTCGCATCTCGAGGAGGTCAATCGTCCGACCATCGCCGTGGATCAGTGGATGTACCACTCAAGACTCTACGCGGCGGCTTCTTATGTGCGTACGAGAGACGATCTGGAGATGATCCAGCTGAATTCCTTTGGTTGCGGTTTGGACGCCGTGACGACCGATCAGGTTAACGATATCCTGACAGGCTCCGGCAAGATCTGTACCGTGCTGAAGATTGATGAGGTAAATAACCTCGGGGCGGCGCGTATCCGTATCCGTTCACTGATCTCAGCGGTACGTGACAGAAAGCGCAAAGGCTTTGAGAGAGAGGTTCAGAATTCAGCCTATCATCGCGTGATCTTCACCAAGGAGATGAAGAAAGAATACACCATCCTGGCACCGCAGATGTCGCCGATCCACTTTGATATTGTAGTGCCGGCGCTCAGTGCCTGTGGTTATAATGTCGTTCAGCTTCCGACAGGTGTCGGCGAGCTTGAGTATGGCCTTAAGTATGTCAATAACGACGCCTGCTATCCGTCGCTGCTTGTCGTGGGACAGTTTATGAAGGCACTGTTATCCGGGGAATATGATCTGGATCGTACGGCGGTGATTATCTCTCAGACCGGTGGCGGATGTCGTGCGACGAACTATATCGGATTCATCCGACGCGCCCTCAGAAAGGCCGGGATGAGTCAGATTCCGGTTATCTCTTTGAGTGCCGGCGTGGAGTCAAATCCGGGCTTCAACATCGGGTATGGGCTCTTGAAACGTGCGATCCATGCGCTGATCTACGGAGATCTGTTTATGCGCGTGATCTATCGTACACGTCCGTATGAGAAGGTGCCGGGTTCGGTTGAGGCGCTTCATCAGAAGTGGCTTCCGATCGTGATCAAAGAGGCGGAAAAACCGAATCACAGGCAGTTTAAGAAAAATATCGAGGGGATCATCAATGATTTTGATACGATCGAGTTGGATGATGCCGTAAGGAAACCGCGTGTCGGTATCGTTGGGGAGATTCTCGTGAAGTATCTTCCGGCGGCCAACAACTACGTGGTAGATCTGTTGGAAAAAGAGGGAGCGGAGGCTGTCGTTCCGGACCTGCTTGATTTCTTTATGTATGGTGCGGTGGACAGTGTGTTCCAGGCAGATCATCTCGGAGGATCATCTTCCGGGAAGATGCTTGGCGTGCTTGCGAACTGGGCGCTTGAAAAATACCGTCGCCCGATGATCAAGGTTTTGAAGGAGAGCAAGCGCTTTGACGCACCTCCGGACATTTATAAGTTGAGAGACTTTGCGGAGCCTTTCGTATCACCGGGTAACCAGACCGGTGAGGGATGGTTTTTGACGGGAGAGATGATCGAACTTCTTCACAGCGGAGTGCCGAATATCGTCTGCACGCAGCCTTTCGGATGCCTGCCGAACCACGTGGTGGGTAAGGGCGTGATCAAGCAGTTGAGAAAGGCGTTTCCGGGTGCAAACATCGTCGCGATCGATTATGATCCGGGTGCGAGTGAGGTCAATCAGCTGAACCGTATCAAGCTTATGCTGGCAACGGCCGGAGAGCAACAGGAGGAGGTGGTTATGTGATCACGATGTACAAGTCCGATGAAGAGGGTGAACTCACGGAAGTTACGGAACTCGATGAGGGCTGCTGGATTGCTGTCACACACCCCACCGGAGAAGAGCTTGAAAAACTTGAGGAACTCACGGCAATCGACGCCGATGACCTGAAGGCGCCTCTGGATATCGAGGAGAGATCCCGTCTTGTGATGGAGCCCAATTATCGGATGATCCTGGTGGATATTCCGTTCCACGATGAAGAGGATCATTATGAGACGATGCCGCTCGGTATCTATCTTACCAAAAAACTGATCGTAACGATCTGCCTGGTGGATACGCCGATCCTGCGTGCTTTTGCCAATCAACGTGTGAAGGAATTTTTCACGTTTAAGAGAACGAGATTTTTGTTTCAGATCCTGTATCGGAATGCGTCTTCGTATCTGCGTTACCTGCGTATCATCGACCGCAAGAGTGATCAGATCGAGGAGAAATTGCAGCGTTCGCAGAAGAACAGTGAGCTTCTGGAGCTGATGGAGTTGGAGAAGTCCCTCGTGTACTTCACGACTTCCCTTCGTTCGAATGAGGTGGTGTTGGAGAAGCTTCTGCGTACGGATAAGGTGAAAAAATATCCCGACGATGAGGACCTTCTGGAGGACGTCATCATCGAGAACAAGCAGGCCATCGAGATGGCCAATATATACAGTGGCATTTTGAACGGAGTGATGGGGACCTTCGCGTCCGTCATCTCGAACAACCAGAACGTCGTGATGAAGATCCTGGCAACGATGACCATCGTGCTTTCGATACCGACGATCATCTCGGGATTCTACGGTATGAACTTTGATTCCATCCCGTTTTCGCACGAACCGATGGGCTTTGTTATTACGATGGGGGTATCCTTTTTGATATCCGGTCTGGTGGCATTTGTTTTATGGAAAAAGAAGTTGTTATAACCGGAAGCAGAGGTCCTGTTATTGCCGGAAATTAGGGATCTAAGACGAAAAAGAAAGGCGTGTTTCAGATGAATTTTATTGATAAGCTGGAGAGAAAGTTTCCGCGTTTCGGGATCACGAATCTGATGAAATATGTGATCGGTATTAATATCGCCGGAACAGTACTTGCGTTGATCGATATGAGTGGTTTCTTTTCGGTCAATATCTACGCGCAGTACCTGTCTTTGGATTTTAGTAAGATCTTTTCCGGTCAGGTTTGGCGGCTTATTACATTTTTTTTGTATCCGACGATCGACAACCCGGTCTATGGCATGCAGCGCGTTTTTATCGATCTGATCTGGTTTGCGATCTGGGCTTTTGTATACTATCAGATCGGAACGGTGCTGGAAAGAGAGTGGGGGAAGTTTCGTTTTACCCTGTTTTATCTCGGAGGTGTGATCTTTGTTATCCTGGCATCGATGGTGTTCTACTTTGTTTACGGAAGTATGAGCGGAGTGAGCAGTGTGCCGGGCGGCAGTGAGGTTCTCGGGTATTCGATCGGAATGGCGTCGACGCTGAATTACGTGAACGAGACGCTTTTTATCGCGTTCGCGCTGATGTTTCCGAACGTGCGGTTTTTCCTGTATTTTCTGATCCCGGTCAAGGCCAAGTGGCTGGCTTATCTCTATCTGGGATTGTTGGCGTTTGATATCGTACAGTGCGTTCGTTATTCGAATTATTATAACCTGGTACTGATCTTGGGGGCACTTTTGAACTTCGCGATATTCTTTATTTTTGCGAGAGGTTCGTCCTCCGTGAGCGGAGCGTATCAGCAGCGAAAGCGGCGAAAGGAGTATGAGAGGCGAGCAAGAGGTGTGGGTGGCGGAGCCGGACATGCCGCCGGACACCGGGCGAGACCGGTGGAGGGAGCACCTACCGGAGGGGCCAGACATAAATGTGCGATTTGCGGTCGTACGGAACTCGACGCGCCGCAGCTGGAGTTTCGATATTGTTCCCGTTGTAATGGAAACTACGAATACTGTTCGGATCATTTGTTTTCACATACGCATGTTCAATAGCAGGAGCGTGATTCGCTCACGCTGGCATAGGGAAGAGTTGATAGGAGGAGAAACGTAAACCATGGATGCCACTACGGAAATAATCTTTGATTGTGTAAAAATTGGCGGACTCGGATTGCTGATCATGATCTTGTCTTACTTGTGGCGCATTCGCTATGAGGTGGAGGGGTACCGCCGGTACCGTGAGTCGACGGAGACAGGATTTAAAAAATATATGTGGATCCTGCTTTTGTTAGCCGGTGCGCTTGTTTTTAAGATCATTCTGGCAGCTCATTATAAAGGTCATGAGACGGACATGAATTGTTTTTATGCCTGGTCAGATATGATCTTTGATAACGGTATCGGAGAGTTCTATCATCTGGATGCGTTCACGGATTATCCGCCAGGGTATATGCTGATCCTGTGGGTAGTCGAGGCAATCAGTCGCCTGTTTAATATCGAGACAGCGTCAGAGGTTTCTCGCGTGATGACCAAACTGGTTCCGATCCTCGCGGACCTCGGTGCCGGTTTCATGATCTGGAAGATCGCGAAGGAGCGTCTTTCGGAAGGATCCTCCTGTCTTTTGGCCGGAATCTATGTGATCAGCCCGATGGTATTGATCAATTCGTCGGTATGGGGGCAGACGGATAGTGTGTTTACGCTATGCGTTTTGTTTACCTGCTATTTCTGTATGAAAAAGAAACGCATACCGGCTTACTTTATGTTCGTCATCGGAACGTTCATCAAGCCACAGACTTTGATGTTTGCGCCGATATTGATCTTTACGATCGTTGAACAGGTATTTTTGGAAGATTTCAACTGGAAAAAGTTTTTCACGGATCTGGTGGGCGGTCTGCTTGCCATCGCATCCTTCTTTTTGCTGTTGCTCCCATTCGGCATGGGAACGGTCTTAAATCAGTACACGGAGGCGCTGAAGAGTTACCCGTATGGATCGGTCAACGCTTACAATTTCTGGGCGATGATGGGAAAGAACTGGGCGGACCAGGAGGGGACATTTTTAGGAATCCCGATGAAGGTTTTCGGTACGCTGGCAATCTTTGCCGCTGTGGCACTGAGTGCGTGGGTATTTTTCAAACTGCGTAAGAAAAATGATATCTCACGGTATTTTATCAGTCCGGCTGTTGTGATCGGTACGATGTTTTTATTCTCCGTGCGTATGCACGAGAGGTATTTGTTCCCGATCGTGATCCTGCTTGTGATCGCATTCGCGCTGAAGCCGACAGCGGAACGGTTTGCTACCTTTGTCGGATTTTCGTTTGTACATTTTATGAATGTGGCGCATGTCTATAAAAACAGCGTTGTGAACGGCGTCGAGAATCAGCCGCAGGGTGGATTTATCGGCCTTATCGCGTTGATGACGATTGCGATGTATGCGTATATGTGGTTTGCAATCTGGCGGCCGACCGGGGTGCTGGCTTTTGTCGAGAGTATCAAGTCCAAGGGGCGGCGCAAGCTTGAAAACTTCATCAGTGTTAAGGATGAGGACGCGAAGAGACCGCATGAAGACAGGCAGAGATTTGAGATAAAGAAAACCAAGGTGATGCCGAAGTTTACGAAGCTTGACTGGGCGGTGCTTTTGGGGATTGTCTTTGTGTACGGCCTCGTGGCGATCGTGAATCTCGGCTCGACGGATGCCCCACAGACGGAGTATCAAACCAGCAGTGGAGCGGATCCGATCGTGCTGGATATGGGTGAGAATAAAAAGATCGACATGCTCTACATGTATCTCGGACATCATGAGGGACGGAAGTTTACGGTCGATGTTTCGCAGGATGGTACTTCGTATGAGACGCTCGGCGAGCTGAAAGCGAATGATGTTTTCCGTTGGAATAAGGTTAAAAAAGAAGATGAGGGGCAGGAGACGTACAATCTTGCCAAGGACTACCGATATATCCGGATCAAGTCGATGGATTCCGACTGCCTGATCCGCGAGCTTGTCGTGACGGGGCCGGAGCAACAAGTGATGATGCCTGCCAACGCGTCGGGCTATCCGGAACTGTTTGACGAACAGGATTACTTCGAAGCGCGTGCTTCGTGGCGGACCGGTACTTACTTCGATGAGATCTATCACGCCAGGACGGCGCAGGAGATGATCGACGGAGCGTATAATTACGAGAACACGCATCCGCCGTTCGGTAAATTCCTGATAAGCCTGGGAATCCGTGTATTCGGTATGTCACCTTTTGGCTGGCGTATCATGGGCGTTTTGTTCGGAATCGGCATGCTGCCGTTTATCTTCCTTTTTGCAAGGAGACTTTTCGGTGCCAAGACGTGGGCGGCCGGGATCGCGACCGGGCTTCTCTCTGTGGACTTCATGCATTTTACGCAGACCAGGATCTCTACGATCGATGTGTACGGAACGTTTTTCATTATCGCGATGTTCTTCTTCATGTACTGGTATTCGCAGATGAGTTTCTATGATACCAAGCTGTGGAAGACCTTTGTTCCGCTGCTTGGTGCGGGACTGTCGATGGGATTCGGCTGTGCGTCTAAGTGGACGGCAGTGTATGCAGCGGCCGGTATGGGGATATTTTTCTTCGTGACCGTCATACAGCGCTACCGCGAGTATCGTTACGCGAAGGCGCACCCTGAGGGGAGTACCAATGGAATCGAGCATCAGCACATCATCGAGGTCTGGTGGAAGTTTATAGTTATCACGCTTTTCGTATGTGTGCTGATCTTCATCGTGCTTGCGGGGCTGATCTATCTGCTCAGCTATATTCCGTTCTCGAACGGAACGGACATGAGCTTGTGGGATCGGATGATCAAGAATCAGACCGACATGTACAATTATCATGCGAACCTGGATGCGACGCATCCGTACTCGTCAGTATGGTATGAGTGGCCGCTGATGGTACGACCGGTGTTCTATTACAGCGGTACGACTCCCGGTGGACTGAGTGAAGGCATCTCTGCGTTCGGAAACCCACTGATCTGGTGGGCGGGCATACCGGTACTCATATATCTTTTGTACCGTATCATCCGCTATTCGGACGGCAAGGCGATGTTCCTCGGATTTGCATACGCGGTACAGCTGGCGCCGTGGATTCTTGTGACGCGCTGTACGTTTATGTATCATTACTTCCCGAGCGTGCCTTTCATTATCCTGATGATCGTCTATGTAATGACGATCCTGGATAAAAAGGAGGACAAACACTGGCGACGGTGGATCTACGTATATATGGGTGCGGCGTTGGCACTTTTCGTACTGTTTTATCCGGTGCTAAGCGGAACGCCTGTCGAGGGTAATATGATCCGCGATGGCCTGAAATGGCTTCCGAGCTGGGCATTATATATCTAGTGCTGCCATTTCCAAATAACTGGGCATTATTACTTGTCTGTTTTTCCACCTGCTTCGTTGCCTTCACTTGCCGATGCCACCGCATCGACGCGTTCAGGCGCCTTGCAGGATGGAGAAAACATCCTGCGTAAAATGTC
>JAEEGM010000147.1 GCA_016280325.1 Eubacterium sp. | reverse complement strand
GTCATCATACTCTCCACGGAATGCATACCGAGCCAGACGAAGAATCTTCTTCGGCGTAGCTCCCGTACGCATCATATGATACAGAAAGAAATCATGCAACTCATACGGCCCCACGATGTCCTCTGTTTTCTGTGAAATCTGTCCCTCTTCCGGAGGAAGGAGTTCCGGACTCACCGGCGTGTCAAGAATATCATAGAGAACCGAACGAAGCGTTTCCGATTCCGCACAGTCCGCATAATACTTTACCAGATAACGAACCAACGTCTTCGGCACGCCGGCATTCACACCGTACATCGACATGTGGTCGCCGTTATAGGTGGCCCATCCCAGTGCCAACTCAGACATATCCCCGGTTCCGATCACGATTCCGTTCACACGATTCGCTATGTCCATCAGTACCTGTGTGCGCTCTCTTGCCTGCGCGTTCTCGTAGGTAACATCATGGTTGTCTTCGCTTTGTCCTATATCTGAAAAATGCTGTCTCACGCTGGCACAAATATCAACCTCACTGAAGTCCGTCCCCAGTTCCTTCGCGAGCTTCATCGCGTTATCATGCGTGCGATCCGTCGTTCCGAAACAGGGCATCGTGATCGCGTGGATTCCTTTTCGATCATACCCCGATTTATCAAACGCATTTACCGTAACCAATAAAGCTAATGTGGAGTCCAATCCACCGGACAGGCCGACAACAGCATTGTTACATGACATATGCTTCAATCTCTTGACGAGTCCCGCCACCTGAATATCGGTGATCGACTTGGCTCTCGTTTTCATTACCGATTCCTCCTGCGGAACAAAAGGAAGCTTCGGATAATCTCTGGTCAGCACCGTCTCTGTCGGTGCGCCTATATCAAAGGTGCAACGACGATACCCCGCATTACGCCAGTCCGCACAAACCGGGAACGTCGTCAGGTGACGTCTTGAGTTGCGAAGCCTTCCCAGATCGATCTCCGTGATCAGTATTTTGTCATCGGAAAAAGGTTTGCTCTCCGCCAACATTCGTCCGTTCTCGGCAATCATATTGTGACCGGCAAATACCATGTCTGTCGTCGACTCTCCCTCTCCGGCGTCGGCATAGATATACCCGCTGACACAGCGTCCTGACTGTCCGATCACAAGGTCTCTTCGATACTCCGCCTTTCCACCGACCTCATTGCTCGCTGAAAGGTTAACGATGATCATCGCTCCGCAGACGGAGTGTTCCGCAGATGGTGGACTCACTGCCCACAGATCCTCGCACAATTCAATCGCGAATGTGAACTCCGGAATCCAGGTATCCTGGAACAAAAGCTTGGTTCCGAACGGAGCCTTATCATCACCGAGAAGAATCAGCCCCATCTCCGGCTCGCCGGCAGCGAACTGTCTGGCCTCATAGAACTCACTATAATTCGGCAGAAAAGTCTTCGGAACCACACCCAAAACCTTTCCTCCGCAGACCGCTACGGCCACATTGTATATGCGTCCGCGATGCTCAAGCGGCATGCCGAGAACCGATACCATATCCAGTTCCGCCGTGCGATACAGGTACTCATACAGAGCCTCCTTCGCACCGTCTAATAACGTATCGGTTAAAAACAAATCCCCACAGGTATAACCGGTAATTGAGAGCTCAGGAAAAACACAAAGTCTTGCTCCGACAGCCGCCACTTCTTCCGCTCTCTCTACCATCACCCGGGCATTCCACTCCGGATCCGCCACACGCACATCCGGTGTTACTACAGCAACTTTCACAAACCCATCTTTCATGCTATCCCTCCATCACCTTATATTTCCATAAACTCGTAAATATCGAAACAGGCAGCGATTGCTCGCTGCCCATATCACGCTTATTTACACGAGATCCGAACCTGCCGAAACAAGATCCGATTCCGTGTACCAATCCCGAAATGCCGGCTTCTGTTTTTTGACTCCTAGCAATGGCTAGGTGGGCAACCGCATGTAACCTTCTGCCTTCCGTTGCTATGTCTCCATAAGTACGTACATACGTATAGTGCATACGCAGGGACGGCCCGGCATCCAACTACAAATATAGGAATCCCTTTTAAAGTGTTGTAGGTTCAAAAATACAGAAGTTGTCGAACACTTCAGGAGAACGTTCCGTTTCATTCATTTGACAAATTCATTATACTATAATGAGCAGAAATAATCAAGCATTTTTTTCGTTTTTTTTCGTATTTTTTCTGTCGCGTTTCGCGGACATTTTTTACGTTATAATTCATCGATATCCATCGTCGTTTCAGGGAAGCACATCGTGAAAACGGTACCCTCTTTTTCGTCACTTCTCACGCTGATCGTACCGCCATGTCTCTCGACTATATTTTTCGCTACAACAAGCCCCAGACCGGAGCCTTCTCTTCCCCCATGTGTCGTTGCCCGATAGAACTTATCAAACACCTGTCCCCACTCATCTTCGGGGATTACAATTCCGTGATCACTGACCTCGGCAAGCACCGTTCCTTCATCCTTAAAAATATGGACACGTATCTGCGTTCCGGGGTCACAATACTTGATCGCATTTTGCATCAATACAACAAACACCTGACGGATGCGGTCATAGTCACCTTCAATCAGTGACATCTCATCGTCGTAAGTCACCTCGCTTTTCAGATCCTTTTGTTTCATCAGGATTCGAAGTCCACGCATCGCGTCCTGTGCCACGGCGATCAGATTGATCACTTCGGTATTCATCTCAAAGTCCGGATTCTGCATACGGGAGATGATCAGAAGATCCGACACCAGTCGCTCCATCGTCGTACACTCATCCTGAATTCGCCTGAGGTATTCCGTTCTCTTTTCAGGGTTGTCCACATACCCCTCAACCAACGTATCCGCATATCCCTTGGTTACCGTGATCGGTGTGCGAAGTTCATGCGATACATTGGAAAAAAAATCTCGTCTGGATTGCTCAACACCGGCACGGTACTGCTCCGCCTCATCCAGCTGTTCGGCCAGCTCATCCATCGAATCCGCGAGCGACCCCAACTCATCCCGTCTTATAATACCGGTTGTTCCGGAGTAATCTCCGGCCGCGATCTCTCCGGCGAATTCATCGATTCGAATGATCGGTCGCACCAACTGTCTGGAAAAAATAAGCGCTAATATAATGGCGATCAGGCCACCGATTCCGACACAAAAGATCATGTATTTTTGATACTGACGCACGGCATTGGCACGCATCTCCATCGGCCCGGTGACCAGCACCGCGCCGATGACATTTTTCCCGCTGTCATAAACCGGCGTCGCCACATGCATCATATCCGTATCATAAATCTTGTCATGATTGGTATAATTCTTACGCTTACCCTCAAATGCCGCCTGCAGGATGTCCTCCATCTTATCCGGTATATCCATCTGCTCAGGAACGACATTGGTAAACATATCATCCAGCGGCTTCTCAGCTTTCGGATTTGAGAAAATCCAGATGTCCGATCGTCTCGCGCTACCGAAATCCTCAACCGCTACCAGGTAGTCAGAAAACGTTTTTGATTCCGCGGTCTGGCTCGCCTTCCCGACACGCTCCGCCACTGACTTGGCGAGGTCGGTCAGCTGTGTACGATAGGTGCCGACGATATTACTCTGGTTAAACTGCGTAAACATCAGTCCGATCAAAAGCGTAAATGCCACGATCACGACACCAAAGTAGATAAATACACGTACAAAAATATGCTTCATCCGTTATCTGCCTCTCGATCAGATCTTGATCTCAAACTTATAGCCAAGCCCCCATATCGTCTTGATCTCCCAATCCGGATGCTCCACCTGATCCAACTTGGCGCGCAGTCTCTTGATGTGGGAATCCACGGTACGGCTGTCACCGAAGTAATCCTGTCCCCAGAGACTGTCAAGAAGGTTGTCACGGGTGAATACCTTGCTCGGATTCCCGGCCAGGATCCACATTGTCTCCACTTCCTTCTTGGTCATAGGAAGTTTCTTCGAACCGACATAGATCGTATACGCCTCGATATTGATCGTCAGATCTCCGATATTCAGAACCTTTTTCTCCTCTGTCACATCCGTCCGTCCCATACGACGCAACACGGCACGAACACGCGCCATGACTTCATTGCCGGAAAACGGCTTGACGATGTAATCATCCGCTCCGATATCAAGTCCCATGACACGCTCGTAATCCTCACCCTTCGCGGTAACCAGGATGATCGGCACATCCGAATCCTCGCGGATCTTCTGACATACCTTGTACCCGTCCATTCCCGGCATCATCACATCCAGAAGGATAACGGAAGGATCCGTCTTCTTAAACAGTTCCAGCGCCTCAAAGCCATCCTTTGCAACGACCGGCTCAAACCCCTCCTTCGCGACATATGTGCCGAGAACCTCCTGTATGTCCTCGTTATCGTCTACTATCAGAATACGCTGCATAACGCACCTCCTAAAAAATAGTTCAAAGTGACTTTATATTGACACATAATTTGCACATTTTTATCACACGCTTACACTATAGTATAATTGTAATCGGTTTTAGGCGGCTTGTCAACGCTAAAGATTCACCTTTTTCGTTAAAATGACATAATTATGACTAAATGGCGTGATATCGTTAGACATGCTTCCCCTAAAAGAAGCGATAACGCAAGGAGGATACACTATGAAGCATCGGATCCTACGTTTCGTAGCCACATTTGCCATACTGCTGTGCATGTCGACTCTGATCGGCGTCAATAGCTCGGCTGCCATGGCTCCGAGAATCAATCTGAAAAAACTGAATCTTACGAAGGGTGACGATTTTACCCTCCGTGTGTATAACCTTACCAATGATGATACCGTCACATTTAAGTCAACCGACACCTCGGTCGTTAAGATCGACAGCGTCGGTACCAACAAGCGTTCGATCGTCATCGTAGGGAAATCCGTAGGAAAGGCCACGATCAAAGCCACCGTTAAGAAGAACGGCAAGGTGACGGATACACTTAAGTGCAAGGTAAACGTCACTCCGGTTCCTGTCAGCATCAAGTTTACGGACAACTCGACCACCCTTAAGGAAGGTCAGCAGGCCTATGTGGACGTGATCATCAAGCCGTATTCCGCTACGGAACAACCGGTATTTGAGTCAAGCAACGACGATGTAGCCATCGTCAATGCCAAGGGCAAGGTTACAGCCGTTTCACCCGGACGTGCCACGATCACGGCAACCTTACTTTCTACCGGAAAGAAGGCAAAATGCACGATCATCGTGAAGGAAGATCCGGACGACGATTGATGATCTTCCATGGATAGCTTCCATTATTCATAGAGAAGAGGGAGAAAGCAGAAGAGAGCACCGAGTTTCGGTGCTCTCTTCTTTCGTTTTTTTCTTGCATTTCCACGGAAGGTATGGTATATTAATATATGTGTGATTTTGTTTTCTTAACAAGGAGGATAACATGTTCGGAGAACTTTTTGGACGCTATCTGGTAGGGGAGAATGTAATCGATCGTCCGACACTTGATAAACTTTTGAAAGAACAGGCCGAGACTCGTGTAAAGCTCGGAATGATGGCTGTTGCCGAAGGGTTCATTACAGATGCCCAGGCAACCGAGATCAACCAAAGACAGCAGAAAGAGGATAAGCGCTTCGGTGATATCGCCGTTGAGATGGGCATGCTCACCAGCACACAGGTTGACCAGTTGCTCGCCAAGCAGGGGAGTCCTTACATGCGCTTCATCCAGATTCTCGTAGATGAAACCGGCGTAGAGGCATCCGATATTGACGGCCACCTGGAGAGTTTCCGTAAAAAGGAAGGCTTTGATCAGTCTGAACTTGATGCGATCAAGGAGGAAAATGTCGGTGGATATATCTCCGCTTTCGCCTCTTCCTCACAGCCGTATATCTCCAACATTGCCGGACAGGTACTCCGGAACATGATACGCTTTGTAACCAGTGATTTTTATATTGATCGACTCAAACGCGTCGATGAGGTTCCATATCAAACACTGACCATCCAGCACTGCCACGGAGATCATTCAATCTACATCGGATTGCTCACCGAGCAGGGCGATGATGCCTTTATCCTGATCGCCAACCATATTACCGGCAAGAATTATGATTCACTTACACCGGAAGTATATGACGCGGTCGGTGAATTTATCAACGGCGTCAGCGGTCTGATCACCACCGAACTTGCCAGCGAGCGTTTGGTGATGGAGATCAATCCTCAGACATTTTACGAGAAGCAGTCGATCAAGGGACGCGGATATGTTCTTCCCATTTATATAGAAGGAAAAACAATTGATCTTTTCATCTCTGTCGATAACGCAGTCGATGTTGGACAGAATGCGCTCGACATTCGTGTCAAGGTGAACACTGAGAAGTCAGCAGGCGCCGGTTCGGACGGAAAGCCGACTGTCGTGATCGTAGATGACTCCGGTTGGTCCCGTACGATTCTTCGAAATCTGCTTGAGAAAAATGGATTCGCCATCATCGGTGAGGCCGGCGACGGCGAGGAAGCTATCCGTGTTTACAAGGAGCTTCATCCGGATATCATCACATTGGATATCACTATGCCGAAGATGGACGGTATCGAGGCACTTCGCAACATCATGGAATATGATACCGACGCCAAGGCTGCGATGATCACATCCGCCGGCCAGCGAAGCAAGGTGCTTGAGTCACTGAAGCTTGGAGCAGAGAAGTTCATCACGAAGCCGTTTGATCCGACATTGGTACTGACCGAGTTACAGAGTCTGGTAAAAGACAAGTTGCCGGGTTAATTCGTCAGCAAGGTGACATTACTAAATAATAATTGAGCAGGGGAGTCTCCCCTGCTCGTTTCATATTAAAGGCTGTCACCCATAGGGATGACAGCCTTTTCTTATAAGATACACCATTTAGTTTCAGGCAACACCCGCGATGGTGTAAGCCTGCGCCTGATTGGTCAGGTAGTTCTGCG
>JAEEGM010000146.1 GCA_016280325.1 Eubacterium sp. | reverse complement strand
CTCCCGGAGTGTCATGTGAAAGAGGGTGAGGATAAAAATGCCCGCGAGTTGGAATTACTGTACGAGATAGCAAACGACCTGCCGGGTTTTCTGGAGGAAAGAGGATTCAACGCGGAGATCTCGATTGGAGATGACCCGCATCCATCGTCAAGGATACAGGAAGAACTGTGGCCGTATTTTCGGGATTACATCGAGAACCCAAGCCCTTACGGCTACCAGTCGGTACACATCAATTTCTTCGATAACAGTTCCCGGTGCTACATCGAGGTGCAACTTCGGACACATGAGATGGATGACTTCGCGGAGATCGGTCCGGCCAATCATCTCGGATATGAGAAACGTCAGGAGAAAGAACGAAGAAAGCGCGCCGAAGTCCCGGCGGGCGAAAACATCTATTTTGATAACGCCTACGAGCGCGGAATGATTCTTCAGAATTTGGATTTGAGCAAGCTGAAGGTTAATATGTTCGGCGCTGTAGATAACCAACTGGTCAACGATGGATGTGGGCTGTACCGAGGGCGCCTGATCCTTCCCTACGAACATCTGTCGAGATTCCAGAATGATTTGATTGATTGAAAAGTGAAAGAAAGCAACCTCAGCCTTCGGATTCTTGAATGTATCTCGAGGGGAAACTCTACCCTACAAAATCCTACAGTAAATTTACGCGGCCAAAAATGCGGTTAGCCTTGCATTTGCAAGGCTTTTTTGATACAATATGGTACATAAAGGAAACGAATATAATAACAGGGAGATAACTGTTTATGACTTCCATTGAGATTTTTACAGTCATTGCGTCCATGCTGGGAGGGTTGGCGTTATTTCTGTTCGGAATGAACACCCTTAGCGACTCGCTGTCAACGATGACCGGAGGATTGTTGGATCGCGTGCTGGGTAAGATTACCAAAAACGGATTCTTCGGATTTTTATTCGGCGCCGGTATCACGGCCATCGTGCAATCCTCATCGGCGATCACCGTTCTTTCGGTCGGCTTGGTAAATTCCGGGATTATCGGGCTGAAACAGGCGGCCAGCCTTATCATCGGAGCCAATCTCGGAACGACGGCAACGGCGTGGGTACTTTCTCTGAACGCCTTGGACGGAGAATCCCTCCTGATGACCATCGTGAAGCCGGCATCGTTCTCGCCATTTTTAGCGATCATCGGTGTGGCACTGACGATGTTTGCCAAAAAACAGTCGAAGAAAAATATCGGCAACGTCCTGCTCGGTTTTGCTGTTATGATGATCGGCATGAATCTGATGAGTCAGGCGGTAGCACCGTTAAAGGAACTTCCGGCACTGAAGGATACACTGATGAGCTTTACGAATCCGATTCTCGGTTTCGGTTTCGCATTGTTGTTCACAATGCTGGTACAGAGTTCGGATGCTGTGATCGGTATCGTACAGGCCTTCGCCCTTAGCGTGGGTGTCTCCTTCGGCATGGCGATCCCGCTGGTATGCGGTGCCCATGTAGGAACCTGTATCACCGCACTGCTTTCCTCGATGGGAACGTCAAAAAACGGCAAGCGTACAGCGTTTGTTAACCTGTTTTATAACCTGCTGAAAACGATCCCATTTTTGGTGATATTCTATATTTTGAACGGTATTTTTCATTTTTCATTTATGGAAACATCTGTCGGAGCGATCGGTATCCCGATCTTCCATACGGCAATCAACGCCCTGGCCTGTCTTATCTGGCTGCCGGGTTCGGGTGGTTTGGTGAAGATGGCACAAAAAGTTCTTCCGTACGACGAGAAGGAAAAGGAGGAGATGGCCAACAAACTTACCATGTTGGACGAGAATCTTCTTGGGAATCCGCAATTTGCGTTGGAGCAAACGGATAGGGCGGTACTGCTGTTGGCCCAAACATCCGGCGAGGCCCTTACAGCCGTTTCGACATTTCGGGATAATCCGAATTTTATTGAGGATACGAGACGTTTCTGTAACCGTGCTGAGCAATATGAGAAGCAGATCGCCGCTTATCTGGTGGAGATATCAACCCGAACGAAACGGCCGAAGGATGGAGAGTATATTTCTCTTCTCACCAATTCGAGTACAGCCTTTGCTTCGATAGCGAGGATCGCAGGACGTGTGCTGGATCTGTCTTTGGAATTTTATAACGAATACGGAAAAACGGTGGACGATTATCCGGAGCAGGAAAGAATCGAAGCACAGGTGTTCCGGGATGCCTATGGAGAACTGCTTTTGCTTACCATAGAGGGCTTTGAGTCGAGATCGTCTGCCATCTCCCAGTCCGTACAGGTTTATCGCGAGGAGATCTCCTATATCTGTGATTATGTAAGAAGGCGTCATATCCTTAATATGCACGGTGATGAAGGTCGAAGAGAGCATGCGGAACTCCTCACCAATATTTCTTATGTGGAGGAAAAACTGGTGGATCTGTGCGACACTGTGGCTGATGCCGTGATTCGTTACCTGGAAGCGACAGGACACGACGCGCGGATGACGGATGAAGAGGTTGATAAAAAACGAGATCAGATTCGAGGCCTTTTCTCTGATAAGTATGAGATGCTTGGAATCGAGAAAGACAGATAAAAGGCACATGATAATAGTAACTAAGAAAGCAACCCACGGTGGGTTGCTTTCTTGCATTATATCTTTATGAATGTCAGGTCAGGCACCGCCGTTCGGTGGAGTGCTCCCATCCGGTGGGGTATTTCCATCCGGTGGGGTGTTTCCATCCGGTGGAGTCATGCCTCCCGGCATGCCATTATTCGTACTCGCCCCTGCTGTCGCTGTAACTATCTGCGTTGTCCCATTGTAGAGCGTGTACGTCTGACCGGATACAAGATTGCTTCCGCAATAAAGAACCCACCCGGTTGACTTTTTCGTCGTAAGACTTCCCACGATATTGCCGGAGCTGTCGCAGATTGTCAATTCCGTTCCCGCGCTGACAGTAGATCCGGTGCTTGTACTGTTTCCTCCCGGATTGCCCATCGGTCCGCCCATTCCTCCGTTTACCATCGTAAATACTACCGACTGATATCCTTCGCTCGACGGAGTGACCGCCATATCGGAACTTGCCGCTGTTGCGTAAAGCGTTCCACCGGTTACAAGGAGAACTCCCTTCGCACCCATGTCGGCTACGTCCAGCGCTCCGTTTCCACCGGTTCCCGGACCGAACACCTTCACGTCACCGCCTCGGATATACGCGTTTCCGTTGGAATCAATGCCATCGCCTTCAGCATCCACCGTTACTGTTCCACCATTGATGGTAATACAGTAGATGCTTGTATCCTCGCCGTAGGTATTGGTTGTCAGGTCTCCGTTTGCGGCATTGATACCATCATCATATGCATTCAATTCAAGAGTTCCGGCATCGATCACAACCTTCGCCCCTTCCAATGCTTCCGTTGATGAGGTGACACGGATGATTCCGTTAACGATATGTGCTGTTGCTTCCGCGTGGATCCCATCGTCTCCTGCCGCTATGTTAAGTGTTCCGCCCAGAATCTCCAAACTGTTCTTCGAACTGATGGCATCCTGATGCGCTTCATACGTTTCCGTGTTATGATTGTTTCTCTGATAAGCCGCTTCGTCGGCTTCATTACATGTGATATTGATCGTCGGGTTATCCCGGATCGTCAATGTGATTGCCCAAAAGTTCTCGTCGTTCACGCAGGTCGTATCGATCTCTCCGTTGGTACCGGCTTCGTTATACTTAACCTTAATTCCGGAGCCCTTGGTGGATACGACATTCAAGGTTCCCGCTCCTTCAATAACCAGCGTACCGCCCTTTTTAACCATGATGCTCGCCGGATAATCCATATCCGTCGGATCGTCCGCATCCGTCACGCCACCGCCGGTCGTGGTCAGCGTGTTTGTGGTTCCCGCCGCCACTTCTATCGTCAACGGTGTTTTCTTGCCGGATACGATGGCTGCTCCGTCGTATTCCTCGGCGTAATCCCCTTCTCCAACCGTCACTTCCGCATCGAGAGAACTGGTGAGATTGACACCGTTAAGGATGAGTTTTACTCCATCTGTGAGGTTCTTTTTCACGGAAATCTGCCCACTTATCGGTGTGCTTCCCTCTGTCGACACCGTGTATGTGCCGGCCTTTTTTATAGTAAGAAGTGTTCCTACTGTGGAGTTGGCGCTTATTTCATAACCATCCCCTTCCTCTGAAGAAGCGTAGCTGTCCGCGCTCTTCATAACGATACTTTGTGAAGTCGTATCACCGGAATCCGGTGTTGCACTCGGTGTTGTCGTCGCATCCGGTGTCGCTGTTTCTTTCGTTGATGAAACCTTGTACCTATACGTCTTTGCTTTTGACTTCCACGTTTTATTCAGATTTTTCTTCGTCGCCTTGATCGATTTTTTCACAGCGATAAGACGAATCGTGGTCGTCTTATTGATGGTAAAGGTTTTACTCTTACCTGAACGGATCACCTTCGATTCACTGAATTTTCCGTTTGTCGTGTAGTAAACCTTGTAGCCTTTCTTTACCTTAATCTGTGTTTGCGTTCCTGCCTGATACGTTCCCGAGCCCTTTGAAATCGTGTACCCTTTGTTTGTTGTTTTCGCAGATGATCCGGTTACCTGCATCCCGTACATCCCCAGGATCATAGCCATGGTCATAACCATAACCAGTCCCTTTTTCATTCGTTTCCCCATACTTTCCTACCTCGCTTTCATTTTTAAAAATATACGCTACGGCGACGAGTGTAGCTACTACCACGCTCATCGGATTATGGGGACATCTTACCTGATAAAACTAAAAACAAACTAAAAAAGATATGAAAAAAATAAGGCAGCGTTCCTACCCTTTCCCCAGGAACGCGGCCATAACATCGATCCGCTTGGCGGCGGATAAGATGGAGGCCTTTTCCTTTTTCATGTAGGCTTCCAGCCTTTTTACCTCGCCGTCGGAAAAGCCTTCTTGTGACAGGATCTTCGCGCCCGGGAGGCGGCCTTCGGCACGCCGGTCCCCGTCCCTGAATTCGACGTAGACCTGCGGCTTCCCGTTCTTATCGTGCGTGATCGGCGAAACGATCAATTCGATAGATTCATTCATACATACATCCATTCCAAAGCGTCACAAACATGCAGAGCGAAACTCCATCTGAGTTTATCATTCCTTCTCCCTGAAAAAATCGCCCAACTTCTGGTGCAGTTCATCGCGCTTGATCGACTTCAACAGATAGCCGGTCGGCTTGAGGTCAAGGACCTTTACGATCGAATCTCTGTCGCTTTTCCCTGTTAAAAACATCACCGGGGTATCTTTCGTGTCCGGCTCGGAGCGGAGCATCTCAAGTACCTGCGGGCCACTGGTTACCGGCATCTCATAATCGAGCAGGATCAGGTCCACTTTATTTTTCGCGAGCCATGTGATCGCCTGCAAGCCGGAGTTCACCATCGAAACCTTGTAGGTGTCCTTCAGCCACTCGCGGATCATGTGCATATAGTCAAGATCATCATCTACGATCAGGAGGTTTTTCTTAAGTGAATCGAAGGAAAAGGACGTCATAAACTTCTGGATCTCCGACAGGAATTTATCCATGTCGAGTGGCCTCTCAAACCACTGCCATACCATCTCCTTGGCAAGGTACTTCATCACGATGTCGTACTCCTCCTTGGAGCCGATGAGAGCGACGGCTTTTTCCTTCTGCATGCAGACTGTTTTTAAGTACACCAAAAGGTCCGTATCGGCCGTGATCGCATCGTCCATATACACGATAAAGAGATCCGTCACATCTTCCTTCTGTTGAAGTTTGTGGACGTCACTTCCGCAGAATTCCGCGTCGATCCCTATCCCCTTCAGTTTCATCATGAGGCCCCGGACTATGAATGATTCTGCCGATGCTATGATCGATGTTTTTTTATTCTTTCTCACGCTAATTCCTCCTTAATTGCATCCCATTCCAACGCATATAGTTTCTTTTCAATTTGCTTCATTTTATCATCATCTTCCGGCGGCAAACGGAATTCCTTCAGTGATCCCAGCACCATCTCCGCCAGATCATAATCTTCGGCTTCGGCGAACTCCTTCAGCGAGTTGTAAGCATCCTCAAGCATCGCCGGATCGATCGGTTCTCTGCCATCCTCCCCGCCGTCCGCCGGAGCATTCGGATCGATGGGCGCCAGCGTCTGCTTGTACGCCTCATACATCGAGAAGAATTCCTCCGTCCGCGCCCGGATCGTATCGGTATCCTCCGCGTTCCCGGCATCCTCCAGTAACTGCGCCAGTTTATTCAGTTCCATCGCGCCGATGATCCGCGCCGAACTCTTCAACGCGTGAACCTTGATCGTGTAATTTTTCCAATCCTCCGCTTCATAAAATCCCCGTATCTCATCGGATTTTTCCTGTATCGACTTATGAAAAATCTCCAGCATCGAGAGATACATCTCCGCGTCGGCGTTGTTCTTCAGGCCTTCTTTTACATCAATGCTCGGACACTCCTTCACCCAGTCGGGCAATGCCGCTTCCGATGAACCACCGCCGGCCCCCTGACCGGCTGTCCCATCAGCGCCATCGCCAACAGCGCCACCGGATCCCGTTCCAGCCGTACCTCCGAGGCCGTCCGTAGAAGAGCCGCCGGATCCGGATCCATCCGGGCCGCCACCCGCTGCCGGCTTCACCGCCTTTTTCAGCTTCCCGGACGGCAGATAATCACGCATCAGTTTCTCCATCTTCAACCCGTCGATCGGCTTGGCCATATACGCTTCAAAGCCTTCGCTCAGATACATATCCTTTACGCCGGATATCGCGTTGGCCGTCAGCGCGATCGTCGGTGTCTTGACACCCTTCTCACGAAGCACGTGCAACGTTTCGATTCCATCCATCTCCGGCATCATATGATCGAGAAAAATAAGATCGTACTTGTTCTCCTCCAGCAGTTCCAGGCACTCCGCACCACTTGCTGCCGTTGTCACCTGAACCTGCGTACGCCTCAAAAGCCCCTTCGCCACCGCCAGGTTCATATCGTTGTCGTCGACTACCAGGACCTTTGCCTCCGGTGCGACAAAGAGTGGCATAGAAGGATCGCCGCTTCCGAGTTCTCCCTTCTTCGCATCCTCTCGCCACCGCACGCCAAGCACTCTGTCCGAAAGAGCGTTCTGCGGAATCGTAAAGAAGAATGTCGATCCCTCTCCATAGACACTCTCGCACTTGAGTTCACCGCCCATCATCTCGATCATCTGTCTGGCGATATCAAGTCCCAGTCCGGTTCCCTGTATATGCCTGTTTTTCTTCTCATCCAATCTCTCAAAAGGCTTGAACAGCTTTTCCATATCCTCTTCGCGGATCCCCATGCCGGTGTCCTTCACAACGAAGTGGAGCATAACCTGT
>JAEEGM010000145.1 GCA_016280325.1 Eubacterium sp. | reverse complement strand
AGACGCCCACCTGTCAGATGAAGTCCACTTGCGTCAGTCTTTTTATCGAAAAGAATAAGGCTCGCTGGGCTCATCTCGGCGACTCCAGACTGTATCATTTTTTTGAAGGAAAAATCGTGGCGCAGACGGTCGATCACAGCGTGTCTCAGATGGCATATGCGGCCGGTGAGATTACATATGATCAAATTCGGTTTCATGAAGATCGTAACAAAGTGATTCGAACGATCGGTATGGAGGAAGCCAAGCGGCCGGATATTGATGAGTGTGTATTGGATGAAGGTGTGCACGCATTTTTACTGTGTACGGATGGCTTTTGGGAGTATGTGTACGAGAACGAGATGACGATCGATCTGACCAAGTCCTCCACGCCTCAGGAGTGGCTGACTTATATGGAGGGGCGGTTACTCAAGCGCGTAAAAGGAAACCATGATAACTACTCGGCAGCTGCTGTTTTGATTGAGATATAAGGACAGGAGATACGTATATGGAATTTAATCGCTGTATGAATTGTATGACGATGTATGATTCGACAGATAAGTTCTGTCGGACATGCGGTTTTGATCTGAGCCAGTATAAAATCGAGCCCTATCAGCTTCCGGCAGGGACAATACTCGGCGGAAAGTATGTGGTCGGGACCATTCTCGGTCAGGGCGGTTTCGGTATAACCTATATCGGTTGGGATCTGGATAACGACTGTAAGGTAGCGATAAAAGAATACTATCCAAATTCTTATGTTAATCGACATGTAGACTCTTCTTTGTCCGTCAATGTTCTTACGAATACGGAACAGGCATACAGGAAGGGACAGGAACAGTTTTTGAACGAGGCCAAGCGCCTGGCTGCGCTCGATGAACTTCCCGGTATCATCAATGTAAAAAAATTCTTTAACGAGAATAATACCGCATACATGGTCATGGAGTATGCGGAGGGAAGAACGCTGAAGGATATTCTGAAGGATTGCCCGGGAGGCCGAATGGCTCCCGATCAGGTGGTCACCATGATGAAACCGGTCATGGAGTCACTGAACGAAGTGCATAAAAAGGGAATCATTCACCGGGATATCAGTCCGGATAATATGATCATAGCGGAAGACGGATCCGTGAAGCTGATCGATTTCGGAGCGGCCAGAAACTATGTTTCCGCTGAGGAAAAAAGTCTGTCCGTCATGCTCAAACCCGGCTATACACCTGAGGAACAGTATCGAAGTAAAGGAAGCCAGGGACCGTGGACGGATGTCTATGCGCTTTGTGCGACGATGTATCGTGCCATCACCGGGCAGACACCGGACGAATCTCTGGATCGCATGAACAGTGACACGCTGAAAAAGCCTTCCGATCTCGCAGTGCCTATAAGCTATGGCGTCGAGAATGCGTTGATGCACGGGCTTGCGGTATATCAGAAGGACCGAACCCATGACATGGAAACGCTTATTAAAGAAATAGAGAGCCAGGGCTTTGGATCCTCCGTGCAGCAAGCGTCAGTCGGTGGAGAAGCGGAGCAGGATCCGAATAATCATGCCAATATTTTTTCCGGAATAAAGCAGTTGAATCCAAAGATTCTGATCGGAGTCGGTGGCGGTGTGATCATCCTGATTGTCGTGATTATTCTACTTGTCGCCGGAGGTAAGTCTGGAAGCGACAGCTTACCGGAACCAATTGTGACACCGGCGGCTCAACCTGATGCAAAAACGGTCAACTCGCAGGAACCGTCGCAGGAACCGTCGCAAGAACCGTCGCAGGGGCCGACACAGGAACCGACCATGACGGTTGAGGATCGTGTGGCGGAGGTTATCCACCAGATTAAAAGCGATCCGAAGTATTGGATTCGCGACAGGGAAGGTTATGCCAACCAGTATGTGTGTGAGGACTTTGATCGCGACGGAGTTTATGAGTTGATTCTCAGCTATTATCTGAAAGAGGGAGATGAACTCGATACGGCACGCATTGTGTGTGATCTCTATGAGATTTCCCCATCGGAAACCGCCTTTGTTAAGCAGTTTGAAGTATTGAAGTGGGGTGATGACGGATTCGGGTTTTGTGGTGTGGCCAAGAAGGACGGTCAGTTGTATTTTTCCAGCTATCGCTACATCGGAAGTGAAACGACGGAGCATGACCTCCTTACCTATTTCCCTTGGAATGGAACGACGATCGAAGAGGGAAACCTGGAGCATCTGACAACCTACAATAACACAGCATATGAGAGCAGAAACTATGCTTCGCTGGAAGAAAAGAGTACAGGTTACTACGCGCAGTTGACACTGTCGGAGTACAATGAGGAAAAAGAGAAAAGAAAGTGGGAGTTTGCGTTTCAGTATAATACCTGGGCTGATCAGTATCCGAGTACCGGCGTAAAAAAAATGGATGAATAGCAGAGGAGGTCTGATATGAAAGCGATATATCCCGGAAGCTTTGATCCGGTAACCTACGGCCATCTTGATATTATCGAGAGGGCGGCAAAGGTGGTAGACGAACTAATCATCGGCGTGCTTGTGAATAACGCCAAAAGCCCGCTCTTTACCCGTGAAGAGAGAGTTCATCTGCTGGAGGAGACGACGAAGCATCTGCCGAATGTGAAGGTGAAGACGTTCGAGGGTTTGACCATCGATTTTGCGAAGAACAACGGTGCCAATCTCATTATTCGAGGCCTTCGCGCGGTCACGGACTTCGAGACGGAGATGCAGATTGCTCAGACGAACCACAGTCTGAACGCGGATATCGACACGATGTTTTTCACAACGAGCCTGGAATACGCCTTTTTAAGCTCTACGATCGTCAAGGAAGTAGCGGCTTACGGCTCGGATATTTCAAAAATGGTGCCGCCGATTGTGGCGGAAGCGCTGGCAGATAAATAGGAAATCAGGGGCATGTGAAAAATGCCCCGATTTTTTTATTTTTCGTTCGTTAAATCATTGACAAGCGAGGCCATTTTTGATATGATAGATAAAGACTGTCACAAAAGTGACAAAAGTGCGTAACCTATGTAAAACAATATCATAAGGAGGATTTTTTTCATGGCAAGAAAGGTAGTATTAGCAGGGGCATGTCGTACAGCGATCGGAACAATGGGAGGAGGCCTTTCCACGACTCCGGTAGCAGAGCTCGGAGCAATTGTGATCAAGGAAGCACTGAACCGCGCAGGCGTTAAGCCGGATCAGGTTGACCATGTATACATGGGATGTGTAATCCAGGCAGGACAAGGCCAGAACGTGGCTCGTCAGGCTACACTGAAGGCAGGACTTCCGGTAGAGGTACCGGCTGTGACAACAAACGTTGTCTGCGGTTCCGGTCTGAACTGTGTAAACCAGGCTGCTCAGATGATCATGGCAGGCGATGCTGACATCGTGGTAGCCGGCGGTATGGAGAACATGTCTATGGCACCGTACGCAATCCCGCAGGGACGTTACGGATATCGTATGACCTGGCCGAGCGCAAGCCAGGGAGCACTTGTAGATACAATGGTTAAGGATGCTCTTTGGGACGCATTCAATGACTATCACATGATCCAGACAGCTGACAACATCTGCAACGAGTGGGGACTGACTCGTGAAGAGCTCGATGAGTTCGCATTCAACTCACAGCAGAAGTGCAAGGCTGCTATGGAGAGCGGAGCATTCAAAGATGAGATTGTTCCGGTTGAAGTTAAGAAGAGAAAGGAAACCGTGATTTTCGATACCGACGAGGGTCCGCGTCCGGACGTAACGCTTGAGAAGCTCGCAGGCATGCGCCCGATCAACAAGGACGGATTTGTAACAGCAGGAAACGCTTCCGGTATCAACGACGGTGCAGCGGCTATCGTGGTTATGAGCGAGGAGAAGGCTAAGGAACTCGGTGTTACACCGATGGCTACCTTCGTAGCAGGCGCGCTGGCTGGTGTTCGTCCGGAAGTTATGGGTATCGGACCGGTTGCAGCAACCAAGAAGGTTATGGAGAAGACCGGCATGAGCATCAGCGACTTCGATATCATCGAGGCAAACGAGGCATTTGCTGCTCAGTCTGTAGCAGTCGGCAAGGATCTCGGAATCGATGTTGCTAAGCAGCTGAACCCGAACGGTGGTGCGATCGCACTTGGCCACCCGGTAGGAGCTTCCGGTTGCCGTATCCTGGTTACCCTGCTTCACGAGATGCAGAAGAAGGACGCTAAGAAAGGTCTTGCTACTCTGTGCATCGGTGGTGGTATGGGCTGCGCTACAATCGTTGAGCGTGACTAATAAAAATGATCCGGCCGGTCAGATTTGACCGGCTGGTTTAATTTTCATCAAGGAGGTTTTATACGAATGGAATTTATTAAGTATGAGGTGGAAGACAAGATCGCGGTTATCACGATCAGCCGTGAGAAAGCTCTGAACGCACTGAATTCACAGGTGCTTGAGGAGCTGGATCAGACGCTTGAAAACATCGACCTGAATCAGATCCGTTGCGTGATTCTGACCGGTGCCGGTGAGAAGTCATTTGTAGCCGGTGCGGACATCGGTGAGATGAGCACGCTGACAAAGGCTGAGGGTGAGGCTTTCGGTAAGAAAGGTAATGATGTATTCCTGAAGCTCGAGAAGCTGCCGATCCCGACGATCGCTGCTGTCAATGGTTTTGCTCTTGGTGGTGGATGTGAGATCTCGATGTCCTGTGACATCCGTATCTGCTCAGACAACGCTATGTTCGGTCAGCCGGAGGTAGGACTTGGTATCACACCGGGATTCGGTGGTACACAGAGACTGGCTCGTCTGGTTCCGGTTGGTATGGCTAAGCAGCTGATCTTCTCAGCACGCAACATCAAGGCAGATGAGGCTTTCCGTATCGGTCTTGTCAATGCTGTATATCCGCAGGCCGAGTTGATGGATCAGGCCAAGAAGATGGCAAACGGTATCGCTGCTCAGGCACCGATCGCTGTTCGCAACTGCAAGAAGGCAATCAACGAAGGTATTCAGATGGGTATCGACGACGCGGTTGCTCTTGAGGAGAAACTT
>JAEEGM010000144.1 GCA_016280325.1 Eubacterium sp. | reverse complement strand
CTTGTGCGAGTCACCGCATGCGTGCTTGAAGCACGCATGTCGGATCAAAGGTTATTTGTGCTCGTCGCAAATAACCGTGTGAAAAATCGGCATATCAATGCGATTTTTCACACTAATCTCCTTTTTTATTTACATCGGATAGGACGCGCCGGGCGAGAGTTCCACCGTCAGCACTTCCTCGGCCGTCCACTCCTCCGGTGAGAGCGTCAGCGTCTTGTCCTCGTAAATACCGCTTGAGAAATACAAGGTGATCTCGTCCTGCGGCATATCCAAAAATACACGGTACCCGTCGCCCTTGACGATCGGCGGTTTCACACCTTCGATATGAACGCGGACATTGCTGCCCGTGACCGGTCTTCCGGTGCGCCCATCGATCGGCAGCACCACCAGGGAGGCGTGCTTGCGGATCTGATCCTCGCCGACGGAAAGATTGAGGTCGCGAACGCGCACCATCGATGATGACTTGCCGGAAGCGATCTCCACCGGCTCGATCCGGTAGAAAAGAGAAAGCTTATACGGCTCGTTCGGGAAAGTCCAGAGTCGCATCTTCTCGTATTGATCCATCCTCTGCAGTTCGATCCTGGCTCCCATCGACGCGCCTGTCCCCAACTGTTCCGGCGTGAGGACACGCTGGTCACCAAGCACCTGTACCACGCGTCCGAGGATCTTCATTTCCTCCTCCGCGCGAAACTTCAGATCACTGTCCGAGTATGCCGTGATCATGTAATCGAGCGACAGAAAACTCGACGGATAACTCTGCGATCTTAAACCCGTACTTGCCATCCCGGACTGTGCGACATTATCGCTGGGATTCACGTCGTAAAGATAGACACCCAGCCGATAATCCCCGTGGTCATCCGGACTGCACAGTCCGATCGACCCGGCGTGCAGGATCACATCGGGAACCAGTTGATCCGCCAGTATTTTTACCAACTGTCTTCCTACCTCGGATATCATACTAAAACCCATACTCAGTCTCCTTCATCGTTGGGATCCGGCACATACTCGCCGTTAACAAAGGTTCCCTCTTTCTTGACCTGACCGGTGGACGTGCTGAAAAGCTTGCCGTCACCGCTGTATAATCCTTTTAAAAATCCACCCGAGTATCTCAGCATCCCTTTGCTGTTGTACTCGTTTCCGATACCGTCATACAGACCGTCATGGAAGCCACCCTCGTAGATCACGACACCGTTGTCGATGTTATAGAGTTTGCCGTAACCCTCCATGATGCCCTGATAGAACTCACCATCATACAGAATATTTCCTGTCTTTTCGTCGAAAAGCTTGCCGGGTCCCTCGTACTTACCGGCTACAAACGCACCGTCATAGATAAGAATACCCTTTTTATACTCCTTGCCTTTTCCTTCTTTCTTGCCGGCGGCAAACTCACCGACATAAACCTTCCTACCCTTTTTCAGAAGGGTTCCCTTGCCTTCATACTTACCGGCCACAAAGTCGCCCTTGTAGATTTTTTTACCCTTCTTATACTTGGCACCCTTGCCGTTGAATAACCCGTCCGTAAAGTCGCCCATATAGACCAGCTTGCCTTTTTTGAAGAGCTTACCTTTGCCCTCATACAGACCGTCCTTAATACCTCCCTTGTAGACAACCCGACCTTTGTTATCGTATAAGATCACATCACCCTCGACCGGATTGTCATTTGAGAACGTCCCGTTGTAGATCACATCTCCCGATACGGAATACATGACACCCTGACCTTCTCTCTTGCCGGCCTTAAATCCGCCTTCGTAAATAAGGGCTTCGTTCTCGTTGTAAAGGCTTCCGTTGCCGTCGAATTCACCTCCGGCAAAGCTTCCTCTGTACTTAACTTTTCCGTTGTCGTAGTTGAGCGTCCCGCTGCCTTCATAGGTGCCGGCAGCGAAGCCTCCCTTGTAACGGACCATCCCGTCCGCCGTGTAAAAAACACCCTGTCCTTCATACAGGCCTTGCGAGAACTGGCCATCGTATTTTTTGTTCCCGTTTTCGTAAAAAAGTGTCCCTTTTCCGTCGTATTTTCCGGCAGTAAAATTACCCTTAAACTGTGTCTTTCCATTCGGGAAAAATGTCTCGCCGTTTCCTTCATACAACTCCATCAGAAAGTCACCCTGATAGACTTTATTTCCGCTGTAATCATAGAGGACACCGGGCCCGGTAATACGGCCTTCTTCCATCTTTATCACAAACAAAACCATGTAATATGTCTGCGCGTCCAAAAACCTTACTTTCCAGATATATCCCTAAAATTTTACGATATTAATAATATAGGTTCTGGTGAAAAATGTGGACACGATCCAGGGCTTTACAAAAAGGATAAAAACCGCGATCAAAACAATCAAAACAAGGCTGAAAACATATACTGCTTTTTTCGCAACAAAACGCTTCCCGATCACAAAATACTGATCGAGGGAGTGCGGTTTGGCCTTGACCTCTTTTACCTCACCGCGGATATCCTCGGACATACGGCTCATAATCGAGCTCGGGCTTGCAGCACGCTCCGCCTTACGTCTGGCGGCATCGACCGGAGCCGTTACGATACGTCCCATCTTGTTGGCGAAGGACCGGAACGCGCCTCCGCTGTTTCCAAATGAACTCATAGTTTCCACTCTTTCCTATTATTGTTTATCATTTGATCGTTACCGATCCAATGTATTCAAACACTTTCGCCTGGTCCCCCGTCCGTGAAGACTCGTACGCCGACCATATCAAAAATCCGACAGACGCCAGGATGAGTAACACCGCTATAACCGTCTTGAACGGCCGGAAGATCTTTTTGATCCGCTCCCATACCCGGAATGCCTTCGTCTTCGGGATGAGCAGTTCGTTCGGATCCATCTCGAGGATCATCTTAAGGATCTCATCGTATTCCGTATACAGACTGATCAGGTCGCCGTAGGCGGCTTTTTTCAAAGCCCTGATAAACTGCTCCATCACGGGAAGTGTCTTCTTGCCGAGTTCCTCGCTGAAAAGCTTCTCCATGATCCTCGAAAGCCGTGACTGAACATCCGAAAAATCAGCTTTCGCGTATTCCACCAGATCCTTCAGTTCATACAAAAACCCGATACTCATGCCGGGACTCACGAGAATCTGCGATATATCCAGACAGTCACACATGAAGTAATCCGGCATATTCTGAAGGATCAGCCGGTCAAGCAACGACCTTCCGATCTCCAGTCGTTCCTCGATCGAGTTTTCCTCATAGGCGAGCTTATCCTCGAGCGGGACACCCTCTGCGTATCGCATCATGATATACAGATGCTCTTCGCTGAAGAAGCAGGCCGCCAGATCCGAAAAATCCTCATTGTCAAGCTGACCCATCAGGAATTCCATCACGGACGCGATCCACTTCTTCTCCTTGATTCGGATACAGGTATAGGTTTCGTCGCCTGCCACATCACGACAGACATATCGATCCATATGCCGGTCCGAATACAGGTAACGGATTACCTCATATTTCGTTTCGAGCGTTTCGATTATCATCTATTCTACCTCAGGATTCTCTTACCACAACAAAGATCGATGCCTTGACATCCGGGAAAGCCACACTCCTTGCCACAACCTCATAGACACCGGCCACATTCGGTGCCGTGTAAAGTCCGGTCTCGTCGATGAAACCACATTCTTCCCGGACACTCCAGGACACACTTTTCTCAACCATGTTTTCGCATACGGCCTCCAGACGATACGACTCTCTGACAGTGAGTTCGAGAAGGTTCGGCTTGATGAAAATCCGCTTCTCGTTTTTCGAATCCGCCGTATCCTTCGCATCGCGAAATGCTGTCCAGTGTACACGGACCCGGCCGGACTTCACACCGGCAAGAAGTCTCGCCCCGATCACAAAGCTTCCATCCTCTTCGTTGACGCTGGCCGCAAGCTCCGCATCCACACCGGGATCCTCTTTATTTTCAAAAATCTCCTGACTCCCATATACAACCTTACCGGATTTGCGCTCCAGCCCGAGCATCACGGTCACATGACCGAGTCCCAGACCATGTGTGATATCCTGCGAGAAGAACTTGTCTCCACGCTGGCCGCCTCCCTTGATCACGATCTCCGCCATTCCGTGCGCGATCCGGGTTCCTTCCGTAACCGGCGCTACACCCGGTGCGGGTGCCGCCTCGGATACCACTGTGACCCGCTCCGAGCCTCCACCCAGATCCATGCGCAGTCCGTGCTTGGCCGCGTCAAGCATGGTGTTGGAAACAAACTGTCGGAACGGCGCGTTCTCGACACTTTCAATTACATACGTATCCATGCCGCTCACAAGTGTGATCTTCGCGAGATAAATCGGTGACTGATATCCCTGCACGGCCACCTTCTCCATCGGCATGCGGTAATATGCCTGCTCAAGCGCGTCCACTTCGGAGATGTCAACGAGCTGTGCCTCCATCACACCTTCAAAATCCGCGTCGCTCGCAGCACCGGAAATCCTGTAAGCTACACTCTCCGGATCCACCGTCAACTCCGCCTTATCTCCGGCCACTCCGGTGACCTTGATCGGAAATCGAAGCTCGTACTCGCCGGTTCTCTCAACCGTCTTCTCATCAAAGCTTACCGTAAGTCTCGACTTTCCTTCCGCCGTGGACAGACCGTTCAGCACGACGTCATAGGAAACCTCGATCGTGCTCCTTCCACGGTTTTCGATATGCACACACAGCTCTGCCTGCGTTCCGGTTCGCATGAACCGACGCACACTTTGTGTGATCTTTACTTCATCATCCTGCCATACCCTGGTCGAAAGGCGATAGAAGCCCTCAGCCGAAAGAGAACTCTTCTCCTGCTCATCCGGCTCGACATCCGTGAGGAACAGCCGATACCCTTCACGCACGCGGGCACATGAGGTCTCACCTTCCTTCTCACCGGCAACCAGGGTTCCCGAGATATTGTGAACCGGCTCGGTATCCTCCTCGTCGTACTCCATACACAGATACACGACATCCGCGTTGCTCTCCACGCAGTGATCATACCCGTCGATCAGGGATAGTTTCTTGAGGACCGGCTTATCCACGATAACCTCACGTCCCCAGGTATCAAGAGCAAAACCGGCTTCCACAGAGACGGTCTGCTCATCAACATCGACCACGTACAGACCGGTAACAATACCGGGTCCGAAGAGGAATCGATTCACCAACCTCCGTTTGTCATTCATATATCGCTGTTCCAGCTCAAAATCGTCTACGGACAAAAGCTTTCCGTAAAAATACCGGTTTCTCTGAAACGGGAAATAATTCGAGTTTTTCATTCTTCTCCTCCTTCCAGGACTGAGAGTGACATCGCCGAATGACCATCCAGCTTCAATCCTCCATAACTACCCAATACCGTATTAACACCGAGGTATGTATATTCACCTACGAACAGGTACGGTTTGATCACGATCAACTGCCAATCCATATGTGCCGGCTTGAAACTGTCCACCAGCTTGATCACGGTTTCCTTTTTCCAGGGCGTATCCACCAGCTCTTCCTTCAGTATCATTGTAAAGAAATCGGGGCGGTTGCCGTAGAGCTTTCTCATCAGCTCTGTCTGTTCCCTGTTCTTTTTGAACTCCGCGATCTGGTGATGTTCCACGAGGTAAGGTTCCTCGCCCGTACACAGTTTGATCAGCTCGATGATTCCCTGCCTCGTGCCTCGCTTCTTAAAAAGCGAGATTCCATTTTTCACAAGACTTTTCAACTGCTCCGACGTCCACATGTAACTTTCCGGGATGCCGATCCAATCGGCCAACCAGTCGAGATACTGTCTCGCGGTGCTCTCCCTGTCGAACACATCCACCATTTCGGCGATCTGTTCATTCATATCCTCATGGATACTCTGAAATATCCCGAGATACCGTTCGAGAAACATCCCCTCGTCATACCTTTCATAGATTTCCGGCAAATAGGAAACCCATGTCTGCCTCGGGAAAAATATCTGTATATCTCGTATGCTTTGCCTGTCATGTTGCCAGTAGACCTCAAACATGACGAAGAGATATCGTCCCGTGATATCATGCAGGATCAGATCATCCATACCGACGGTCTGTTTTTGGAGAAGCGGTTCCATATGCCGGATCTTCTCCTCAACCGGGATCTCTTCACTTTGGAGATACGCATCCAGATCCCACATCTTCCCGTCGAACAGATACTCCCTCTCTTCTGTCGCGTAGATACTGATCCGGAAGGAATTTCGATCCCCCTGCCGACCTTTCATCCGTAGCCTGTGCCAGCTCATCCCCGCTTCCCTGCTGTCAAGGAGCCTCGAGATAAAGATTCCTTTTTTCCCGGAATCTTTTACCGGACAGATCCCTCCGTCCTCGATGGTCATATCCTGCAGGAAACCTCGTCGGAAGTCGGACTCTTTATTGAATAAAAAATACCGAATCTTACCAGCCATATTCACCGCCCTTTATAAACACACTGACTTCATTCAAAACCGTCACACCGTTTGGCGGGATAAAAATGTCCCCGTCCCGGTTACGACGTATTTCATTTCCCTTAGCATCGAGCGAAAGCGAGCGGATTCCCACGATAAATTCCTGTCTGTCCAAAAATCCGTACAGATGACTTGCCACGATCGGCTTGCCGAAATCCTCGCGGTACCGGTCAAAGAACTCAGCCACGGCATTTTTGACGCGCTCCTTGATACCACGCGTATGTGTCTCGGCAATCAGCTCGACATACACATCCACCGCGATCACCTCGGGGAAGTGGATCTGAATCCGGCTCCCCAGCATGCGCACCTTTTCGAGGTACGCACGGATATTTCGCTCATACTGTTCCTTGACTTCGCTCACATCCTGAAAGCCGTAGGGACGAACCACAATATGGATCGCATTGTCTGACTTATTCATCGAAAGGCGTTCGCCTTCCTCCGGCATCAACACCCGGCAGCTCTCGATCAAAAGCCCCGGCGTGTGCATCACATATTCTTCATAGTCCGCTGCCGTCACGGCACAGGTCGGCTTACGAATCTGTCCCTTGGCGCGGAAGAAGCTCTCCTCCAGCTGCTCCTCGTCGAGGCCTCCCTTGGCGTCGTCGAGATTTGATACCGTCAGTCCCTCGATCCGGCCGGAGCGAAAGCTGTCGATCTTGCCGACGCGAACATTACCGTTCGCACCCTCAGTTCTCGCATACGCCGCAAGCAGGATGTCCCCCTCGGGTGGCATGCCGTGAAATCCGTTTCCAAAACGAACCTCACCCTTGGCTGTGTCCAACACAAAGTGTCTGTCCTCCGGCTTCGATACGGCGAAATCCTCCACCTGCTCCCACAGGCGATATCCCAACGGATCATCGATATCTGCGATAAGCAGGGCAAAGGGCTCCTCCATCACCCGTGTATCCTCCAGGTCGATGACCTGATCCGGAAAGCCGTTCCCCTCTCCGATGTGTTTTTTATGCAAATATGAGATGTCACGATTGATCACCAGGAACTCCTCCGCTTCCGCGATGTGTTCGTCCTCAACCGTGATCACCGTCTTACTGACACCTTCCAGATAATCCTTCTCATAGGCATCCACTTCGTAGTAGAGGCCATTTTTACGAAAGTACACGTCGCTCATCCCCAGGATCGACAGTTCGGAATCGAGGAAGAGATTCGGTCCTTTGTTCTCCAGGCGTACCATCTCAACCAAGGTGTCCTGCTGACGAACCCGGCACATGTTCATCCCGATGTTAGTCATGATCGGCGGCACGTCGTAGTGACCTTCACGCAAGACAGCGCGAATGAAATGTCCCTTCATGTCGCCCACCTCGGTCTCAACCATCGGGTATTCCAACATAAAGGTCAAAAATCCATCGAATAAAAATCCGTGCATCTCATCGGATATAACTTCCATATCCATCCAGCCACGCGCCGTATAATACTGCCAGGTGATCACCGGCCCGCCCGCGAAGTGGAAGTCCCCGATGGGGTTTCGCTTCACACCGTAATCGTCCTCCATACGGATGGATAACTGCAGCTTTTCACCGAAGGGAAGATACTTATCAAAGCCGATATAAAACTTATCTCCGGGACGCGGATCCTCGCCAAGCACGAAGAAACGGACCCTGTTGCCGAACTCCATCTGTCCGCTGGTCAGAACCTCCGTCACCTCACCGTCTCTCACGGCCAGACAGCCTAACATGTTACTCGTGAGAAGCTGCACGCGGTGCATGGTCTCAAAACAGATCCCACCGGCATCGAGCTTGTGCCCCTTCATCAGCTCGACTTCTTCCTCGCAGTCTATGTACACCAGACTCTCCGCCGGCTGCTTGGCACGACGTCGAATCCCCATCAACTTGAGGTATTTCTTCAGATTCTCCTCACCGATCTGATCGAGATAATACTGCGAACTTTCCTTCATCAGGGCGAACAACTCCAGGATCGTGATTCCCGGATCGTGGGCGTTGAAGTCCGTCCACTCCGGAAAAATACTCACGACCACATTCATGGCTTCTTCCAGTATTTTGTCGTATTGCTGATCGTCCAGCTCCGGTATCGGCAGCATCTGAATCCTCCTATACTCCCCTTATCCGTTCGCGTTAATCACAATCTCTGTACTCCCCGGAACAGGCAGTATATACTTGTTCCGTGGCAAGGTGCGGATGTCGACCTCCTTGCGGTCATCCTTCCCGGACAGGCCGTAGGTTGTCATGATAACCTTGCTGATATAGGATATACCCCGTATATCACTGATCACATTCTGAATCTGTATGGTGTTCGGGAACGAACCGATCTCCCAGCCGCCACCGCCTCTTCCGTGCGTCGGGTCTAAAAATGCCGCGATACGTTCCTCGATTTCCTTTTTCACACGGAACACCCTGTTGAGGTCTCCCACCGTCAGTTCGATGTATGTTTGGCACTCCACATATGCCGGTTGCACGACGAAGAGCCTCTCGCCTCTCGTAAGCACCGGATTGATATGCTCTTTCATGTATTGGAGGACAAGATCTCTCAACGCCGAGAAGTGGAGATTCTCTCCGGGGTTCTCATCCTGGACCACCAACGTGATGGCTCCGGTCTTACGCTTACCGTCACCGTCAAAACCGGAGAAGCACTTCACACGGTCGATCTCTCTCGACGCACGCTTGGCTAACGATTCGAAGTCAGCTGCCGTGATCGCGCGGTTCTGGTTACCCAGCGCTTCCGTCTCACGCCAGATACCGCGAACACGATCCTCAGCATCGCAGCCACCGAGCATCGGCGTGACATTTTTCACGCGATTGATAAATCCGATGGACTGCTCCATGCGATCGATCGCTCCCACGGGAACATTGGTAAAGGCACCGCCTCCCGTCGTGTAAAACACACGGATATTATCATCGGATGACGGATGTGGAATGCGTCCGCGCTTCCCGTCACCGAATTCGATCTGTCCGCTCAACGGATGCAGAACGTAGTGCCTGTCCTCTGCATCAGAGTCGTAGAAATCTTCCACGCCTGTCCAGCGAACCCAGGTATGAACCGGGCGATCGTCTTCGTATTCTTCTTCGAGCATCTCCTGCTGCTTCAGCCGCTGGATCTCCTCACTACTGAGTCGGCCCTGCTCATCGACCCAGACTTCAGCCTCGAGTATATTTTTACCGGGAAGATCCAATCGCCCTTCCGGCTGATAGATCTCTGTTCGGAAATACTCCAGATAATGGCCACCCGTTTCCCTGGCCGGTGTCACGTTCATAAAAATGCGGTTGAGCCTGAGTGGCTCCGACCACTCACTGTCAAATCCGTCTTCCACCTTGAGACGCAGCCAGTATCCTTCTCTTCCAAAGAGTGAGTACCGACTGATATCCGGTGGTATTGTGAATGTCACAACTCCTGTCTTGGTGAGCTGTGCGGTTTCATCGATCAGATTGATCGGGCGCCATTTATCCCCGGAAAAATACTCCCACAAAAGCTGCCTCGAGCTCTCATCATTCGTCGCCACGACATCGAACAGGATTTTGACCGGTCCTCCCGCCGGAGAGACGTCAAAGGCAAAGTACCCTGCCATCTCATCGGTTCCCGTCCGGCAAAACGGCGTAAAGGGAAGGCCCTCCTCCGCCTGCGGCGGTCTTATTGTCACGAGATTGTTGTGCAGGATATAGTCCTGCGCACTCTGCGGCAGACGATAATCGTATTTCATACTGATACTCTCTATTACCGGCAGTACATACTGTCCCTGCAGCTTATAGAGGTTACGGATCTTTAGGATGCGCGCGCGAACAAAGCAGGTCTCCGTCGCGCCCACCAGCGTCGGTTCGATATCCGTGGGTACGAGGAAGGTGAGCGTTTCGTACTGGCCACTCACACCGTCCGGTACACTGAAGGCGTGCTCATGCTCATCCGTGGCAAAGAGTCTGGTCCAACCGGTCCCGTTGAAGTATTCCCAGACCACCTTATCGATCGATACATCGAATTCATAATTGGGTTTGAAGTCGCTCCGACGCATTACCCATTCCCAGTTGAAGGTCTGACTTTCGTTGGTCTCAAGCGGAACTCTCGCGAAGTCCACGCGGAAAGACAGGGTACACATCGCGCCTTTTTTTGAAAGGATCTCATCCGATCCGAAGCATACTGTCCGGTATAAATCAAGTCGCTCTCCGAAGGGCAGGCAACGACGACGATCCTGCTCCTCATCCGCTCCGTAGATGATATCCGGAAGGACCTCCACACCGGCTGACGCGAGCTTCATACCGGTCATCCGCAATTTCTCACCTTCTGCGATGGACAGCAAGCGAACCCGGATCCAGTAGGAGCTCCGCCCCTCGATCTCCCGTTCCGCAAAGGCCGGTTGCTCCGCCGCCTTGTAAAGCCGTATACTTCCGGCCGTCGCGTCCACCTTCTGAAAAATCTGCCACTCGCTTCCCTCGCCCGTGGCGTATTCCCACACCGCAACCGAAGGATCCGCAAGAGAATAAAGTATCTGCTTCATATCCTGAGGGCTCAGAACATGGAGAAATTCCAACTCGATCTGTGCTTCCCGCTCGATGGCAAGTACCGTGTCGTGAGCAATATACAATTCATGGCACTGAGAATTTTTCCCGCTCACACCGAACAACTGAACCGGCTTCCACTCCTCCTCTTCCCGGTCATACAGACGCACGATCGCATCAGCTTCGTCGTGCGTCACATACAGGCCGGACAGACCGGCGGGTGTGACATACAGCGGCTCTTTCGTTTCGTAGGCCACTACATTGTCCGGCGCATCCTCCGAGTCGGCGAAAACAACGGTTCCCTCATCGACTTCGGCACCTTCCACTTCTTCGTTGACAAGTAAAAACTGTACATGTCCGGAAGCCGGTACGGCCGGCAACAAATCCGCACCGAGAGAATTCAAAAAAGCAATACGGTTCTTCTCCGGAACACGTGACAGGCGCTTGTAAGTCTGTTCTACCATGCGCGCATAGACGACAGCTAATGCCGATCCGATGTCCGGGTTATCCGGGTCGAACCGCCATTCCGGTGTGTAGCTTTTGGACAGATCTAAGATGCGCGCAATCACATCGCGGTAGCTCTCACCCTCGATCTCTTTTTCCATAAATGCTTCTTCCATGCGTCACCATACTTTTCTTCCGCCCGCAGCGGAGCCTCATGCACCTCTATACTTTACTCTCCGCCCCCGATACCCTCGTTGACGTAAAAAGGATAGACCATGTTGAAAGGATTGTTGGTCGTTCGAACCACATAGCTGATATGGATCCGGATCAGGCCCTCCTCCGGCTCGGTCTCAAGCCTTACTTTGGTATCCTCGATCCTCGGCTCCCACAGCACCAACGCCCGTTCGACCTCACGCTGCATTCGTGAAAGCGTCGTATAATCCATCGTATCAAAGGCATAGTCATATATCCCACAACCGAACTCCGGATTGCGGATGCGCTCTCCGCGCCTCGTGGACAGGATAATACGGATTGCCTCCATGATATCCTCCTCATAAGACGAGGTCTTCATCCGGCCGGTATTCTCGTCCACCTGGATCGGAAATTTGAATCCTACACCTAAGAAACTTTTGGGATCTTCTCTTTCCATACATCTGCCTTTCGCGTCAGTTGATCTTCACCATCGTTCCCTTGACCTGCACCATCGCGTCGGACTTGACATTTGTCCCGCCCTTACCCGAGATGTCAGTCTGTGTTCCGTCGACCTTGATGTTCTGTCCCTTGAGCGTAACACCCTTGGTCGCTTCCCCATCGATGTCATCGCCCTTCATCGTAATCTTGTGGCCGTCCATCTTGATCATCTCGTTGCCACCGATCTTAAAGGCCATTTCCTTGTCGCACATCAGCGTCAGCTTGCCGTCCTTCATCTCGATACTGACGCCGTTTTTACTGTCCTTATCAAAAATGGTCACGGTCTCTTTTTCATCATCAATCTTAAAGGATATCTCCTTCGGTGTCTTTATCTCGACCGTTTCCTTGTCCTTCTCTTCCTTGATCGTGACCGTGACGCCGCCCTTGGTTTTGAAAAGCTTCGTCAGGTTCTTCTCATCCGGTGCCTCCTCCGGCATCGTATTAACCTTGTTCCACAACGATCCGATAACAATCGGCTTGTTCCGGTCGCCCATGTGGAAAGTGATCAGCACCTCCGCGCCAACCTCGGGCAACAGGTAAAGTCCGCTCTCCTTGCAGGCATAAGGCGATGCGACGGGAACCCAACCGGTGACATTTTTCCCGGTCTCCCCGAGCATATACTCAACCTTGATCATTCCCTTATGTTTCTCGTCATAGTTCTCCTTGACGAGCCCGGTGACGACACCGCATATTCGGTCGTCCCTCACGGGAGCTGCCAGTCCGTTAAAAACACCCATGTCACTCCCATCCTTCCATCTCAAGCATTGTCCGATATTCCTCCGCGTTGATCTCGTGGATCACGCTCTTGATGTAGTACTTATGGTCACAAAGATCCGATTCCAGCTTCTCCACCTTGACATAGCGACCCGGCACCAGCTCCGGCAATCCGACCGTGATCGCGCTCGCCGTCTGTGCCTCCCATCCCTTTCTGGCTGCGATGGACTTGGCAACATCGGTAACCTGTTTCTGTGTCTTTGAAACGGCGTCTGCCAGGAAAAGCTCCGGCGTCTGTGTGATAATGGACTTCTGTCCCTTGGCTTTCTCTACGGTGGCATTCCCTTTGATGGTCGTCTGGTTCTCCTCGTCGCTTCCCGAAACCTCGATCTTCATGTCACGATAACCCTCGTCGGTCTTCAGCGCAATCAGTTCCCGGCCGTACTGAAGCGTCATGATCGGCGAGGAGGAACTGCGCGGTTTACGAAAATACGCCTTGTCCCCCAGTATGAAAAATTCCCTGTCGGCACGTACCCTGCGGATCAGATCACCGGTGATGAAGTGATAATCATCCTGCGTCTGCGAGATGGGATCCTCCAACTCGTCCGAGGTCGCCTCGATCACCGGCGAACACAGCTTGGAGTACGCACTGATAATCTCCTTGAATACGTCGGAATAATTCTTCTGTGTATGCAATTTATACTGCGAACCCGTAAGCATCATCAAGCGTCTGGCATCCATCAGTGTCAGGACGAAAAACGGTGTCCTGGTTCCGAACTCACTTCCCCGCATCGTGACAAAGCCCTTAAAGATGTTCAGCGTCGTGGACTGATATCCCAGCTCCACCTCGACGATAGTCCCGATCGGAAAGGCGCTTTTCACATTACTTTTAAATGTGTGCTTTTCTTCGTCATACAGGCCGATAAGCTTGATGACAACCATACTTGCTCCGTCAAGAGACAGCGTCGCCTTCAGCGAATAGACACTCAGATTCAGCTTCTCAACCTGATCCGAACCGTTCACCTTGATACGGATCAGGGGAACAATAAAGTTCGAATACTGTTTTTTCAGCTGATCGTAGGTATAAGTTCCGTTCATCAAATCTGCCATATCTTATCCCTGTCCTTTATCGTATGGCGGGTACGCGAAGCAGTGTTCCCGTCGGAATCGAAAGCGGATCCAGGATATTGTTGGCCTGTGCGATCCTACGCCACTGCGAACTGTCTCCATACTCCTTCTCCGCAATATCCCAGATACTGGAATCCTCCGTTAAAAGGATACACTTGGATCGATCCGGTGACTCCTTGGGGCTGATCTTGACCGTCTCGGACTGACCGGAAGGATTGGGGTCCATCGCGACCAGTGTCATGCTTACCTCGGCCACGACCGGCATACCGCCCTTTTCAAACTGCGTGAATCTTGCGTCGACACTCTCGACAATCCCACCGAATTGGATTGACCCCCAGCAGAACGTAACGACCGGCGGACGGTGAAGCTTTCCGTCGATACGCACCAAACCAAGAAGCGTTCTCACGTAGGACGAGGCGTCCTTTGCCTTCTCCTTGGTCGGCTTGGCGAAAATCCCCGATTTGATCTCATAGGATGTACTGGTATCAAAGTACAGCTTCAGCTGAAGCGCCGAAGCGCTGCCACCCATAAACTGTACGATCGGTTCGTCCTCACCTTTACGCTCGGTCCTGGTGAACTTTCCCCTCGTGCTGATACTGAAATCATCGGGATTGAACTGACACGAGAAAGAGGCCTCCTGACCGGAAGCCTTCTCGATGTAAAGAACTGCTTTCTCACCTGAAGAAGAAGAAAATAATCCCATCGTTACCTTTCCGCCAACTTAGCATCTTTTTCATAAAACTCATAGATTCTTAAATTTAGATATACTTATACACATTATAGCGCAAAAAGGTATGGATTTCAAGCGTTCTTTCATATTTTTATCAAAACATTTATGTTACAAATATCTCATTCCGGCTGCGGATTTCGAACCTTACGCGCACGCCCTTCCGGTCTCTGTCTTGAAAGCAGGATCGTAACCAAAGCAAGCGCCACCAAAAATCCGACTTCGATCAACACACAGATCCAAACATCACCCGTCGTACCTTCCCCCGCTCCGGCCAGAATATCATTGGCCTTCTCATACCAGTAAGCCGGAAGGAATTTGGCTACCGCGAGCACCCCGTCACCAAGCAGCGACTGCGGCACGAAAACGCCGGTCAGAAAACACATCCCGAGTCCCACACACTGTGTGATCATATTGACGACGCTCTCGCCGGGACTGAAACTCGACACGAGAATCGCGATTGTCGCCGAGATCAGAGCAAAAACAAACGAGTTAAGCACCGCGATCCAGCAGTTTGCACCTTGGAAGATACCTCCGTACATGATCATGCTTCCGATCATGAGGAGCAACCAGACCGCACCTACTATGATGGCACATCCACCGAAGATCTGAGCGGAAAAACTGGACATCTTCGTACTGGAACAATTCATCCGGAAGCGCTGATCCTTTCTCTTCATCACAAGAAGGATCGGGCAAAGTACGTTGACAAACACCGATATAAATACATACGGCATATAGCGGAATACAAAGGAGAAACTCTCCGAATAGTTTTCATCGCGCACGCCACCGCCGTCAGGATCCACCATGCTTACCTCCGCCTCGATCCCGATCTGCTTTTCCGTCTTATCGATCGCAGCGTTCAGTTCATTGCCCCCGGCCACATAGGCGCGTACCGTCCGTACATACTCATCCAGATACTGCTCCATCATGATTGTCGCGTAGCTGTCATGCAGGTGGAAGGTTTCAAACAACGCATCCTTCGTCTCTGCCTCATCGGTCTTTTTCAGGTTCTGTGCATATCCTTTTTTGATGGAGAGTGTGTAAGCCACCTGCCCATAATACATCGCGTCCAGGATCAGTTCCGGATCATTTTTCAGTTCCTTGATCTTGTTTTTCTTTCCGATCTCTTCGATCAGTCTCCGACTTTCCGGTGTATTATCCTCATCAAAAACCGCGATGGAAACCTTGGTCTCCTCAAAACTGGTTTGCTCGGCAGCTGCCTTTGACATGGGGAAGCATACAGCGAAAAATACGATCACATAGATCAGCCCGCTCGGAAGTTTGGCCTTGGCGATCTGTAAAAACAGTTTAAAGACTTGCATAACGTCTCCTCCTTGTCAAAAATAGTCCGCCGACGGCAAATGCCATCGCAATTCCCACCATCATCAGGATCTTTCCGAAGAACCTCGTCAGATCCGCGTCCACATTCAGGTAGTAGAGCGAATCGGCGACAATCGCTGCCGGATTTAAGTCGTTTACGATCGGCGCATGGAGTTCGAGTATGGCTTTCATATCACCGAACATCAGCCCGCTCAAGAAACACATCGCCATCGATACACTCATTACAATACCGATCTTCAAGCCCTCCGACCAGGTCGAGATCGAACCAACAAAGAATCCGACCGAAACACCCATGACACCACCGAGGAATCCGCCCAGATAGACGAACGGAAGGCGGGTGCCGAAGTCCACACCGAGAACCAGCGTCTGAAAGGTCACACAGATCACGATGCAGACACCATGTGCCAGGTAACTGCCGATCAGACCTGCTATCACCGTGATAAACTTCGGCGTCGGTGAGCAGTTTCGTCTCGCGCCGAGTTCTGACAGATTGGCCTGATTGCTGACTGCAATATGAAGTCCCGTAACGGTTCCGAACATCGCCACCATCGCGATCAGATTGTACATATACGCGACGAAAGGATCCGTGTTTCCGTCTGTCATCGGGCGATCCTCCTTCACCGGCATGTCCTGTGACAAAATCTTCGTCACCGCCTGCAGATTTGTCGGATCGTTCTCCATTGTATCCCGGATGATCGTTTCCTGTGCCATATATCGCTCCGCGAACTTCTTCAGGATCGTCTGCTCGATGTCAGAGTTTTTGATCTTGAGTGTCAGCTTATCGCCGACATAGATGATCCCCTTAACTTCATCGTTCTCGAGCGCTTTCATCGCATCCGCCTCATTCATATATGTGACCTTCAACAGCGGATTGTCTCCCTTTTCCATCTCGTCGATGACCGAGTGGAAGACTTCATTTTTCGTATTCTCCACAACCGCCGTCGGGACTGTCTCAAAGAGTGTACTGTTTTCATAGATACTTCCGAAGGCGATCTTGAAAAATGCCCCCAGGATCAGTGGGAAGATCATCATCCATATGATCAGATCTTTCGCACGAAGCGTAGTCAGTATCTCGAATTTCAGATTATGCCAAAACATAGTTTATCCCTCCTCGTGTTCATCCTTGTCTCGGAGTTCCTTACCCGTGATCTCCAGGAAGACGTCGTTCAGTGTCGGGAGTTCGGTGTAGACACGTCCGAAATGAACGTCCTCATCCTGCAGGACCGCGAGGATTCTTGTCAGGTTATGCTTACCGCCGGAGCAGCGTATCTCGAGACGATGGTCACGACGTGTTCCACCCTCGTACGCATCCTTTGAGACACCGTAGGTGACCTCGTATACATGCGGAAGTTCGCGCATCTTCACTATGATCTGCTCCGGAAGATCCGGTACCTCGATGGTGACCGTCTCCGTATTTTTGATCATCCGCTTGAGCTCATCCTTGGTGCCCTCGGCGATCTTCTTTCCTTTATCCAGAATGGCGATCCTCGAACAGATCTGTTCCACCTCTTCCATGTAGTGCGTGGTGTAGATGATCGTCGCACCCTGCTTGTTCAGTTCCATGATCCCTTCAAGGATCCGGTTTCGGCTCTGCGGATCCACCGCTACCGTCGGCTCATCGAGGATGATCAGTTTGGGTTTGTGCGCGATACCGCAAGCGATGTTCAGTCTTCGCAAAAGACCGCCGGAGAGTTTCTTCGGACGAAACTTTTTGAAGTCCTGCAGGCCGACAAACTCGATGGCTTCTTCCACATACTGCTTTCTCAGTTCCTTGTCCCGGATATACAGGCCGCAGAAGCAGTTGATGTTTTCTTCCACCGTCAGCTCATCAAACACGGCCACGTTCTGCATGATGATTCCGATGTCCCGCTTGATGTCATAGCTTGTCGGCGTCATCGGCTTGCCGAAGATCTCAATCTCGCCCTTATCAAAGGCCAGCAATGAGAGAAGACAGCTGATCGTCGTGGTCTTGCCACAGCCGTTGGGGCCGAGCAAGCCGAAGATCTCACCCTCCTTGATCTCAAGGCTGAGATGATCGAGTGCGATCAGCTCCGCGTAACGCTTAACCAGGTTGTCAATTTTTACTACCGTGTTTTCCATAGCACACCTCCTGAATACTCTTTCCGGTACAGCGATCACGAAAATACCGAACTTATTTGCTGTACTGTTGTTATTATAGAAAAAGGCACCCGCTTTCGCAAGTGCCCTCTGTCAGAACCTGTTATGACATTTGTCATGCGATGAACCTGATATCTGTCAACGCACACATATCTCCCGTGATCGCAACACGGATATCCTCATCGTAAGCCTCCGTGTAGATCGTGCTCTTCACGAAGATACCGGCATTTTCCGTCATCATAAGGATGCGGTTATTATTTCTCCTAAGTGTAACCTTACACTCAAATCCTTTTTTATTGTATTCCTTCCAGCTGTCCCAGCTCTCGAAGTCCTCGCCCCTTCTGGTCTCGGTGATACTTCTCACGCGTCCGCCACTCTCCACACTCTCACCGTCCAGTCGCACGATGACCAGTTCATCGTAGTTTGGCCCGTGCATTAGATGATCGTCGGATTTGAAAAATACCAGGAACGGGCAGTGCCATACCAGATTGGACGCCGGCAGCGTCATGGTATGGAATACGATCTCCATACCGTCGGTAACAGGCATTCCCTCCGTTGCCGCCGAGCAGTAGCTGTCCACCTGGATATTCGGAACATCGCCCACCATACGATCGATATACGTTACCTCATCTACAATACGCGGGATGTCACCCTCTTTCAGGATAACGCCGCTCACGTCATTTTTAATCTCCGTGATATGTCCGTTCTCTCCCGTGATCGAAACAAACAGGCTACCGGAACTGTCCGGAAGCGCCATGATCACCGTGGACTGCAGACCATCCCCGATCATGTACACGCGAACGTGATCCCGGACGCGGACAACCTCAATCTGATAGAAACCTTCCTCCGTCTCACACTCCTCGGTCTTCATCTTCATG
>JAEEGM010000143.1 GCA_016280325.1 Eubacterium sp. | reverse complement strand
TTTTCTTCTTCGTCATCGGTTTTGTCAATGTCGGAAGAAACGGTGCTCCAGGTGCTTGTCGTATCGGTGGTCGATTCAGCGGTTACGGTCTCTGCGGTAGTCGCGCTTTCATCAGCAGCTGCGGTATCTCCTGTAGTCGCAGTCTCAGTAGCGGTGTCAGCTTCTGCAGCAACTTCTTCGGCTTTAGGTTCTTCAACCTTTACTTCCTCAACCTTAGTGTCCTCGGCTTTGGCATCTTCGACAACTTCTTCCTTCGTCGCCTCCGCTTTCTTGCTGCGGGCTTCCTTGATATCTACGATCTTATCCTTGGCAGCGTCCTTGACGGCATCAGCTTTTTCCTTGGCTGCATCTCTGACAACATCGGCTTTTTCCTTAGCGTCGTCAACTTTTTCCTTTACAGCATCGAGCGTTTCCTTTACCTTTGCAGCACGATCTTTTTTTTTAGGCGATTCTGTTTTTTTTTCCTTAGAAGCATCATCGCTATCGTCCTTGGTGGATGCGGTGCCGTCCGGATGGATCGTCACATAACTGCGATCTTCGTCGACCTCATCGTAAAGATCATTGTCGAAATCGTCATCGTAATCATCGAGGTAATCCTTCATGAGGATATTTTTCACGAAATACAGAACCCCGGCTACGATGGCGGATACGATCGCCAAACTGAATATGAATTTGAAAAACTTTTTCATCCTGTCCTCCATTCCGGAGTGATCACCGGTAACTTATCGTGTCAGCCGGTCCTGCGGTCTGCCGCGCTCACTCCACTCGCTGTTTCTATTCTACCGAAAAAAACGCCGATTGTAAAGGCTTTTTTCTGATAAAATCCAACTTTTTGATGAAATGAGGGATTGCACTTGTCGCGTTCATCTGCTATAATGTTCGTCGTAAATGCAGGAAAGGGGGGCATGGCCCATGTTTAAGATTAATGATAATTTTTTGAAATTACCCGGAAGTTACCTGTTCTCGACGATTGCCCGCAAGGTAAGCGAGTACAAGGCAGCGAATCCGGATCGTGAGGTGATCAGCCTCGGTATCGGTGATGTGACACAGCCACTCGCACCGGCTGTGATCCGCGCGCTTCACGGTGCGGTTGATGAGATGGCGGCAGTGGAGACCTTCCATGGTTATTCGCCGGATCTGGGGTATGAGTTTTTGCGGACGGCAATCCGTGACAATGACTACAAGCCGCGTGGTGTGGAACTTTCGTTGGATGAGATCTTCATCAGTGACGGTGCCAAGAGCGACTGCGGTAACATCGTGGATATTTTTGCGACGGATAATGTGATCGCGGTAACCGATCCTGTGTATCCGGTTTATGTGGATTCCAACGCGATGGCCGGCAAGACCGGAGATTATGATAAGGCTAAGGAAGCGTGGACGGACGTGATCTACATGCCGTGTACCGCGCAGAACGGCTTCGTGCCGGAGTTTCCGTCGCGCACACCGGACATCATCTACATCTGCTGTCCGAACAACCCGACCGGAACGACCTTGAATAAGGACCAGCTTCAGGCGTGGGTTGACTACGCGATCGAGAAGCAGGCGGTAATCCTGTACGATGCCGCGTATGAGGCATACATCAGCGAGGCGGACGTGCCGCACTCCATCTATGAGTGTGATGGTGCGAAGACCTGCGCGATCGAGATGCGGAGTTTTTCGAAAAATGCGGGCTTCACCGGAACACGTCTCGGCTTTACCGTGATCCCGAAGGAACTGACCGCTCCGGATTCCGATGTGATGGTGAACAGCCTTTGGGCGAGACGCCACGGAACGAAGTTCAACGGTGCACCGTATATCATCCAGCGTGCCGGCGAGGCAGTATACTCGGCAGAGGGTAAGGCGCAGACGAAGGAGCAGATTGCTTACTATATGAAAAATGCCGCGACGATTCGTGAGGGACTCGCGGGTGCGGGATATGAGGTTTACGGTGGTGTGAATGCGCCGTACATCTGGTTGAAGACACCGGAAGGACTGTCTTCCTGGGATTTCTTCGACAAGCTTTTGACCGAGGCGAATGTAGTCGGAACACCGGGGGCCGGCTTCGGCCCGAGCGGAGAAGGGTATTTCCGATTGACGGCGTTTGGTACGGCGGAGAAGACTGCCGAGGCGATCAGTCGGATCGTTAGACTGTGATTGATGTAAACAGACGCGCTAGCGCGGTCGGATCGTGAAGTTGTAGCAGACAGACGCGCTAGCGCGGTCGGAGCTTTTCTTCCTCGCTCACCCTATAAAGGGTTCCTCGGAAGAAAACTCCTGCCGCTAGCGCTGGTATGAGCTTAACTGTTGATGATAGAAGGGAACGAAGCTGACTATGAGAAGACAAGGTATATGGAAGGTGGTGGCGGTCGGATGTATCCTCAGCCTGGCTGTCGGGACTTTTTTGCCGATCGGGACGCAAGTTGCGAGCGCCGGTGTCGAGGTAAAGCCGTACATCGCGTTCGGAGCGTCACTAAAGGACAGTGAGAAGCAGAAGGTGATGAATCTGCTTGGCGTGAAGTCGAGCGAGCTTGCGGATTATGAGGTTATCGAGGTGACGAATGAGGAAGAGCATGAGCATCTGGATGACTATATCGACAAATCCGTGATCGGAAAGAGGGCACTTTCTTCCGTAAAGATCGAGGAGGCGGATGCCGGGACCGGCATTCATGTTACGACGAAGAATATCAACTTCTGTACGGAGGCGATGTATGTCAACGCGCTTTCCACAGCGGGCTTTACCGATGCGGATGTGACGGTCGCGGGCCCCTTTGAACTGTCGGGAACGGCGGCTTTGGTCGGTGCGATCAAGGCGTACGGCGCGATGCAGGGCGAGGAAGTTCCTGAGGAGACCTTCGATGTGGCCGTGGACGAGTTGGTTACGACCGGGAATCTAATCGATTCGCTCGGCTCGGAGAAGGCTACGCAGCTGATCGCGGTATGCAAGGATGAAGTCGTCAAGAAGGACCTGACGAACGATGAGGATATCGGTAAAGCGATCGATGAGGGTGCGGACAAGGTCGGCGTTAAGATTTCGGAAGAGGACAAGAAGGAGATCACGGAACTGATGAAGAAGATCGGTGGTCTTGATCTGGATCCGGGCATTCTGGAAAAATCAGCGCAGTCCGTGTATGACGCGCTTGAGAACGCAGGGATCGATCTTGAGGAAGCGAAGGGATGGTTCGGCAAGATCTTCTCGGCAATCGGTGATTTCTTCGCCAGTATCGGAAAAGCGATTGGTGATTTCTTCGCCGGTATCTTCGGCGGATGATCAATTAACCGAAGACCACAGTGTTGAAAACAAAAAGGACACGTGAGAATATTCTTACGTGTCCCTTTTTTATTTGTACACGCCTTCTTCGGTGCGTGTGGCGGGTAGAGCCGTAGACTCTGCCCGGTTCTTCAATCAGGAGGATGTCGATTCCTGAGTGAAAGCTTATTTGGCTTCTTCCAGTCTGACGTTGCGGATATGGATCGTCGCTGTCGAATCCACCTTACCCATATTGAACTCGAGGCGTCCGCTGTCGTCGTCCTCTTCGGTCATTTCGAAGTTGAACTTGTACTTCTTCCACTTCTTACCGAGCTTGACCTCGGTATCCGGGAAATAGCGGATCCAGTCAACATTCGGAGCAGTTACAGCGGTTTTCATCGTACGCTTGTCCTCGGCGTAAGCCTCGAAGGAAAGCTTGTATTTGGTTCCCTTCTTCATCGGCATGCCCGGCTGAACAAGCTGAACACCATAGTCTTCGGAACCGGTTTTGGTCATCGAGATGACGATCTCGCCCTTTTCGATCCTGGCTTCTCCTTCGCCGCCTTTGAAGAGCATGAACTTCCAGTTCTCATCGTCGTTCAAGTTCTCGTCTTCTTTGAAGTCACTATTCGAAACAAAGTTTCCGGTTGAATCGGCTTCCTTGAACTTCGAAACCTTCACCGGCTTCTGAACATTCTCATCATAGCTGTCCTTCTGGAACATGCGGACATAGTCTACATACATCGCTGCGCGTTCATCAAAAATGGTTGTTTCATCCGGATTGCCAGGCCAGTCACCGCCGATTGCGACGTTCAGAATTACATGGAACGGCTGGTTGAACGGAGCCGGATACGGTTTTTCCTCTTCACCGTCAACGGCCGTGAACCAGTCATTGGTCTCATAATACTGCTGATCATCCATAAACCACTTGATAACACCCGGTTCCCACTCAATCGCGAAGGTGTGATACTCATGCGCGAAGTCGCCTTCCGGGAGCTGGATACTTCCCTGGTTCTGTTTGTGCGGCTCACCGTAGTGGAGTGTGCCGTAATTGGTATTGATCTGGTCGCCCAGGACCTCCATGATATCGATCTCACCGCATTTTGGCCAGATTCCGTAGTAATCCTCGTCCTGCGGCATCATCCAAAATGCCGGAAGAAATCCCTTGCCCTCCGGAACTTTGATTTTGGCTTCGATACGTCCGTACTTGATGTCGTGCTTGTTCTGTGTATTGATACGTCCGGAACGGTAGATCGTGTTGCCATTCTCCAGAGTTTCCTTCTTCGGCTGGATGACCAGCTCGCCATCTTTGACATAAGCGTAATCCTCAACGGGCAGGTATTCCTGCAACTCGTTGTTGACCCAACCAATCGGATGCTTCTCACGATTCCAATCCTCCTCATTCAACTTGTCACCATCAAACTCATCGTTCCAAACCAGATGATAGCCATCCGGTGCCGGTATATCTACATTTGTAGAATTACTGTTGTCCGCCGCTGCTGCACTTTCGCTCACAGCAGCACCGCTCGCAGTCCGGTCCTCCTTCTTTACCTCGTCCTTGCCACAGCCGGCCACGCAACCTGCGACCATCACCATCGCCAGCGCCGTTGCCACGCTTCTCTTCAAACCTTTAGTCATGAATTCAAACCCCCTTTAGTTGGTTTTGTCAGCTTTCTTCTATTATAATACATCATAGATCAACATAATTCCACAGATTCAATTACCTATATATCAAAATGATGACATAAAAAGGGAAGCAAGTCAGATTTTGATTATTCGCTCGGCACTCCGCTTGCGCCATTCTTTAACGCAGCACTGCATGCGCGCAAAATACGCGCGCTACGCAGTGGCGTTAAAGACAGGTGCCTCGCTAGATAATTCAAAACTGCCTTGCTTCTTATATGATTTCCTCATCAGAGCAAAAGTAATGCACGAGAGTTTGCTTGGAATTCTCCGGCGAGGCGCCTGTCGCGAACGTCGGTGCGCAGGCTTGGTTTTTTCAAGCCGTGCACCGTTACGTTCGGGAATGGCGCAAGCGTAGCGCCGAGCGGAGAAACCAAGCAAACTTGAGTGCATTTTTATGCGGTTTAGAAAAAAATCTAAAAAAATATCAAAAAGTACTTGCATTATCGAAAATGATGTGTTAGAATAGCGATTGCTGTGACATGATAGCGAAGAAGCGGAGGTTGCCGCCAAGGCAAACGCTTACTGACTGTGTGGTAAGCGGCGAGCCGTTATAAAGGCGGGTTTTTCGTGGAGCGAAAGTCTAGAAGTTGTTCTAATAGATCAGCAATCGAGAAGGACAACTGACAATCATGACGACAAGTCACTGTACAGAAGAATATGTGTGAGTTCGCCGACGTGTAACCGGGTTCCGTATCAGACGGAAAAGCATCGGGAAAGCGGGCAGGGCGCACCCTGTCAAGGCCCCGATGAGATAGGAGAACACTTCGGTCCATATTTTTGAGAGACACATGGACACACACGAATGAGTGTACAGTCACCGCTTGTCGTACTACAGAAATATTATAGTACGAAAAGGAGGCGACTATTTTTATGGCAAGTAAAAAGAGTCAAAAAATGAGAATCATTCTGAAGGCGTATGATCACCAGATCATCGACATGGCAGCATCTAAGTTGGTAGATACGGTCAACAAGACCGGAGCTAAGGTTTCCGGCCCGGTACCGATGCCGACGAAGCGCGAGGTAGTAACCATCCTGCGTGCGGTACACAAGTACAAGGATTCGCGCGAGCAGTTCGAGCAGAGAACACATAAGCGTCTGATCGACGTACTCAGCCCGACACAGAAAACGGTAGACGCACTTTCTAAAGTAGATCTTCCGGCAGGCGTGGCCATCGACATTCAGATGAAGAAGTGATTCCTTATATAAAGGAAGCGCTGAAGTAACCAATTTCGATCCGTACATAGCGCCTTAATGAAAACGGACTGTTTTCCACTTAGGGAAGGATTGAATGAGAAGGAAAAATGTTTTAGGAGGAAAGAATCATGAAAAAGGCTATCGTAGCAACCAAGATTGGTATGACACAGGTTTATGACGAGAACGGCGTGATGACACCGGTAACCGTATTGAAGGCAGGTCCGGTATATGTCACACAGATCAAGACTGAGGAGAACGACGGTTATTCGGCAGTGCAGGTCGCTTACGGCGATATCCGCGAGAAGCTGGTTAACAAGCCGGTCAAAGGTCACCTCGCAAAAGCCGGTGTAGAGAATAAGAGATTCCTTACCGAGTTCAAGTTCGAGAATGCAGAGGAGTACACAGCCGGTCAGGAGATCAAGGCTGACATCTTCGAGGCAGGAGACATGGTAGATGTATCTGCCAAGACCAAAGGTAAAGGATTCCAGGGTGCGATCAAGCGCCACGGACAGTCCCGCGGACCGATGGGACACGGTTCCAAGTTCCACCGTCATGCAGGCTCCAACGGTTCGGCTTCCGATCCGAGTAAGGTATTCAAAGGCAAGAAGATGCCGGGTCAGATGGGTGCCGTTAATGTCACCATCCAGAACCTCCAGGTAGTCCGTGTGGACGCTGAGGAGAACCTGCTTCTGATCAAAGGTGCCGTACCGGGACCGAAGAAGTCAACAGTGATCGTTAAGGAAGCTGTTAAGGCAGAAAAATAAGAATCATTATTATAGAAGAATTCAGAAGAAAAGAAAAGGAGGATCAGACAGATGGCAAGCGTATCTGTTTACAATATGGACGGCAAAGAAGTCGAGAAGATGGATGTTAACGACTCCGTATTCGCCGCTCCGATCAATGAGCACTTGCTCCACAAGGCTGTTGTACTTCAGCTGGCAAACAAGCGTCAGGGTACACAGAAGGCCAAGACCCGTTCCGAGGTTCGTGGCGGTGGCCGTAAGCCGTGGAGACAGAAGGGAACCGGACATGCAAGACAGGGTTCAATTCGTTCACCACAGTGGACAGGCGGTGGCGTGGTATTCGCACCGACTCCGAGAGATTACAGCTTCAAGATGAACCGCAAGGAGAAGGAAGCAGCCCTCAAGGCAGCCCTCTCCGCAAAGGTTAAGGATTCACAGCTTTATGTCGTAGACGAGTTCAAGTTCGACGAGCCGAAGACCAAGAAGATGAACGAGCTTCTCACCAGCATGGGTGCTAAGGGCGCATTCATCGTACTCGGTGGAGACGGACTGGCAGCTCCGAGCGACGCTCAGAAGAATGCGGCACTTTCCGCAAAGAACATTCAGGGCGTGAGAAGCGCTTACTTCCTTCGCAATGAAGACAAGGATGCCGGCAAGGTTGATGTAACAAGCGGCCTCAATGTTTATGACATTCTGAAGTATGACACGCTCGTGATTGAGAAAAATGCCATCAAGGCAATCGAGGAGGTGTATGCATAATGGCTGATATCAAGTACTATGACGTGATCTTAAAGCCGGTCATCACCGAGAGCTCGATGGAAGGCATGGATTACAAGAAATATACATTCTATGTACATACCGACGCAACCAAGACAATGATCAAGGACGCGATCGAGAAAATGTTCCCGGGAACGGAAGTTGCCAGAGTGAACACAATGAATGTGTCCGGTAAGACCAAGCGTCGCGGACGCACACAGGGACAGACAGCTAAGCGCAAGAAGGCAATCGTATGGTTGACAGAGGAAAGCGCTGACATCGAGATTTTTGAAGGATTATGATAGACGGAAAGGAGAATAGTCATGGGAATCAAGAGTTATAACCCATATACCCCTTCGAGACGTAATATGACCGGTTATGATTTCGCAGAGATCACAACCGATACGCCGGAGAAGAGCCTGCTTGCTCCGCTGAAGAAACATGCGGGACGCAACGCTCAGGGAAAGATCACGGTACGTCACCGTGGAGGCGGTAATCGCAGAAAATATAGAATTATCGATTTCAAGAGAAATAAAGATGGAATTCCGGCAACGGTTAAGACGATCGAGTACGATCCGAACCGTACAGCCAACATCGCACTGCTCAGCTACGCAGACGGCGAGAAGAGATACATCCTCGCCCCGGCCGGTCTGAAGGTCGGCGATGTGCTGATGAACGGTGAGAACGCTGAGGTCCGTATCGGAAACTGCATGGAGATGAAGGATATGCCGGTTGGTACGCAGATCCACAACATCGAGATGTATCCGGGACATGGCGGACAGCTGGTTCGTGCAGCAGGAACTTCCGCTCAGCTGATGGCGAAGGAAGGTAAGTACGCAATCCTGCGTATGCCGTCCGGAGAGATGCGCATGGTACCGATTGTCTGCCGCGCAACCATCGGCGTTATCGGAAACGGTGAGCACAACCTTGTGAACATCGGTAAGGCAGGTAGAAAACGTCACATGGGTATCCGCCCGACAGTACGTGGTTCGGTTATGAACCCGAACGACCATCCGCATGGTGGTGGTGAGGGTAAGGCACCGGTAGGTCGCCCGGGACCGTGTACACCTTGGGGTAAACCGGCACTCGGTTACAAGACCCGCAAGAAGAACAAGAAGTCGAACAAGATGATCATCCGTCGTCGTGACGGAAAAGCTCTTGCAAAGTAAGGAGGATAACTTATGTCACGTTCATTGAAGAAAGGACCTTTCGCCGACAAATCTCTTCTGAAGAAGATTGATGCGATGAATGAGTCCGGAGATAAATCTGTGATCAAGACCTGGTCACGTCGTTCTACCATCTTCCCGGCATGGGTTGGTCATACGATCGCCGTTCATGACGGAAGAAAGCATGTTCCGGTATATATCACTGAGGATATGGTTGGACACAAGTTGGGTGAGTTCGTAGCAACCAGAACCTATCGTGGTCATGGCAAGGACGAAAAGAAACGCTAATTGAAAGGAGGTCTCTAAAGTGGCTAAGGGACATAGAACACAGATAAAGAAAGAGAGAAATCAGAATCAAAAAGAGACCAGACCGTACGCAAAGCTTCGTTTCGCCCGTATGTCGGCACAGAAAGCAGAGTATGTTCTGGCTGCGATTCGCGGTAAAGATGTGATGACCGCTCAGGCGATCCTCGCATACAATCCGAGATATGCGTCAACCGTGATCGGCAAGCTTTTGAAGTCTGCCATCGCGAACGCGGAGAATAACAACGGCCTGGATCCGGAAACACTTTATGTTGATGAGTGTTTCGCAGGCAAAGCAACAACGATGAAACGTATCCGTCCGAGAGCTCGTGGAATGGCATATCGTATCGAGAAGAGAACATGCCATATTACGATCATATTGAACGAGAGATAAGAAAGGAGATCAAGATGGGACAGAAGGTAAATCCTCACGGCTTAAGAGTCGGTATCATCAAGGATTGGGATTCCAGATGGTATGCTGACGGAAAGGACTTCTCTGACAATCTGGTAGAGGACTACAAGATCCGTGAGTTTTTGAAGAAGCGTTTGTACAGTGCCGGGATCTCCAAGATCGAGATCGAGCGTTCGACTGATCGCGTGAGAGTTCTGGTATATACCGCTAAGCCGGGTGTGGTAATCGGTAAGGGCGGTGCTGAGATCGAGAAGCTTAAGGCTGAGCTCAGCAACTATTCAACCAAGAAGGTATTGGTAGACATCAAGGAAGTGAAGCGTCCGGACAGTGACGCACAGCTCGTAGCGGAGAATATCGCTGAGCAGCTTGAGCGTCGTATCTCCTTCCGTCGTGCAATGAAGTCCTGCATGGGACGTGCGATCAAGGCAGGAGCTAAGGGTATCAAGACATCCGTTTCAGGACGTCTCGGTGGTGCTGATATGGCTCGTACGGAGTTCTATTCAGAGGGAAATATTCCTCTTCAGACACTGCGTGCAGATATCGACTACGGTTTTGCAG
>JAEEGM010000142.1 GCA_016280325.1 Eubacterium sp. | reverse complement strand
GCGAAGGAGATTCATAACCCTTCCGCGGCCAGGGTTCGGGTGGGCGATATCCTCCGACTGGACGGGGATTCGCACAGCGTTATCGTTTTGAAGGTGGAAACCGACGGCTTTATCGTCGCGGAAGGGAATTATAATTCCTCGATCCACTGGGGACGTAAGATCGGAAAGAATGAGCATATCGATTATCTGACTACGAGATATGAAGGCTAGACATCCCTCACCTCAAACGAGGGATTCTTGAGCACTTTTTTGATCTCCTTTTGCTGCTTTTTGGGTGCGTAAACGATCTTTATTCCGGAACGGTCAATGAGCTTCCAATCTACATTTTTGATTGAAGTCGTCTCCATCTCATCGATGGACGGACAGTTCAGAAGCCAGTCCAGCCCGACGTTTCCGGGCGGAAAAATATAGTTCAAGTGCATTTTTTCAATACCATCCATGGACGCGGGCGTGGCGCAATTCAACGCCAACGAGCGCAGCGAGGGCATCTCACCTATTGCGGTAAGACCACCCGGCATCGATGTCCAATAGATCTCGAGACGTTGCACCGTGGATGATCCGCCGATCGTTCGGATGATCTCTTCGGTCGTGTTCCAAAGCGTGAGTGTAGTCAGCGTCGAAATTTTACCGATCGCGTCATAACTGCGGTCATCGGCAAAGCATTTTTCAAACTGAAGATCCGAGATTGTCAGGTCCTCAAGAAATCGCAATGTTGTCAGGTTCATCCTTCCGATACAGAGTTCCTCAAGAGAAGGCAGATCCGGTAAAAATGTCAAGTCGGCCCCCTTGCATCCCATCAGAACCAGTCGGCTGAGATTTGCTTTATTCTTAATGGGCGTGTAATCCGCAATCGGACAGTCATAGATTGCCAGATCTTCCAAATCCAACCCCGCAAGTGGTGAAATATCAGAAAAGGACTGGTGCGAGAAATAGACCTTTTTCAGATTTGGCATCTCAGAAAGAAGCGAGATATCCGAGATATCTCCCGGCTCCACAAAAACGGTCTCAACCTCCTGGTAGGTAGCACGATCGTGCAGAAGCTGATCCTCGTTATCTGTGTTCCGGTAGGAATCCGCATTCGAAAAACTGTTATCTCCAATAGCAAAAAGAGTTTCTATCTTGGCAAGATCGCCGTAAGTAACCTTCTGTGTTTTTTTATATCCGAGCGAAGTACGTACCGCCAGCTCGAGCGACTTGGAGCCACCAAAATCAACGATATCTCCTGGTGCATGCGTCGGAGAAGGTGTAGAGCTTACCTCTTCTTTCGAAGTCAATAGAGAGGTTGCCACCGGAAGGCTGGAGATCTCCTTTGTTCCGACATCGTCCGTAATTCTTCCCAGTAAAAATCCGCCCACACCGAAGATAACTGCACTTATCAAAACTGCCACTATCGAGGCCACCCGCTTGGACGCATGTTTTTGAGAATTGCCATCTATATGTGATCCGTCGTAGTCATACTTTCCCGGCATCATCTTTAGGAAAGCCCGGCGCGCTGCATCCTTATTCAGAATCCTTTTCATGCTATGGCTCAGTGCCAAAGCAGACTCCGGACGATCCTCCTTGTTCAGGCTGACACAAGAAAGAAGGAGTTGTCGGAAACGTTTGCTGTAGTTGTAAGAATCGAGATTCCCGGCATCGTAGGTCCCGGTAGCAAGATAGATAAGGGTTTTCCCGACACCGAATATATCCGTTCTCACATCAGACTGAGCAAAACCGTATTGCTCCGGAGCAGCGGTCTCCTTGGTTCCGAGAAACTGCGTATCGGTCGAGGCATTTTCCTTGAACGTTCTCGCGGTATCAAAATCGATAAGTGAGATTTGCGGCAGTCTCCCACTTGAAAAATGCCCCTGACGAAACAGATCATGGTTTGTCAGAAGAATGTTTTTGGGTTTGATATCACGATGGATGATCGAATCGGATAACGCGTGCAGATGCTGCAGCTCTTCACAAAGAGAAATGCCGATATACAGGATATCCTCTTCCCGGATATACCCGATATTCTCGGCGTAGGTTTCAAGTGTGACTCCATCGATGTAGTCACGAATCAAATAACAATGCGTGTCCGTGTCAAGACGGAGAACCACTTTCGTTCCGTTTATGATGTTGCGCTCAAGTTTCTTCAGCGTGAATTCTTCCGTATCGGTAATGTCTTTCTCAGCAATCGGGCGAACCTTCATAAGATACTTCTTTTCATCCGTTTTGCCGGAAAGACGATATGTTTCTGTCCTGTCACTGTGATGGATCAGTGCTTCAATATTGTATCCATCTGTGATCGATGTCGGAACCCCCATAGCCTACTCCCGTGTCCAGAATAACGGTTTCTCACCAACTTCATTAAGCAGATCATTTACCGCACCCGAATCCATATGCCTCTCCAATGCGTAGATGATCACCGCGTCAAAAGCGATCCTTGCGTACAGAAGTGGGTTCTCGGTAATCAAAAGAACATGCTGCGTCTCTTCGTACGTGAGTTCTATCACGATCGCGAGACGCAAAATAAAGGTACGAGACGGAGATCTGGTACCATCGAGCATGTGATATACATAGGTTCTTTCGTAGTTCATCTTTGGGATCAGATCCGCGACAGTCATATCCCGCTCTGCGAATAGACGTTCCATGTATCCCACATAATCTGTCTGTTCTTTCGGGTACAGATCCTTGGGAAAATCCTGTCGGTTTTCATCTCTCAAAGAATTGATAATTTCTTCTGTAGTCATACTTGAATTATACGACAGCAATTTGAAAAAATCAAGCCGAATCGCCTTAAAATCCGTGCTATTTTTTCTTTTTTTATCGTGCGCAAAAATAGACACCACTTTTTTATGATTCTGTGGTACAATACGTATGTTGATTGTGCACATTATTTTGAACTTTCGTTTCTATGTATGGAACACAAGGTGTTCGGCAAGGAGGCAACCATGAAAAAAGCGATTGGATTAGTGGCACTGTTTCTGATTCTGTTTCTGTCGGCAGGAGCCATTACCAAAGCCGCGGAAAAAGCACTGATTTTCCCGGTTGAGTTTACAACCAACCAGGAGAGCAAGGCCTGGGATAAGAATCATACGCATATATTTTTGTCGTCTGAAAGTGGGAAGAAAAACTTATCGACAAAAATGAAGATCAGCTTTGACATCTATGTTCCCCGGAGTCTTATGAAGAAGAAAGGGATTGTACTCACATTGAGCCCGAGTCTCGCACTGTTTGACAATGCCTGGATATGGGAAAGCAATGTCCATCCACAATTGGAGGATATAAACATTACCAAAAGAGGCGCCGGATACAGATACTCTTTTTACGATCCGTCAAAAAAGAAGGATGTTTACAGAAAGAAATATGTATCCTTCAAAAAATGCGGAAAATACACTAAAATTTCTGTGAAGAAATTGCCCCTGTTAAACTATGGGAAGACCGACTCCGGTAAGAAAAAAATTAAAAACAATATGAAGCGAAAAACGGAGTTTAATCTGTCGGTTGTAGGCTGCCGAAAGGGAAAGGCCATGCTTTACATCGACAATGTAAAGGTGCATAGTGGCAACAAACTCATAATCAGCGACTCCCTAAACAAGGAAAAATATAGCTATGCTGAGATAAACAGAACCAAAGAATGTTTTTTACGTATTGCGAACTTCCAAAAGAACAAGATTCCGGCTTATAAAAAGGTTCCCGATGACATACGAAATGTCACGGCAAAGAACTATGTATCAAGAACCAGCAAAAAAGCAACCACCAGCACCATTAAAACCGATACAAAAACAAAAGCAAAAAAGATGGCGACGGCTACGTACCAGTCCCTTCCCAGCTGGCATGGGTTTAATCTCACGACCATGTATGAGTACGGATGGTCAGGTGAAACGCACCAGGACTACTTCTATACCAAGAAACAGGTGGATGAAATCGCAAAACAGGGTGTCAACTTCCTGCGTGTGACGATGGATTCCCGGATTGTTTACTCGCAGAAAATGACAAACGGTTCCGGAATGTTTTTTAAGGGGAATGACAAAAAGGTCAATCTCGTTGTCTTGAAAAATATTGATAATCTGATCACCTGGTGTGTTAATAAGGGTATCCACGTTTGTCTGGATTTACATAACACACCCGGCGGCTACATGATCGGCGGCGATGAGGAGGCCTCAAGGGAACTCCTATTTACAGACGGAAGCAAGGAACAACAGTATTTTTATAACTTTTGGAAGCTGATGGCAAAACGTTACAAAGGCATCTCGTCCAACGCGGTTTCATTCAATCTCTACAATGAGCCGCCCGATTTCGCTACTGATGAACAGTATTCAAAAATGATGAAAAAAGCGATTGATGATATCCATAACATCGATCCTGACAGACTTCTGTTTGTGGATATGCTGAGTTATGGTAAAAAACCGATACAGGGACTGGTCGGAGAGAAAATTGTTCAGTCATCCCACATTTATAATCCGAACGACTTCACACATACTAATTTTGATAAAGCGGAAGATGTCAAGAGAGGCTTTAAATACAGCACGGTAACCTATGATTACGATAATTTCCATGCAGAAGTATTAGCGCGGTTGGAGGAAATTGACCAATTCCGTAAGGAAACCGGAACCACGGTTATGGTTCAGGAGTTTGGTTGCACTAACTATAATAAGATTGAGGATATCGTGATGTATTGTGAAGACATGTTGTCTTTGTTCAAGGAGTATTCTCTCCCGTGGGCAATGTGGGACTATGACAGCGGCACCTTCGGATATGTAAACACCATCGAGGCTACGCGGATCCCCGGCGCGCATTATGTGAAAATCGGCGATCACCGGTATGTTGCCAAGGAGGTCCGGGATGTGCTGAAAAAATACATGGGTTCATAAAAATAAAGGTATAATAAACGATTTTCCTATTTACAGTGAGTATAAGCGGAGTGTTAGCTATGAGAAGGAGTATGAGTGATTTTGCGCTCACGCTCCTTCTTTTTACCGTATTTTTTCGTTTGACAAGAACAGTAAACAAGAGTAAAATGAAATCCTGATCAGCAATGGTTACGATGGGAAGAGAGGAAACCAGATGACAACAGCGCCCGAGCAAAGCTGTACAGAAGAGTATGAATCCATAATCGGATTGGAAATACATGTCGAGCTTGCCACGAAGACAAAGATTTTCTGTGGCTGCTCGACTTCTTTTGGTGCGCCGGTTAATACGCAGACCTGCCCGGTATGCATGGGAATGCCGGGTGCACTTCCCGTGTTGAATAAAAATGTTCTGGATGATGCGATCGCGCTCGGATTGGCGCTGAATTGCCGGATCAATACGACAACTCGCTTTGACAGAAAGAATTATTACTATCCGGACAATCCGCAGAATTATCAGATATCGCAGTTGTATTCGCCGATCGGAGTTGCCGGAAAAGTGACGATCCCGGTGGGCGAGGAGCCGCGTTCTGCGGGGTTCGTTGAAGGAGTGGGAGTGTCCCGTGTGATCCGTATTCACGAGATCCATATGGAGGAGGACGCCGGGAAGCTTTTTCATGATGAGACATCCGGTGAAACACTGGTGGACTATAACCGTGCCGGGGTGCCTCTGATCGAGATTGTCACGGAACCGGATATGCGAAGCACGGAAGAGGTGACGTCGTTTTTGACGAAGCTTCGGACGATGATCCGTTATCTCGGAATCTCGGACTGCAAGATGAACGAGGGATCGATGCGTGTGGATGTCAATCTGTCGGTGAGGAAGGTTTCCGATGACAGTGAAAGTGCAGAGGTGCGCAGCGGACAGGGTGAAGAGGTTTCTTATCCGGATCAAAAAGGTCTTCCTGCCACGTATGTAGGAGACGACAGGGGCGCTTTCGGTACCAGAACGGAGATGAAAAACCTTAACTCTTTCAAGGCTATCAGTCGGGCCATCGAGTCGGAGAAGGCGCGACAGATCGCGATTCTAGAGAGCGGAGGTGTCGTGTCACAGGAGACCAGGCGCTGGGATGACGAGCGTGGGGAATCCTTTACGATGCGTTCCAAGGAGGACATGAAGGACTATCGGTACTTCCCGGATCCGGATCTGCCACCGGTACGGATCGATGAGAAGTTGATCGATGAAATCCGGCAGCGGTTGCCCGAGATGCAAGAGGAAAAGGCGGCCAGGTATAAGAAAGCATATGCCATTCCGGACTATGATATCGGGATCCTGACTTCTGAAAAGACATTGGCGGAGATTTTTGAAAGCACGGTTGATCGGCTGTGTCGTGAAGAAGATGGTGTGTCATCCATAAAAAACAGAGCTAAGCAGGCATCTAACTGGCTGATGGGCGAGACGATGCGTATCGTCAAGGATCGGGGAATGGATGTGGAGGATATCAACATCGATCCGGAGAACCTTGCGGATCTGATCCTGTTGACGGAGAGTAACAAGATTAATTCCACCACGGCAAAGGATGTTTTTGCGGTTATTTTTGACTCTGAAATTGATGTTAAAAAATATGTGGAAGAGCATGGATTGGTGATGGTTAGCGACGCGTCCGAACTGGAAACAATCATCCATACAATTATCGAAACAAATCTGAAGTCCGTATCGGATTATAAAGCCGGTAAAACCAAGGCGGTTGGATTCCTCATCGGACAGGTGATGAAGGAAACCAAAGGAAAGGCCAATCCGGAATTGGTGAGAGAAATGCTTGAGGCCGCTCTTGACAATGCGTGATTGATTGTTTGTTGTTTAACACAGGAAATGCCCGACATTTGCAACGGTTCGTGTAACCTGGATTTAGTACAAATTAATGGAATAAAGATGGAATAATCATTGACAATTAGGAATAAATATGGTATAATTCCTGCAAGATTTAGGATGAGGCAGGTGATACCATGACGTTAAGCGAACTGAGGAAGGCTAAAGATGAGCTTGGACTGAGTTGTGAGGCAATCGCGGCGCGTACCGGTGTTCCGTTGAGTACCGTTCAGAAGGTGTTCAGCGGTGTTACGAAGCGGCCTCGTGAAGAGACATTGAGACAACTGAGCCGGGCGTTTATTTCTTTTGATGTTGACCGTAGAGGAGAGAAGAGACTCCGGGTGAGTGAGCCTGCTTTTGATTACGGAGGAACATTGGCGACGGAACCGGCTTTTGAGCCCGGGAGCACCGAGCCGTTCCGACGACAGGGAACCTATACGATTGAGGACTATTACCGTGTGCCGGATGATCGCAGGGTGGAGTTGATCGATGGCGTATTCTATGATATGACGGCACCGAGAGCGCTGCATCAACATATCATTGGATTTGTTTTTAGCCAAATATACAATTATATTCAGTCAAACAACGGAGACTGTATCCCTTTTTGTGCGCCAACGGATGTGCGACTTGATATCCTGAAGGACGACAGAACGATGGTTCAACCGGATGTTTTTATCGTCTGCGATGAAGACAAGGTCAACGATAAAAATGTTACCGGGGGGCCGGACTTCGTAGTGGAAGTATTGTCTCCGTCAACCCGTCGTAAAGACATGACAAAGAAACTTCAGAAGTACGCCGACGCGGATGTACGTGAATACTGGATCATCGATCCTGAGAACGCGACCATCACCGTATATAACTTTGAAAAGGACTATGAGATGAAGCAGTATCGCTTTGGTGAAAAGGCCCCGGTTTCGATCTATGACGGCGATTTGGTTATCGATTTCGGTGACATGCCCAAGTATATTAACAAGATGTACGATAAAGAGTGGAATCTTCTGTGATCTTGATTATTATGTTCATAACAACTATATGATCTTTATAGCTATCTCAGTAATGGCGTTCTAAACTATTGTCAAAAATATGTCGATATATATTCCGTAACTATATAATTCCGCGGATTTTTCGCGGGCGTGAACCACAACTTAATACACGGAGGTGAGTCGCTATGGTGATTCAATCAAGTGACGTCGCTATGAGTTCAGGCAGAGCTTATCAGCGGCAGTCGCGTGATCGATCATCGGTTCGAGGCTGGGGCGAAGTCTTGAGTGCAACGACATCGCCTACAGCTACGGAAAGCCGATCGGTCACGCAAAAAGAAACACAGGAAACCGTCGTCGAGATGTATCAGAATTATTCATCCGGCGGCAAGTTGGTCAGCCAGGTGAAAGGGGTGGCGAGAAGTCAGAAGAAGAGCGAAGCGAGCTCGTATGAATCTGTCGAAGTGCAGGGACGACCGCTGACGCTCCGGGAACTCTTCTCGTACTTACTCCACCAACGTCAGAAGGACTTCGAACGGTTCCTGGAGCATTTTCGAGTCGGTATGAACTACCGAATGCAATCGGTGACGGTGACTTGGGAAGGGATAACCATGTCCGAGACAATCCCGGACGAGGGCCGTCTCAGTGTTCAGGCCAGCGAGTCGACGCATTCCTCGGCGAAAAGTGAAACAGAGGTTACGACCTTTGATTCGGGAGGTCAGGTGAAGACGGCTGACGGAAGGCAGATCGATTTTGATGTATCGCTCTTTATGGGGCGGCACTGGGAAGAAAAGTCTGAGTCCACGAGGAAAAAACTGGACTTGAATCTTGTCGATCCGCTGGTAGTTAATTTCGGACCGGAGGCTACGTCCGCGGAACTGTCGGGACGAACGTTTTCTTTCGATCTTGACGCAGACGGAGAGAAGGACAACATCGCTGTCCTCGGAGAGATGTGCGGGTTTCTCACCTATGATAAAAATGAAGACGGCGAGATCAACGACGGCAGTGAACTATTCGGCGCCGGATCCGGTGATGGATTCGCAGATCTCGCGGTCTACGATCTGGACGGGAACGGTTGGATCGATGAAGCGGATCCTGTCTTTGACAAGCTGAAGATCTGGTCTAAGGCGGCGGATGGTAGCGACGTGTTGGTAGGACTCGGGGTACGTGGGATCGGTGCTATTTTTCTCGGAAAGGCACCCACGGAGTTTTCGCTGAAAAATGTAGCTAATGAGACCGAAGCGGTGATCCGTTCCACCGGTGTATTTTTACGGGAGGACGGCAGCGCCGGTACGATCCAGCAGGTGGATCTGGCAAAGAAAAACGGTTTCAGGCAGGTGGAAAGTACAGCGATTTCCGCGTAATATGAAATGTAAGCAGGCGGCTGAAGCATCAGCCGCCTGTCTTTTTATGCACGCTGCCCCAACTTGACAGCATTTTTTTTCTGTGATATACTTACGAAGAGTTACGAAAGGTTACGAAGAGTTACGAAAGCTTATGAAAGTTACGAAGAGTTACGAAAGGTTATGAAAGAAATGGAGGGTTACGAAAGATTATGAAATCAGAGAATCCATTTACCCTAACATTTGGAAAACAGCCACCTGAGTATGTGTCGCGGTATGAAAACTCGACATCGGTCATCAGTTCCTTTACCGGAAAATACCCTACAAGCCAGACGTATCTGATTGAGGGTGTGAGAGGGAGCGGAAAGACTGTTCTTATGACGGCCATCAGCAATGAACTGCAGGAATCCGGCGAATGGGTGGCGGCCGATCTGATGCCTACCGGAGACTTGTTGGAAGAACTGGCGAACCGACTCTCGGATATCGTGCGCGATCACAAGCAATGGATACCATCGAATCTGTCGCTTTCTGTTGCGGGAACCAGATTAGAATGGAAGGATAAATCATTATCTCAGGATAGTATCAGTGTTATTGAAGAGTTGCTGAAGATTTTGAAGAAGAAAAAAAAGAATCTTCTGATAACGATTGATGAAGTGACACCGGGACAAAATCTGCGTGAATTTGCCAGTGAATTCCAGATTCTCATTCGTAAAGAGTATCCGGTATTTCTCATTATGACCGGCCTATATGAGAATATTTATTCCGTACAAAATGATAAATCGCTGACATTTTTATTGAGGGCACCGAAGATTCATCTGGAGCCGTTAAGTATCTATCAGATTTCAACTCAATATGAAACGGCATTAAGGGTCCCGCTGGAAACGGCTAATGAGCTTGCTGCTTTAACCAAGGGGTATGCATTTGCTTTTCAGGCACTCGGATTACTATACTACGATAAAAAAGAAACTCAGTCGTTAAGTGATATCCTGCCCAAACTGGATGGGATGTTGGAGGATTTTGTCTATCGAAAAATTTGGGAGTCTCTATCGGATAAGGAAAGACAGATAGTAAAGGCGATTCCGGAAGAAGGTATTAAGTCAGAGATCATTCGCGAGCGGCTCTCCATGACGTCTTCTGTTTATTCAAAATACAGAGATCGTCTTATAAAAAAAGGCGTATTGAAAGCTCCTCAGTATGGTTATGTAGAGAATGCGCTCCCGCGTTTTTCGGTAATACTGGAGAGATATTAACTCTGATTAGCAAGGACATAGTATTCTGTTGAATAAGGAAAAGGGACGGCCAACCGAATCCGGTTGCCTGTCCCTTTTGTTTTTATGTTACGATCGCTGGTGATCAGCCTTACGGCAGATCGCCTTCCGTCTCGCAGTTATACTCCTTTTGCGAAGTGACGACATATTTTTTCAGCTTGTCCAGGTTAGTAAAGCCGCTCATTCTGCTGACATGGTTACCGTTGAAGTTGATCTTAGTCTGTCCGAGGATCGTGTACTGTGATATCGGGAGGCGCGAATTACGGTAATCTCTAAGATCGCCATCCTTCTTTGCTACATACAGATCGATCATCTCCACCGGCATATAGACAGTCTGGGTTTTGAAGTAGCCTTTCTTACCCTTTTTTCGCTTACTCTTAACCGTCATCTGATAGACCGCGTAGTAGCGATTTTTGAACTGGGCTCTTGCCGCATTCATATCCTTTCTGGTCAGGAAGTAGGTTCCAATCTGTTTGACATCGGTTGCCTTTACCCAAGGTCTCATGGCACCGTTTCGCAGGTACTGATGCACACCCAGTCGATACGTGACATCCGCAAGTTCGTCGAGATTCTCCTTCGTAAGCTGATCCAAACGAACGATGTACTGGTCAAGCGTCGGCACCTCAACTTCCTGCTCGGAAGCGATCAGTTGTGCCTTGTTTTTTGCAATGAATTCATCCTGATTATAATCTTTAACTTTTACGGTAATCTTGTCACCCTTTGACAGATTTTTCGAAGGACTGAGGGTGAATTTCAGCTTCTTCAAAAGTGCGTGCTTTGACTTGTTCTTTACTTTCGCTTCACCATAAGGACCGACGCCGGTCACCTTGATTTTCAGATCCTTGAACGGGTCGAGCTTCTCTGTTTCTTCGAGCCCTTGTACCGTTACGGTCTCATCCGTACAGCTAAACTGGATACGGCTGTCATATGCCACTTTGTTATCATAAAAATATTCAAGATTCAGAGAATCACCGTTGGTTAGATGATCGGTTTTGCTTAAGTTGGCACCGCTGGTCTGTGCCACCTTGGCCATGTTTTCATCATCTGTCTTGCCGAGATCGGTCTTAAGCTTTTCGATATCAAAAACGACCTCAGCCGTTCCGATCGCGTCGTAGCCGGAATATTTTACCGTCACATAATCGTTCAGATTGACTTTTTTCGGCACAAAATACAGATAAGCACCGAGTCCGCCACCGGCAAGAACCAGAACGATAATTGCGATGATGATCAACGACTTTTTTGAGCGCTTTTTCTTTTCCACGTGTTTGTCCTCCTTACGAAAGAAGTTGTTTTTATACAGTATATCGCATGGCATAGGATTCTGTCAATTTTTTAATTTATCATAACCTCACGATTTTTTGGTGTGCATTATTGCACACAAAATTTGACACAAAACAAAAAAAGTGTTATCATTTTTCCATCATTTTCTAGAAAAAATGGAGCGACATATACGCTCCGGAACGGAGGAAAAGAAGCTGTTCAAGAAAGGCGGTTATAAGGGCAAAGTAAAGTAATTCATTTTTCCCTTGCTATTTTCCTTGAAAAATGGTACAATAACCCTATCTTTTTCTGATTTGGGAAGCGGGCGGAACGATCGACCTGCTTCAGAAGGTGAGGTATGTATGGTTGATATGAGGAGAGAGCGGCGTTGGCCGGCAAGCCTGAAACTTGAGATTTCGTCGCTTTTCAAGCAGGACAATGAAAAGATCGAGAATGTGGACGCTCCGATCGAGGTCATCGATGTATCACATGCCGGAATCGGTTTTCGTACGGAAAGCGTACTGCCGGTTGGTTATTATTTTAATGCACGTCTGGTGTTCGGGGAGAAGGACGCTCTGAACTGTGTTGTCCGTATCCTTCGCAAGCAGGAGGATGGGAATGGTTTCATCTATGGGTGCGAGATTGTCGGAGCAGCATCGATCATGGATTATGTGGTGAACGACTACGCGGCTTCTCTTAATGATTAAGCCAGGGTGTGTCTGTGCGGATGAGAGAGTGAAGTCGAAGATGATGTGACTTGGTAGGTCGCCCCTTTTAGAGTGGTGGCCTACTTTTATTATTGAAGGGGAAACAAGCATTTATTTCGAAAGGGTGGAAATATGTCAAAGTTCAGTGTAAGAAGACCGTATACTGTTTTAGTCGGCGTCGTACTGATATTGGTTTTGGGGTATCTTTCCTTTACCAACATGAGTATGGACTTTTTGCCGAGTATGGAGATGCCATATGCTATCGTGATTACACAGTATCCGGGGGCCAGCCCCGAGGAGGTTGAGCTGGCCGTAACCTCACCTGTCGAGTCGGCGATGGCACGTATCAGTAATGTCAAAAGTCTGCAATCTATTTCTAATCCCAATACGTCCATCGTCATCATGGAGTTTGAGGATGGCACGGATATGAACGGAACGACGATCGATATGCGTGAGAGTCTCGACACGATCTGTTCGTATTGGGATGACTCCATCGGCAATCCGACGATCATGAAGATCAACCCGGACATGATGCCGATCCTGGTAGCGGCCATCAACTATGAGGGAAAGAATGCCATTGAGGTATCGAAAAAGGCAGATGACGACATCATACCGGAGATCGAGAGCGTCGGCGGTGTCGCTTCGGTTCAGTCGGTGGGACAGATCACCGAGAAAATCGATGTGACGCTCAAGCAGGACAAGATCGATGATATGAATAAAAAGGTCAGCGACGCGCTGGAGAAGAAGTTTGATAAGGCGCAGAAGAAGATCGACAAGGGTCAGGATAAGCTCAAAAAAGGCAAGAATACACTGAACTCAAAGAAGCAGCAGGCGGCCGGGAAGATGGCACAGGGTGGAACGAAGCTGAACCAGGCAAGCTCGCAGATAAATGACGGTCTGAAGCAGATCGATGAGCAGATCGCCAATGTCAAGAAGCAGCAGAAAAAGCTCCTCAAGTCTGAGAAACAGGCGAAGCAGGGAGCGGCTGCGTTAGCTACGCAGAAGAAAAATGTTCAGGCGACGATCAAGAATCTGAAAAAAGCAAAGTCGATGATCAATCAGGCGAAGGATTCTCTGAATAAGCTGGATACGCAGATCACTGCGCTCGAAGCACAGATCGAGGCGATGAGCGGTGAGGGAACCGATGAGCTGGAGGGGCAGCTTGCCGCGCTGAAAGCGATGCGTGAAAAGATCATCAAGGAGATGGAAAAATACGACGTCAAGGAGGATGAACTTGACGAAAAACTTACCGAGGTTACGGAGGGCCTGAAGCAGGCAGAAGCCGGACTTAAGGAGATCAAGAAGCAGGAGAAGAAACTGAAAAAGGGTGTCAGCCAGATCGCTACGGCGAAGAAGAAGATCAAGTCCGGATTGGCCAAGATGAACGCGATGAAAAAGAAACTCTCCTCCGGCAAGATCACGACCGAGAAGGCGATGGAACAGCTGAACAAACAGCAGATTCTTGCCGGTATCGAGATGAGTGTGGCGCAGGCCGGTCTGAACAGCGGAGCCGAGGAACTCAAGAAAGCCAAGACCGAGTTTAAAAATACCAAGAAAACGGCTAAGGACAGCATGGATCTGGACAAGCTCCTCACGAAGGAGATGCTCGAGAATATCCTTAAGGCAGAGAACTTTGAGATGCCGGCCGGCTATGTTTCTGAAAAAGATGCCACCTATCTTGTTAAGGTCGGAGATAAGCTGACCTCGGAAGAAGATATCAGAAATCTGGTCCTGCTGGATTTTGATATCGAAGATCTGGAGCCGATCCGTCTTTGTGATGTGGCGGATGTGGTTAAGACAGACAACGCGGACGATGTTTACACCGTAGTCAACGGTGAGCCGGCGGTGGCAGTCATTCTTCAGAAACAGTCCGGTTACTCAACCGGTGATGTGACCAACGCAGTTTTGGATCGTTTTGAAACCCTGAAAAAAGAATACCCGGATCTTAGGATCACCGTAATGATGGATCAGGGTATCTATATTGACCTCGTTGTCGGTGCGGTCGGACAGAACCTTCTCTTCGGAGGATTGTTGGCGATTGTGATCCTGCTTTTGTTCCTGTGGGATCTGAGACCGACGCTTATCGTTGCCTGCTCGATTCCGCTGAGTCTGGTTGGTGCCGTGATAGCGATGTATTTTTCAGGTGTTACGCTGAATATCATCTCGCTTTCCGGACTGGCACTCGGTGTCGGAATGCTGGTGGACAACTCGGTCGTTGTAATCGAGAATATCTATCGAATGCGACAGGCGGGACTCAATATTCGAAGCGCGGCGATACTCGGAGCCAAGCAGGTGATAGGAGCGATCGTTGCTTCAACGCTTACGACGGTATGTGTGTTCGCTCCGATCGTTTTTACAGAGGGAATCACCAAGCAGCTTTTCGCAGATCTGGGACTGACGTTGGCATATACGTTGTTGGCAAGTCTGATCATCGCGATGACGCTGGTGCCGGCGATGTCTTCCGGTATGCTCCGGCGTGCGCGTGAGAAGGAACCGCGACTGATCCGTGCGATGCAAAATGGCTATGCGAAGATCCTGCGACCAATGCTTCGGTTTAAGTGGCTTGTGATCATCGGAAGTTTCGGGCTTCTTGCTCTGTTTATCATGTTGGCCGTGCAGAACGGAACCACGATGATGCCGGATATGGAGAGTCCGCAGATGACAATGTCGCTTACGACGGACGATGATAAGGATTTTGACGAGATTAAGAAGTTATCCAATGAAGTGATCGATCGCGTGAAGGATATTCCGGATATGGATAAGATCGGTGCCTTTGCCGGCGGTTCGTCCTTTATGTCGATGATGTCCGGCGGAGGGGGATCCGGTGACAGTGTGACGATGTACGCACTTTTGAAGGATGAGAGGACGATGTCCAACGAAGAAATCCGCGACGCGATTGAAGAACGGACCAAGGATATGGATGTCAATCTGAAGGTCAATATGCAGGCGATGGATATGTCTTCACTGACCGGTGAGGGCGTACGTGTCGATATCAAGGGACGTGATCTCGATAAGTTGCGCACGATATCCGAGGACCTGATGGAGAAACTCGGCAAGGTGGACGGCGTGACCGAGCTTGAAAACGGCCTCGAGGAGTCCGGTGAGGAGTTCCGTATATCCATCGATAAGGCTAAGGCTATGCGGTATTCGCTCACGGTGGCTCAGGTCTTTGCTGAGGTTCAGAAAAAAGTGGCGGACGCGACTTCCGCTGCGAAGATTTCTACCGATACCAATGATTACAACGTTTATGTCAAGTCGTCAAAAGATGAGGAACTGACGAGAGCGTTGATTCAGGATATGGAACTCGATTACACGGATATGACAACGCAGAAGAAAAAGAAGGTCAAGCTGTCAAAAATTGCTACATTCGAGACGGTACCTTCGCCGTCCGCGATCCGGCATATGGGGCAGTCGCGTTGTGTATCGGTTAAGGGAACCATCGAAGAGGGCAAGATCGTCGATACGGTCGGTGCTGATGTGAAAAAAGTGGTAGATGCGTATGAGACACCTGCGGGATACACGCTGGAGCTGAACGGTGAGAATGAGGCGACACAGGAAGCCGTCGGTCAGGTGCTCCTGATGATGCTTTTGGCAGTGCTGTTGATGTACCTGATCATGGTGGCGCAATTCCAGGCGCTGTTGTCTCCGTTTATCATCATGTTTACGATTCCGCTTGCCTTTACGGGAGGCTTTATCGGATTGTGGATATCCGGCAGTCAGGTCAGCGTGATCTCATTGATCGGTTTCGTCATGCTTTCCGGTATCATCGTAAACAATGGTATCGTACTGGTAGACTTTACCAATAAGCTTCGTACGATCGGAGAGGGTATGGAAAAACGCGAGGCTATCGTTGAGGCCGGACGTACACGTCTTCGCCCGATTCTTATGACGGCGATCACGACCGTGCTCGGTCTGATCCCGATGGTTGTCGGCAGGCAGATGGGATCGGATATGTCACGCCCGATGGCTATCGTCGTGATCGGAGGACTGGTTTACGGAACACTGCTGACGCTTTTCGTCGTGCCGTGTATGTACGATCTGTTCGCCCGCAAGCATATGCGCTCGCAGGCAGAGATCGAGCGTCTGGAACAGCAGGTTTCCGATGCTGAGTTGAAGAGAATTGAGATGGGCGGTTATATCGATCAGCCGACGGATGACACGGCGGTTGAGCAGGATGATGTTTCAGCGACAGAAAAAACGGATGGTGCTACCGGGGGCCCGGAAGATGAAATAGCAGAAGGAGAGACATCGAATGAAAAAGAGTAATCCGGGTTATATCCGTCAGTATCGACGGACTAACCTGATATGGCTGTTGGTTTGGATTGTCATTGGCGTAGGTATCTTTACAACGGGATGGCTCATCTGGCATACCAGAGCGAATATCCTGACGGTGCTGGCGGTACTGTCGGTGCTTCCGGGAGCGAAGCGGATCGTAGCGTTGATCGCTGCCGGGCGGAAAAAGTCGGTATCCATCGAGAGATGCCACCAGGTAGAGACGGAAGTAGAACCGTATATTTATGCAGGCGACCTGGATCTCCATGAGTATGAACCGGAGGAAAAGTCGTCTGCATCAGCAGACGACTCATCCATTTCTGACGAAATGGATAGTGAGCCTAAGTCTTCAGCTGATGAAGAGACCGCTACTGAGGAAGCAGTCTCTGATGAAACGGATAGTGGCCGGGGGCGGTCACCGTACGAGGAACCGGAGATTCCATGGAATGTGATCTTTACTGACTATATCTTTACGTCGACCGAGAAGATCATGATGCTGGATTTCATGGTAGTGACAGGCGGAACCGTTTTTGTTCTACCCGCGTCGACCAATCAGGATCAGGATTATGTCAAGAAATATCTGACGGATGGGATCCGCAAGTGGAGTACGGGAATTGATATCCGATTTGTCTGGGATGACGAGAAGTTACATGCCGGTTTGAAGGGACTACAAGAGTCGAAAGTATCACCCCGTGAGCGAAGAGAGGTTCTCGAGTATTTGAAGAGCCTGGCTATGTGAGGGGGACGAGGAGGAAGCATGCGCGAGATAGAGATTGGGAAAAACGATGCCGGGCAGCGACTGGATAAGTTTTTGCACAAGTATCTCCGTGAGGCGACGAACGGCTTCCTCTACAAGATGCTCAGAAAAAAGAATATCAAGTTGAATAATGCCAGAGCGGAAGGTCGCGAGCTCCTCAAGGAGGGGGACGTGGTGACGCTCTGGCTTTCTGATGAAACGGTTGAGAAGTTTCGGGGAACGGCCGGTGTGAACAGGGCGTCCGAAACGAACGGAGAACCTGATGGAGCCGGTACATCTGCCGTGGGTGGATGGCAGGGAGCAACGTCACTGAAGCCGGCGGAAATCCTCTATGAGGACGAGGATATCCTGATCCTTGACAAGCCGGTGGGTGAGTTGTCGCAAAAGGCAAAGCCGGAGGATACCAGCATCAATGAAAGGATGCTTCGATATCTGAAGGATTCCGGTGCGTGGGATCCGTCCGGAACATTCACGCCAAGCATCTGCAATCGGTTGGATCGCAATACCGGCGGGATCATCCTGGCAGGAAAATCGTTAGCCGGAACGCAGCTTCTGTCGGAACTCATCCGTGAGAGAAAAATCCGCAAATTCTATTTGACTGTAGTAGAATCCGATTTTTATGAGGAATTCTTTAATAAAGCATTGCGTGATGACATCAGATATGATACAATAGAGCGTGGCGACTGGGTTCGAATCCATGGGTTTCTCGAGAAAAATGAGAAAACCAACCGGGTTACGATTTACGATGAACCGGGGGAAGAGCGTTCGGAGATCCATACGGCTTACCGGATTATACAGGGTGAGTCCGGGGGAGATAAAGGGAAGGATCGCACAAGGCTTGAGGTGGAACTGATCACCGGGAAAACACATCAGATTCGTGCGCACCTGGCATCGATCGGCCATCCGTTGGTGGGAGATAAGAAGTACGGCTCCCACGAGAAAGGCCCTTATGAACTCAGAGCATACAGAGTCATTTTTCCGGAGGATGACAGACTGGCCCCGGAACTTCGCGGTAAGGAGATAAAGCAGGAGGTAGGTAACTATGAGTAAGGCATTGATGGTATTTGCAGATGGATTTGAGACAGTCGAGGCTTTGATGACGGTTGACATTCTTCGTCGCGGCGGCGTGGAAGTGACCATGGCATCGATCTATGACAGCGTCGAAGTTACCAGTGCGCAGGACATTGTGATCAAGACAGATTCTCTTTTGAAAAATGAGAACATCATGGAATATGATATCATCATCCTGCCCGGAGGACAGCCGGGAACGACAAACCTGAGCCAGAGCAACGATGTGAAGCTTGCGGTGATGGCGATGAACGGGGTGAAGAAAAAGATTGCGGCAATCTGTGCCGCACCGACGGTATTCGGTCAGTACGGAATCCTGCAGGGAAAGAAAGCCTGCTGCTATCCGGGATTGGAAGAAAGCCTGACCGGGGCGGAGGTAACCTACGATAATGTAACCGTAGACGGCAATATTATTACCAGTCGCGGATTGGGAACGGCGCTCGACTTTGCGCTTGAGATTCTCGAGGAACTGACATCGACGGCCAAGGCCGGCATGATCCGTAAATCGGTGCTTGCGTAAGGGAGATTATGGATGGGTACCTGGAATTCACGCGGACTGCGCGGGTCTTTTTTGGAAGAACTTCTGAATATGACCATAGAAAAATATCACGCGCAGAATCTGGCGTTGATCCAGAAGGTGCCGACACCGATTACGCCGATGAAGATCGATAAGGAGACCAGACACATCACATTGGCCTACTTCGAACAGAAGAGTACGGTGGACTATATCGGTGTGGTGCAGGGGGTTCCGGTATGCTTCGATGCCAAGGAATGTCAGAAAGACTCCTTTCCCTTGAGCAATATCCATGAGCACCAGTACCGGTTTATGGCGGATTTCGAGGCACAGGACGGCATCTCATTTTTGGTTATATACTTTAAAGACAGGGATGTGTTTTATTATCTGCCATTCGCTAAACTTAAGGAATTCTGGGAGCGTATGGAAGCGGGCGGTCTGAAGCATTTCAAATACGAGGAACTCGATCCGGCGTATGAGATCTCCGGCTACTCCGGAACGTTCGTACATTTTCTGGAACCATTGCAGCGGGATTTGGCGTCTCGCCCTTGACAAATAGCGAAAAATCGTATAGAATATCTGTTATAAATAGTAGTATTGCAGGACTAGTACATCGGTAGTATATCAGCTTCCCAAGCTGAGGAGGCGGGTTCGACTCCCGTGTCCTGCTTATAGTTAAGGGGGCCGATACATCGGCCCCCTTAACTATAAGCAGAACACGGTATAAAGGAGAACACGCCCGGGGTACAAAACGCGAAGCGTTTTGTTCGGAGCTCCGAGCGAAGTGAGGAGATCATAGCTCCGAGCGAAGTGAGGAGATCATAGCTCCGAGCGAAGTGAGGAGATCCTTCGACATCCCGTGTCCTGCTGCCCCCACTTTGGGTAACCGATCCTTAGGAGGAAATCAATGAAACCATCATCTGAAATCTTAGCTAACTACGAGCAGACTGCCCGTGCCAAAACCACGCTTCCCGTGTGGAAGCTTCTGTTATCCGGAATCTTCGCCGGATTCTTTATCGCTCTTGGCGGACTCGGTTCGCAAGTCGCATCCGTAGCGGTCGGAGGAACCGCGGGAAAGCTTGTCGGCGCCTGCGTTTTCCCGGTGGGACTGTTCTTAGTTGTGACGGTCGGAGTTGAGTTGTTCACAGGAAATTGCCTGCTTCCTGCCCCCTGGATGAATCGGGGGACAACGAATGTTACGATGGGAGGTATCCTGAAAAACTGGTTTTTTGTTTACATTGGGAACTTTATCGGAGGCCTGCTTATGGCGTGCTCCGTTTACTTCGGACACATCGATCGCATGTTTGACGGGGCACTGGGCGATACCATGATGTCGGCAGCGGTATCGAAGATGGGTCTGGATCCCGCAGAGGCCGTGATCAAGGCGATCCTTTGCAACGTACTTGTGTGTCTCGCGGTATGGGTAGCGATGGGATCAACCTCCGTCGGAGGCAAGGCAATCGCGGTATTTTTCCCGGTTATGCTTTTTGTGTTATGCGGTTTTGAGCATAGTGTTGCCAATATGTACTTTATTCCGAACGGTCTTTTCCTCGGATCAGGGGGAGATATCGGAGGATTTTTACTGAATAACCTTCTCCCGGTAACGATCGGGAATATTATCGGAGGATCGGTTGTCGTCGGTGGTGGCGTGTGGGCGCTTTATCATCCGGCCAAAAGTAAATAGGTGGGAAGCGAATTCCTTGAAACGAAAGGAGCGGGAACCATATGTATAAAAAACTGACGGAAGAAGAGATTGTCGACAGTATTGATACCGCAATCCGCGAAGGGTATATTTTCCCGTACTTTCAGCCGCAGATCAACCACAGCACGGGACGTATGATCGGTGCTGAGGCGCTGATGCGCTGGGAGGATCCGGAGTTCGGTATGCAGTTTCCGAAGGAATTTATTCCGGTACTCGAATCGTATGATCTTATTTTTCAGGCGGACCTCTATATGTTTGAAGAGGTTTGTAAGTTTCAGAAGTATTGTCTGGATAACAAGATATCCGCGGTTCCGATCTCCTGTAACATGTCGCGTTATGACATCTATCGTCACGACTATGTGGAACAGATCGAGGAGATCCGAAGAAAGTATGACGTTCCGGTTCGCCTGCTTCGCATCGAGATCATGGAAAGTTCGGCGATCGGCGGGATGGAGATCGTCGCGCAGGCTCTGGATAAGCTTCACTACTATGGCTATCTGGTGGAGATGGACGACTTCGGAAACGGGTATTCCTCGCTGAATATTCTTAAGGATCTGGACGTCGACATTATCAAATTGGACATGAATTTCCTGGACGGTGGCACAGGCGGACGCGGTGGGACGATCATCAGCTCGATCATCCAGATGACCAAGTGGCTGAATACACCGGTGATTGCCGAGGGTGTGGAGACGACCGATCAGGCAGACTATATGGAAAGTATCGGTTGTAGTTATGTGCAGGGATTTTTATACTTTAACCCGCTTTCTAAGGATGAATTTATCTCGGAGCTGAATAAACTCGATCATGAGCCGCTCACGCCGGCGATGAATCTGATACGTACGATGGATGCCGGCAAGTTCTGGGATCCGGACTCGATGGAGACGCTGATCTTCAGCAACTTTGTCGGAGCGGCGGCGGTCCTTACCTATCAGGAGGGCAGGGTTGAGATCCTTCGTGTGAATAAAAAATACATCCGCGAGCTCGGCATGAACATGGACGAGACCGAGCTGATCGGTACCGATCCGTGGGAGATGTATGACGATAACAATAAGGCCATTTACGAGGCGACGATCCGCAGAGCGATAAGGTCCGGCGAGGAGGAGAGTTGCGAGACGAAGCGTCTGGTGTGTTCGAAGAGTTGCGGAGACGCCGAGATCTGGGTGAGTACCGACCTGCGCGTCATCGGCCATGCCGGTGAGCAGTATCTGATCTATACGATGATCAAAAACATCACCTCCGAAAAGGAAAATATGATCGCGTCGATCGCACATGAGAAGAGACTTCGTACGGCCTTTGACCAGGCTAACGTGTTCGCGTGGGAGTATTTTTTTGCGACCAAAGAGATGCGCCCGTGCTTTCGCTGTATGAGAGAACTGCATCTGCCTCCGGTTGTTGAAAACTATCCGGAGCCGCTCTTTGAGAACGGGCTTTTCCCGGAGGATCACCGTGAGATGTATTACGACATGCTGAAGAGCCTTGAGGAAGGCAAGGAGAGCGCTGAGGCGGTCATCCCGCTGACGGTAGGAAGAATCCCGTTTCATGTTCGATATACGACGGAGTTCGATGAGATGGGAAAGCCGCTGAAAGCTTATGGCTCAGCGGTTCTTGTAGTAAATGAAGAGAACTGAATCTGCGGAGTTTCTCCGTGGATCAGAGCAAATAAAAGCGTAATAATAGGGATTAAATAGGAGGCACAAAAAAATGGAAGGCAAGAGATCGCATGGGTTGTCATTTCGGTTTACGCTTATTTTTATAGCGTTTGCTGTTGTCGTTCTTTCCGTCAGCGGACTGGCAACATTTTTTTCACAGATGTCCAACTATAAAAAAGAATGCGAAACCAATATCCGCAATATCGGTGAATATCTGGCGGCTTTGATGAAAAATGAAGGCACGGATTTTGCCAAGTATCAGGAGTATTTCCTGAATCATTATAAGGATTTGAAGATTGACTTTGATTTCGATAGTTTCGAGGAAGCCAGAGTCGAGTTTATCCGTGCGTTTTCGGAAAAATATCCCGGCAAGTCTCTGGGAATCGATGTCAATATCGAGGATACACCGGAAGAGATCCAGCGGGCGTACTTTACCTACAAGCATGAGTATTGGCTCCTGACATTTGAGAAGGCCAGGGAGATTTTTGAGATCCCGTATACTTACTATCTGGTAATGGGAGACCAGAGGGCGCGTCTGGATACACTGGATGACGGTGTGGATCCGAATTATAATGTATTTTATATGATCGATGGTGAGCGTACACTGGATGAAAAAAAGGGAGATAATAATGAAAAATATCTCTATCTGGGTGATACCTATTACAATGCCAGAGATCAACATGAAATGGAGTGGAGTACTTGGGAGACGGGTAGAAAACAGAACGGTTATCAGGAGTGGGATAACGACTGGGGACATACCTACAGTTACTATACGCCGCTGATCATCAACGGGAAAAAGCTGGGACTGATCGGTACCGAGATCAATGTCGAGACCGTCAATCGTGGGATCCTTTGGAATACGATCAAGGAGATCAGTATCATAGCGGTTATCTTTATTGCCGGTCTGATCATGGTGTTACTGTTTATCCGTATACGATTTGTTCAGCGTCTGTACCGGTTGGAGCGCGCGATGTCCGTCTATTCGCAGAGTAAGGATGTGGCGATAGCCGATGAAGTGGAGGGAGTATTCCCCGGACATGATGAGATCGATTCGCTGGGACAGGCATTTGTATCGATGATCCGTGAGGTGGCGGAGCATATGCAGAAGATGGTCCGTGCCAGCCGCCAGCTCGAGGTATCCAGAAAGCGCGAGCATGAGATGAGTGAGCTGGCGATCAAGGACTCACTAACCGGTATTCGAAATAAAACAGCGTATGACAGAGAGGTCTTCAAGATCGAGCGTGAGATTGAGAATGGGGAGAAGAGCTTCGGTGTCGCTATGGTGGACCTGAACTTCCTGAAAAAGATCAATGATAATTACGGTCACGAGAAGGGCGATATCGCGATCCAGACACTGTGTCGTCTGGTCTGCGTGACCTTCGCGCACTCGCCGGTATTTCGTATCGGTGGTGATGAGTTTGTCGTCATCCTGAAAAACAGCGACTACGCGGCAGTGGAATCACTGGTTGAAAAGTTCAGTTCTGAGATCAAAGCCATGTCTTACGACGGAACGGCTGAGATGTGGGAGGCTCCGTCTGCCGCGATCGGTTTTGCGTTGTACGAAGAAAAGGTCGATCATGGTTCGTATGAATCCGTATTCAAGCGGGCAGATGAAAAAATGTATGAGCACAAGCAGCAAATGAAGGCCGTCCGGGAGGACTCATAAATACTTGATAAGCCTATCAATCACCGGCTTCATATGATCATCAATGAGGCCGAAATCTTTGCCCTTATAGTTCCAGCACGCGCGTCCGATCTTGTGCTTGACAAAGGAAGCATTGATAAACTGATACCACTTCAGCGCTTCTTCCGCTTCGGCAAGATCGATCACGCCGTATTCGCCGCAGTACAGAGGAACATCACGCTCCTCGGCGATACGTACGGCCTCGCTGAAATACTTATCAAAGTAAGTCTCATCCAGGCTCTTATTCTGATCAAAGTCCGCAAATCCAACCGTAACCTGAGACAGATGCTCCTTCGAAAACTTCGCCATCATAGCATAAGTCTCCCCGATCGACATACGGAAGTCAGGATCCATTCCCGGTGCCCAGTACGCGCCCTGATGTGTATAGATCAGAGGCTCGTAGCAGTGGAAATTGTATACGATGTATTTGTCCTGCGGGGGTAAGAGCGCCGGCAGTGACTCGATGCTGTTGTTGTAATATCCGCCGACAAGGATGTAGGTAGTCGGCGCAAGACGGCGGATCCGTTCAATACAGGTCGTAGCAATCCGGTTCCACTCGTCCATATATTCTTTCTTGGTAATCTCATTCAAAAGTTCGAAAGCCAGCATATCGGAATGCTTTCCGTAGCGGGAAGCCAATCTCTCCCACAGCTTGTAAAAACGTTCCTGGTAGTCAGGCATATCAAAAAAGCCATCTTCATGCTCGCCGTCATCGAAGCTGAAGCCGTAAGTCTTGTGAAGATCCAGGATCATGTGAAGACCGGAAGCCTGGCACCACCGAATCGCGTTGTCGATGTAGGTATAGCCTTCCGGGATAACCTCTCCGTTTGCGTCCTCGATCAGATCATAATCGATAGGAATACGTACGTGATCGAGTCCCCAACCGGCGATCCGACGGATATCCTCTTCCAGAATGAAGGTGTCATACGTTTCCTTGGTATGATCACACTGTGACAGCCAACCGCCGAGGTTAACACCTCGTTCAAAACCTTCAAATGATTTCATATGGTACCTCTTTCTTGTCGTTGATATAAATCTGGTTTTCGCGTCTATCTGTCATACAGTATATCGCAGGTTGAAAAATATAAATATCCCGATCATGACATATATAACAGTTTCATGACAGCAATAGTCAGATATCGTGTGTGGCCTGGAAAAACTGTTTTCGGTACTTCGCGGGGGTCAGGCCTGTCACCTTGCGAAATACCTCCGTAAAATAACTCTGGTTCGGAAAAGCCAGTGTGGATGAGATCTCCGCCGGCTTGTAATCCGAGTAAATGAGCATATTCTTCGCGGTCTCAATCTTTTTCTGACGGATGTATTCACTGATCGATGTTCCGACCTCGGACTTAAAAAGCCTCGACAGATAGCTCGGATTCAGTCCTACATAGTCGGCCAGCTCTTCTACCGTGATGCGTTCATGCAGGTTATCAAAAATGTAGTCGATGCAAAGTGCGATCTGTTTGGAACAGATGGCATTTTTACGCAGGCGTCGCATCCTGGTTGCGTAGTCGACACTCATGATCGGGTGCAGATCGGTGACTTCCTGCATTTTGCGACAGCGATCCGCTTTCTGGATGTAGAAGTCGCTGAGGGAGTAGGCCTCCGAGAGATCCATCCCGCCCTCGATGCAATAGCGCGCGACCTGTGCTGTCGTGATGACAAAGTGATACTTTAGGTTTTGCAGCGGATTGTCGGACAGCTTTCCGAGACCGGGCTTGTCGACAAGCGCCTCCTTGCACAGTTCCTTTGTCCGCTTCACATCGCCGGTTTTGATGGTATTGTAGAACTCAATCTCCGGGTTGTAGGGAGCGCGCAGGAAGTTTTCCTCGCGTTGCACGAATTCTTTATAAAACTGCTCCTTGCGATAATCCATGAAAAACCGCCCTTTCTAATGATAACTGACACATGTCAACACTTATTGTATCATAAAAATGATAAAATAGAAAGGAAAAAGTTATGTTTTTTAGTTTTAAGTTGACTTTAATCCTCG
>JAEEGM010000141.1 GCA_016280325.1 Eubacterium sp. | reverse complement strand
TTAAACCTCAAAAAACGATTGAAAATAGCTATTGACAAAGAACGTATAATCACATATAATACATATTTGCTGGGGGAGCCGAAAGGCTGAGAGATCCCTGGTGACAGGACACCGGATGTGAATGATTCGGGCGCCCGTCGCCACATCGACCCTTAGAACTTGAACCGGTTAATGCCGGCGTAAGGAAGCATCCGATATCGAGATTTCAGCCTCGGGTGTTTTCGCCCGGGGCTTTTTTGATGGCTTCCATGGAAACAAGGCGCCGGTCCATGCGAAATATTCCAAGCAACACCGAAAGAAAGGAGAATCAACATGAACGCAAGTGTAGCTATCCAGGTATTGCCCAATACCACCGATGACAATGAAGTGATCCGTATCGTGGATGAGGTGATCGCTTACATCAAAAGCTTTGGGCTGTCAACCTATGTAGGGCCTTTTGAGACGACCATCGAGGGCGACTATGACCAACTGATGGATATCGTAAAAGGATGTCAGAAAGTAGCGATCGATGCCGGTGGGATCGATGCGGTATCCACGTATGTGAAGATTGTTTACAAGCCGGAAGGAGATGTGCTGACAATTGAAAAAAAAGTCTCGAAGCATCACTGATACGCTGATCCCGATCGGAACGATCCTGGGAATCCTGATCATCTGGCAGTTGGCACATATGGCGGGATGGCTTCCGGCTTATATGCTGCCGTCGCCGACAGATGTTGTCAAGGCATTTGTCGATGATTTTCCGCTTCTGATGAGTCATGCGGGGACGACGCTTTTTGAAGCGTTTATGGGACTCGGGATTGCGATCCTGTTGGCACTTATTCTGTCGGCAGTCATGGATCGTTTCAGCGGATTATATAAGGCGCTAAATCCGATCCTGGTTTTGACGCAGACGATACCGACGGTGGCGATCGCGCCTCTCCTTGTTTTATGGATGGGCTATGAGACGGCGCCGAAGATCACGTTGGTTGTCATCGCCGGATTCTTCCCACTGGTTGTCAATCTACTGAATGGATATAAAGCAGCAGATCCCGACGCGATCCGAATGATGCGCGCGATGGGAGCAACGCCGTGGCAGATATTTTTCCATATAAAACTGCCGGGCAGTATGAGCCATTTTTTCTCCGGCTTATATATCGCGACATCGTACGCGATTGTCGGTGCGGTGATCTCGGAATGGCTGGGAGGGTTTTCGGGTCTCGGAGTATACATGACGCGTGTGAAAAAAAGCTTCTCCTATGATAAGATGTTCGCGGTTATTTTTCTGATATCACTGATTAGTTTGATACTGTTAAAGATTATAAAAATAATGCGTAATAAACTAGCCCCGTGGGAAGCTAAAGAGTCGTAGAGCACCATGGATATGCCAATGGCCTGCGCGATAATATGTGCCTGATGGGGCGCTTAATAATAAGATGAATATAATTGAAAGGAATGAAAGAAAATGAAAAAACTAACAGCAATAGTAATGGTATTAATTATGTCGCTTTCGCTTGTCGGATGTGGCGCTCAGGGGCAGAACACGCCTGAAAACAAAACGGCCGATGAAGGAACGGCAAGCGGCTCCGGTGCGGCTGCTGAAACAACGGAACTTACCATGGTACTTGATTGGACACCGAATACCAACCATACCGGTTTGTATGTGGCACAGGAGAAGGGGTATTTTTCCGAAGCAGGACTGAAGGTTAATATCGTACAGCCGCCTGATGGTGGCGCAACAGCGATGGTGGCATCCGGTGACGCGCAGTTCGGGATCGAGTTTCAGGACACGATGGCGCCGGCACTGACGCAGGCCAATCCGCTTCCGATCACGGCGATCGCGGCGGTGCTGCAGCACAATACATCCGGAATTGTATCGAAGAAAGAAACCGGTATCGACAGCTTTGGAAAGATGGCAGGACATACTTACGCGACGTGGGATTCTCCGACTGAGCAGGCAATCCTGAAGACACTGGTTGAGAAGGATGGCGGTGACTGGAGCAAGGTTAATCTGGTATCGACCTACGTGGAAGATATTGTCAGCGGACTGAACGCGGACATCGAAGCTGTATGGATCTATGCCGGTTGGGAGAAGATTAAACTGGAAATGGAAAACATCGATCATAACTTCATTTTTTTCAAGGACGCGGATCCGGTATTTGATTATTATAACCCGGTTGTGATCGGAAACAACGACTTTATGGAACAGAATAAAGACGTTACGAAAGCCTTTATCGGCGCGGTAAAAAAAGGCTATGAATATGCTGCTGAAAATCCGGATGAAGCGGCCGATATTCTGTTGAAGGCGGCACCGGAGCTCGACAAAGAACTGGTGAAGAAAAGCCAGGCATATTTAAGCACTCAATATATCGCAGATGCTGCTTCCTGGGGCGTGATCGATCCGGCCCGCTGGAATGCGTTCTATAAGTGGTTGAATGAGAATAAACTGGTTGAGAAGGATCTTACTGAAAACGCGGGACTTTCGACAGAATACCTGAATTGATGGTTACTATTCACGGCTGAAACACAATAGGAAGTACGTTAAATGATTCATTCATCCATGTTTTCGATATGGCAGAGGGGGCTTGTGCGTAATGAAAGAACTGAATATCACTCATATCGGTAAGCAGTTCGACGGCAAGCCGATCATACAGGATGTCAATCTGACGCTTCACCCCGGTGAGGTAGTATCGCTTCTCGGCGTGAGCGGGGGAGGAAAGACAACCCTGTTCAATATCATAGCGGGGCTTCTTATGCCCGATGAGGGCGATGTGTTACTTGATGATGAGAGTATCATCGGGAAGCCCGGAAGGATCAGTTACATGCTTCAGAAGGACCTCCTTCTCCCGCATAAAACGCTGATAGATAATATCGCGTTCCCATTGATCATCCGTGGGGTGAAAAACAAGGCGGCGCGTGCGACGGTCTCCTCCTATCTGAAGCAGTTCGGACTTGAAGGGAATGAAAACAAGCACCCCTCCGAGCTTTCCGGTGGGATGCGTCAGAGAGCAGCACTTCTTCGCACCTATCTTTTTTCGGGTGAGGTGGCGCTCCTTGATGAGCCGTTTTCCGCGCTTGATACCATCACGAGATCGGCGATGCACATCTGGTATCTGTCCGTGATGGAAGATCTGAAACTGCCGACTGTTTTTATCACGCACGATGTGGATGAGGCAATCCTGCTTTCTGACCGTGTCGCGATCCTGTCGCGAGAGACTCCGGCCGGCGGGGAAGCGGTGGAAGGAAAACCGGCAACGATATCGAATATTATTACTATTGAGGATCGTCCGAAGAAAACACAGGAATACCTTCTGACCGAGGAATTTCTCCGATATAAGAGGCAGATTGTCGACCTAATCTGATTAAAATATTTTTATGGAAAACATGCAAAAAAAACTTTACACATAATAAAAAAAACGGTATAATACACAATGTATTGTGCCGTTTTTTATTTTGGGCACAAGAAATACTGATTGAAAAGGAAGAGATCATGGGCAAGGAGAAGGATTCGCATCTCGACGTGCTCGAGGCGGAGGCAATCTATATCATGCGCGAAGTGGCGGCAAACTGCGAGAAGCCGGTGATGCTGTATTCCATCGGCAAGGACTCGTCGGTGATGCTGCACCTGGCATTGAAGGCGTTCTACCCGGAGAAGCCCCCGTTTCCGTTTATGCATATCGATACGACATGGAAGTTTCATGAGATGATCAGCTTCCGGGATCGTACGGCAGAAAAATACGGGCTTGAGATGCTCGTTCATACGAATGAGGAGGGCGTTCGTCAGGGGATCAATCCCTTTGATCACGGTTCTTACTACACGGATATTATGAAAACGCATGCGCTGAAGCAGGCGCTTACCAAGTATGGTTTTACGGCTGCCTTCGGTGGCGGTCGCAGGGACGAGGAGAAGTCGAGAGCGAAGGAGAGGATTTTTTCCTTCCGCAATTCCGACCAGGCCTGGGATCCCAAGAATCAGCGCCCGGAGATGTGGAAACTGTATAATACCAAGATCCATCAGGGCGAGAGTATGCGGGTGTTCCCGATCTCGAACTGGACGGAGAAGGATATCTGGCAGTACATCCGCCGGGAGAATATCGAGATCGTACCACTTTACTTTGCGGCGGAGCGTCCGGTTGTCTATCGCAACGGGGACATCATCATGGTAGACGATGACCGTATGCGATTAGAGCCGGGAGAAAAGCCGGTGATGAAGAGTGTCCGCTTCCGGACGCTCGGATGTTATCCTCTGACCGGTGGTGTGGAGTCGACGGCGGATACGTTGGATGCTATCATCGAGGAAACTCTCGGTGCCGTAGAGAGTGAGCGGACCAGTCGTGTGATCGATCACGACGGTGGCGCGGCCAGCATGGAGAAACGCAAAAGAGAGGGGTATTTTTAAGGATGAACCAGCTGTTGAAATTCATCACCTGTGGCAGTGTGGATGATGGTAAATCGACCTTAATCGGACATATGCTCTATGATGCGAAGCTTCTGTTTGCCGATCAGGAGCGTGCGCTTGAGCTGGACAGTAAGGTCGGAAGCCGCGGCGGTGAGATTGATTATTCGCTGCTTTTGGATGGCCTGATGGCGGAGCGCGAGCAGGGTATCACGATCGATGTCGCCTATCGTTATTTCACGACAGACAACCGAAGCTTTATCGTGGCGGATACACCGGGACATGAAGAATATACGAGAAATATGGCAGTCGGGGCTTCCTTCGCGGAGCTGGCTGTAATCCTGGTTGATGCTTCCAGGGGAATCCAGGTTCAGACCTGGCGGCATGCCAGAATCTGCGCGCTGATGGGAATCCGTCATTTTGTTTTCGCGGTTAATAAGATGGACCTGGTGAAATACAATCGGGACATTTTTAAAAAGCTGGAGAAGGAGATCCGTCGTCTGGCAGCGGATCTGGAGTTGGAAAATGTTAAGATCATCCCGGTATCCGCGACGGCCGGGGATAATGTCAATACGGATTCTGCTAATATGAAATGGTACACCGGCGGTGCACTTTTACATTACCTGGAGACAGTGGATGTGTCGGAGAGCGCCGAGGAAGATGGATTCGTCCTGCCGATTCAGCGTGTGTGCCGTCCGGACTTTAGTTACAGGGGGTTCCAGGGTCAGATCGAGTCCGGCGAGATCGCCGTCGGAGATACGATAACCGTACTCCCGAGTGGCGAGGAGGCAGTCGTTAAGTCGATCCATGTGACCGACCGCGAGGAGGCAAAGGCCGTGAAGGGTGAGCCGGTATCCATC
>JAEEGM010000140.1 GCA_016280325.1 Eubacterium sp. | reverse complement strand
GTTGAAGATCGGTATCAACGATGTCTTTGGTGAGTCGGGGCCGGCGCTTGAGCTGGTGGCTAAGTATGGGCTTGACGCCGAGAGCATCTACAACAGAGTTAAAGAGTTTAAGTAAAAATAAAAGAAAACAAAAGGGCAGTTTCGCAGAAGATTTGCTCGGGACTCCGCTTGCGCCATTTCCGAACGCAGCACTGCACGCGAGCAAAGTACGCTCGCTGCGCAGTGGCGTTCGCAAAGGTCCCTCGCAGAATCTTTCTGGGAAACTGCCCTGTTAGTTTGGTGAAATTTCATGAAACAAGTCTTTTGTGTTAAACCATTTAATGGGGCGGTTGATATCGATGTGAGCGTGCCCGGTTCGAAGAGTATGACGAACCGGGCGCTTTTGCTTGCTGCGCTCGCGGAGGGTGAGAGCGTGCTTCGAGGCGTGGGGATGAGCGATGATTCCCGCGTTTTCATGGAGGCGCTGACGGCGCTTGGATTTGACCTGGCAGAGAAGTACGGGGCGGACGGATCGATCTCGATTCGTGTCACCGGTTATGGCGGAGAACTGCCGCAGAAGAAGGCGAAGGTTTATGTCGGCAGTGCCGGTACGGCGGCTCGTTTCCTGACAGCGATGATGGGCCTGTCTGACGGGTGCTACGAGGTAACGAGTTCAGAGCAGATGAAGCAACGTCCGATGCGGGAACTTATCGAGGCGCTTGAGTTGCTAGGTGCTCAGTTTTCTTTTCATGAGGAAGATTACGCTTTTCCGTTTACGGTCAGGGGGCGGCGGTATGAGGAAGCATCCGATACCACAGAAAAGAACAATTCGGTAAGCCCCGCGGAAGCAGACAGCCCGGCAGATAAGAGCGGAGAATCACCTTCGCTTGAGATTCCACTCAACATCGATCGAAGCTCGCAGTTCCTGTCGGCGCTGTTACTATGTGCGCCCATGACACCGGAAGGGTATTCAATCCGGCTTACGGGTACGAGAGAGGCTCGTTCTTATGTTGCTATTACAGAGCATATGATGGCGGAGTTTATGGATCCTGACGGTGATTCGGACAGACACAAACTTTCTGCCGGTGGGATGGACGTGCACACGCTGTCTGTTGGTGGGGGAAATGCTGCCGGTCCGGAGGGGATCAATCTGTCCTCGGACTCGTCGAAGGACTGCTACCGGGTTCTTCCGAATATCCGATATCGGGCCCTTGATTACACGGTGGAACCCGATGTGTCAGCAGCGTGCTATTTTTACGCCATGGCGGCGGCGAATGGCGGCACGGCACATGTATTCGGTGTCACTCGCAATAACAGCCAGGGGGATATGCGTTTTCTTGATGTGCTGGAGAAGATGGGTTGTGAGATAACGGAGGATGTGCAGGGAGAGATCTGTGTAACCAGGGAGCCGCAGATATCTCTTCACGGTATCGGGGTCGATATGAGTGATTTCTCCGATCAGACAATGACGCTTGCGGCTATCGCACCCTTCGCGGACGCACCGGTAACGATCACCGGAGTGGCGCACATCCGCGGACAGGAATCCAACCGGATCGAGGCCATCGTGACGGAACTGAACCGGCTTGGTATCCGCTGCGAGGAGCATGAGGACGGCATGACGATCTATCCGACCGATGAGACGGAGACAGATACCCTTGTCCGGACATACAACGATCATCGTATGGCGATGGCTTTTGCCGTTACGGGTACGAAGCTGCGGGGGGTAAGTATCGACAATCCGGGTTGCTGTCGCAAGACCTTTGACAATTATTTTGAGATATTGCAGCGGCTCGGATGATAAAAGGATGGCCGACGGAACGTTATGAGAACGGTTTGAACGATAGAATGACAACCGACTGTGCATTTTAAAAAATGCCCGGTCGGTTATTTTTTTCTTGCCCGCATAGGGGAATTATGTTAAAATAGATTTATGTATCGATGTCGAATTAGTATTTCCGATGAGGGGGAGGTACGTATATGAAATCAAAGGTGTTCTACACGGAGGAAATGGACGATCTGGAGGCAGCTGTCGAAGAGATCTTTGATGGGTTTTCGGATTTTGAATTCAAGAGCAATTCACTCGCGATCATTTTTATGGAAGAGGATGTCGAGTATGAAGAACTCTATGAGGGACTCCGCGAAAAATGGGATTTCCCGATTATCGGCTGTACGGCAACGGCGTTGCTGATGAGCGGACAGGGGTATCACAGTGACGGAATCAACGTCATGGTTATGACGGCGGACGATTGTCGGTTTGTGGCCGGTGTGACGGATGAACTGACAAGGGATAATTATAAAGAATGCATCGACAGATTGTACGGTGAACTGACGAATGAACTTGGTGCGGAAGAGAAACTCATCATCAGTTACGGTGTGTGCGTGACGGCGAAGAATCATGTGGCAGCGGATGACCTTCTGGCGGCAACGGATGAGATCAGTCATCACAAGCCGATCGTCGGCGGACTTGCGGCCGACCGATTTAACTTTGAGGATACAAGAGTATTTTGTAATGATAAATTGATCAAAAATGGTCAGGTGATGGCATTGATCGCCGGGAATATCGAACCGAGATTTTTCCATGTAACCTCGATTGAAAAGCGTGTCAGTGAGCAGTCGTATGTGATCACCAAGTCGGATCACAACGAGGTGTTCTGTATCGACGACATGCCTATCGCGGATGTGCTTGCCAAAGAGGGATTTGAGGTTGGTAAGGAGGATGTTCTTCGTGAATATCTGCTGACGCCGTTTATCGTGACGATCCCGCAGCCGGATGGCGGCGAGGTACGTGTGGCGAGAAACCTGTCACTGATCAATCATGAGAATAAGAGTGGTGTGTTCCTTGGTGCCATGCCGGAGGGATCGAAGCTTCAGATCGGTATGATCAACCGTGATCAGGTTAAGGAAACCGTGACACAGGCGACGAACGAGATGCTTGAGTGTATCAAGAATTCGGACAAGGAGTATTCGACGATTATCTGTACCAGTTGCGCGGCGCGTTTTCTGGCACTTTCTTCACGAATCGAGAGTGAGGTTTCCGGTTGGATCGCTACACTGCCGGAGAATCTGAACATGATTGGTATGTACTCCAACGGAGAATTTTGTCCGGTGACGGACGAGACTTCGGGAGTTGATTATAATACCTTCCACAACTTTACTTTGGTTATGCTGTTGATCTAAAGAATTGTGTTGCCGGTAAAGAAACAGATGGAATTATTGATAGGGGACGAGCATAGCTTATGGATGAAGAACAGAATCTGACGCCGGAAGAAGAACTGGCGAAGCTAAAACTCGATATCAAGAAGCTCAAGCGTGAATTGAAACACGCGACGAAGGACAATGAGCTCCTGCGAATGGCCAACGAACAGGCTGCTCACACGCAGGAGTTTATTCAGCGTGATAATTTGCGTCAGATTTTTTACAACAATCAGCTTCTGAAGACATCCCCGTATGTTCTGATCCTGACCGATGAAAACCTTCATATGGTGATGGTTTCAGAGATGTTCTATTACTATTGCGATATTGATCCTACCGCGGTTAAGAGCGGCCTCCCGCTGAAGGACGCGTTTGAAAACGTAATCGACGATGACTCTCTTGAGGAGTTTATGGAAAAATGTAACGACGCGGTAAACGGTGTTGACACGCCTTCTTACCTAATGCGCACCGAGATCAACGGTACACGAATGGATATGCAGGTGACGATCAGTCCGATGACATCGGACAGCGGAAGGTTTTCCGGACTCAATATCGTCTTTGTTGATATGACGGAAATGATCGATGCCAAGGAGCACGCGGATGAGGCTAACCAGGCCAAGAGTTCATTTTTGGCGAACATGTCTCATGAGATCCGAACACCGATCAACGCAGTGCTCGGTATGGACGAGATGATCCTGCGTGGCTCGAAGGAACCGGAGACACTTACGTATGCGCAGGATATCCAGACTGCCGGGAAGACGCTTCTGGCGCTGATCAACGAGATCCTCGACTTCTCTAAGGTTGAGGAAGGAAAGATGGAAATCATCCCCACGCAGTATGAATTGGGATCACTTGTCAATGACCTGGTTAACATGGTTCAGGATAAGGTGAGTAAAAAAGGGCTTGAGTTTGATGTGGAGGTTGATTCGGCCATTCCTCATGAACTGTTCGGTGATGAGATCCGTATTAAGCAGTGTATGCTGAACCTTCTGAATAACTCTGTTAAGTACACGGAGAAGGGCAAGGTCAAGCTCGGCGTCAGCTTCCGTTGGAAGGATGAGAAGACAATCTATCTTGAGATCAGTGTGACGGATACCGGTATCGGTATGAAGCAGGAGGATATGGAGCGACTCTTTACTCCGTTTACCCGAATCGAAGAAAAGAGGAACCGCAAGATCGAGGGTACCGGTCTCGGTATGAGTATCACGAAAAAACTCCTCGAGTTGATGGGAACAAGTCTGGCTGTGGACAGTGTCTATGGCAAGGGATCGACGTTTTCTTTTGCGGTGGAGCAGACGATCATGAGCAAGGAGCCGATCGGAAGTTTCGCGGAGAACTTCAAACGCAGCAATCGTACCGTGGAGAGAAAACAATACAAGGCGTTGTTCTACGCGCCGCTCGCGCATTTGCTGGTGATTGACGATACGGAGACCAACCTGATCGTCATCAAGGGACTCCTCAAGGAGACCGGCGTGCAGATCGATACCGTGGATAGCGGTGCGAAGGCGCTGAAGATGACAGCAGAGAAGAAGTACGATGTCGTTTTTGTTGATCATATGATGCCTGAGATGGACGGTATCGAGACGCTGGAGGAGATGAAAAAACAGCCGAATTACGACAGTGCCGTGCATATCGCGCTGACGGCGAATGCAATCTCGGGAGCGAGGGAGATGTACCTTTCGGCGGGGTTTGATGATTATCTGTCCAAGCCCGTGGACGGTGATCTCCTCGAGGCGATGCTGAAGAAGTATATTCCGGACAGTAAACAGGTGACGCAGGAATCGTACTCCGGACAGAATGTGGAGGCGGAGCAGGAAGCAGAACCGGAGGAGAAAAAGGCTTCGATTCCGGAGTGGCTGTATGAGGTTCCGGGACTTGATGTGGAAGAAGGCATCAGGAACTGCGGTGGTGAGGACAGTTTTATGAGTGTCATCACGACCTTCCATGAGACGGCGGATCAGAAGAACCGTGAGATCGTCGGCTTTTTCATGACGGAGGATTGGGACAACTATACGATACGTGTGCACGCGCTGAAGAGCAGCTGTCGTATCATCGGTTATATGAGCCTGTCAAAGCTTGCTGAACAGCTTGAGATGGCAGGAAAAGGAAATGATATTGACTTTATCAAAGCGCATACCGATGCGGCACTCGGGATGTTTGAGATGCTTGATAAACGTCTGGAAAAGTTTGACGAAGTGGATGAATCGTTGCCTCTCATCGGTGAGGATGAGATGAAGGAAGCGTATGGGGCAATCTATGAGTTTACCATCAACATGGACTTCGGTATGGTGGAGTCCGTGCTGAATAACCTCAAGAATTATCGGTTAACACCGAATGATGAGGTATTGATAAAACAGGTGAATGACAGCCTGATGATGCTGGATTGGGACAGCATTGAGGCGGTTGTAAAAGATAAGAGATAAACCAATCAGTTTTTCCGATCTATCAGTTTTTCGGATTCGTTACCAGGGTGAGGCAGTTGCTGCAAATCATCTGGAATGGAGGGGGAAATGGCACAACAAATCGAAGGGGCTGTAACGATTATCAGTTCTTCAGAGGGCTTTTTTACCAAAGGAATGGAGGCCAAGATCAAAGAACTCGGTTATGATACCGCCTTTGCTACACTGGAGGAAAGTAGTAGAGATCAGGGGAGGATTCGTCAGAGAGCCGGGCTCTATGTCCTGTATATGCAGGACGAGATCGAGCAGAAGACTTTGATGACGCTGAATGACATTCTGCATATGGACGGGAAGAAAGTCATCATCATCGGAGAGAGCGAGGATTACGACGCGATCAAAAAGATCATCCCCGTTCCCGTGATCCTGAAGTGGCTGGATCGTCCGCTGGACATGAACGCATTTTTAAAGACTGTCAAGGGGTATTATGAGGTGGAGGACGAGATCGTCGAGCAGAAAACGATCCTGATCGTTGACGATGATATCACGTACATGCGTCTGATCTATGACTGGCTCAAGGATGATTATAATGTCGGTATGGCATCGTCCGGTGTTCAGGCGATATCGTGGCTTGTGAAAAACAGTGCCGACCTCGTGTTGATGGATTATGAGATGCCGGTGGTGTCAGGACCTCAGGTCGTCGAGATGCTGCACAGTGATTCGACGACGGGTGCGATTCCGGTCATGTTCCTGACCGGTAAAAATGAAAAGGAATTCGTCATGAGTGTCGTGGATCTAAGACCCGTTGACTACCTTCTGAAGACGATTGACAAGATGGCACTTCTCGGAAAGATCAAGAAGTTTTTCGAGAGCCAACGAAAGGTGGACAAGGACTGATACTGAAGGGAGCATAGGGATATGGATTCAATTGTTTGCTATTCGGAGGAGATCGACGATTTCGAAGAAACGGTGAGAGAGTTTCAGGAGCAGTTGGAAGGGTTTGCATTTAAGAAGAATTCACTCGGTCTTATTTTTGCCGAGGAGGATACCGAGTTTGATGAATTCTATGAGGTGGCGTCGAAGGTTTGGGATTTTCCGTTTATCGGCGGTACGGGAATGTCCATGTTTTTGGGCGAACAGGGACAGCGTAAAAACGGGATTTCCATGATGATCCTGACGGCAGATGACTGTCAGTTCTCAGCGGGGATCACGACGGATCTTACCTATGATAACTATAAGGATGAGATAAAAAAGACCTATGATGAATTAAAAGCGGAACATGCTTCCGAGATTAAACTTATCATCAGTTATGGCGGCATGGCAGTAACGAGAGAGAGGGTAGCCAGTGATGATCTGGTCTATGCGATCAGTGATGTCAGTGGCGGTGTGCCGGTCTACGGTGGAACGGCGGCGGATGGATTTTCCTTTACGGGATTCCGTGTATTCTGTAATGATGATGTGCTGGCCAATGGGCAGGTTATGGCGCTGATTTCCGGTAATATCGATCCGAGGTTTGTGGTGATCAACTCAGTACAGAACCGTGCCAGCTTCTCCTATGAGGTGGCTGAGGCGAAGAATAATACCGTGTTCCGTCTCGGACACGGAGCGTTTTTGGAAGCCTTGAAGCGCGAGAATATGGAGACGGACAAGACCGATGTTCTAGGTGTGTACATCCTTTCGCCGTTTTTGGTGGAGATCGAAAAAGAGGATGGCGACAGCGTCGAGGTGGCGAGAAACCTGACGACGCTGAATCAGGTGGATGGAAGCGGAACCTTCTTAGGCGTTGTTCCGGAGGGAGCGGTGCTTAACATCGGTGTCATCAATCGCACGGATGTAAAGGACTCCGTGGCGAGAGCCTTCAATGAGATCTGGGATGATATCGGCGGCGATACGAAGTGCCGGACGCTATTGTGTACGTCCTGCGCGGCGCGCTTTATGGCGCTGGCCAGTGATACTATGGCTGAGACGGAGACGTATATGGGTAAGCTTCCGGAAGGCGTGTCGCTGATGGGAATGTATTCTTACGGGGAGTATTGTCCGGTAAAGGGTAATAATACCGGAAGGGAATACAATATGTTCCACAACTTTACGTTTACGATTTTGGCCCTTTGAAAACTTTAGTATATTTTCAAAAACCTATTGACTTTTCTTAATTTAAGGTTTAATATAATAGTTGCCGGCGTGAGAGCGTCGGTGACTATTTTTGTATATGAAGGTGACGGGACAAATGAAAACGATTTTGGAACGATTGAATGACATTGCGGGGACGGCTTTTGAGAAGGCCGGATATGATCCGAAGTACGGGCAGGTGAAGGTGTCCGACCGGCCGGATCTGTGCCAGTATCAATGCAACGGAGCGATGGCGGCGGCCAAGCAGTATCACAAGGCGCCGATTCAGATTGCGGGAGATGTGGTAGAGGGGATGAACATCTATGACGCTTTTGAAAGTGTCGAGGCTGTGAATCCCGGATTTATCAATATGAATCTCAACCCGGAGTTTCTCGCTGAGGTGGTACAGGAGATGAGCGAGGATGAGAGGCTGGGGGTACCGGTGCCGGAGCATCCGAAGACGATCGTCGTGGATTACGGCGGTGCGAATGTGGCCAAGCCTCTTCATGTCGGGCATCTGCGTCCGGCGACGATCGGTGAGAGTGTCAAGAGGATCTGCGCTTTTGCCGGTCACAAGGTGATCGGTGATGTGCATCTGGGAGACTGGGGACTTCAGATCGGCTTGATCATCACGGAATTGAAAAAGAGACAGCCGGAGCTCCCGTATTTTGATGAGAGTTTCAGCGGTGAATATCCGAAGGAAGCACCGTTTACGATCAGCGATCTTGAGGAGATATATCCGACGGCCAGTGCCCGTTCGAAAGAGGACGAGGCTTTCCGTACGGAGGCCGAGGAGAATACAAGGAAACTGCAGTCTGGTTACGAACCGTATATGGCGATCTGGCGACACATCATGGAGGTGTCTGTCGCGGATCTGAAGAAGAATTATGATCGACTCGACGTACACTTCGATCTGTGGAAGGGCGAGAGTGATGTTGAGAGTTATATCCCGGATATGATCGAGGATCTGAAAAATAAAGGCCTGGCTCATGAGAGTGAGGGAGCACTCGTGGTCGATGTGACAGAGGAAGGGGATGCCAAGGAACTTCCGCCGTGTATCATCTTAAAGTCCAACGGGGCTACGCTGTACGCGACGACAGATCTTGCTACGATCATCGAGAGAGAGAAGTTGTATCAACCGGATCAGATCATCTATGTGGCGGATAAGAGACAGTCCCTGCATTTCACGCAGGTGTTCCGCGTAGCTAAAAAGGCTGAGTTGATCGATGAGGATGCAGAACTCATTCACATCGGATTCGGAACGATGAACGGGCCGGATGGTTCCCCGTTTAAGACGCGTGATGGCGGTATCCTAAGGCTTGAGAACCTGCACGCTCAGATCGTCGATGAGGTCAAGCAGAAGATGAGTGAAAACCGTGATTACGGCGAGGAAGAACTCGCGAAGATCGCGGATAAGGTCGGACTGGCTGCCCTGAAGTACGGTGACCTTTCCAATCAGGCTTCGAAGGATTACATTTTTGATGTGACAAGGTTTGCTTCCTTTGAAGGAAATACCGGACCGTATATCCTATATACGATTGTCCGGATCGGTTCGGTGCTTTCCAAGTTCACGGACGAGGGCGGCAGGATTGATGAAGATGAGCCGCTGCTTCCGCCAATCGGGGAGAGCGAGAGCGAGCTATATCGGACGCTGACCGGATTCCCGATGATGGTCGAGGGAGCGTACCGGGAGCTGGCACCGCATAAGGTTTGTCAGTATGTATACGCGCTGTCGGAGGCGTTCAACCATTTTTATCATGATACCAAAATCCTGGCAGAGCCGGATGAGGATAGGAAGAATTCGTATCTGCGTCTGATCATGCTGGTACAAAAGGTGCTGAAAAAAGGAATTGATTTGCTCGGGTTTGAGTCGCCAACTAAAATGTAATCATAGAAAGTGAGGTAATATAATGTTCATCGGAAGAGATAAGGAACGGAAGCAGTTGGAGGCTTCTTTTAAGAAAAATGACAACGACATCGTGATCCTGTATGGTCGCGAGGGCGTCGGAAAGACAACTCTGGTCAGGGAGTTCGTGAAGGATAAGCACATGATCTATTATCAGGCGCGCGAGCTTTCCGAGAAGGAACAGAGCCGGTATTTTGATAAAAAGAAGGAAGAACTTTCACAGTTTTTACTGATTCCAACCAGAGAAAAATGCGTTCTTGTTATCGATGAGTTTGATCTGATGCAGAAGGGGAATAAAGGCTTTTTCGGTGACTTTATTTCGTACCTGAATACGCTTCCCATCGGCCAGGTGATGGTGCTTTTGGTAAGCTCATCCGTACAGTGGGTAGAGAATAAAATGGCGGATGAGGCGACGGAACTGATCGGTGAGGTGACAACGCTGATCAAGTTGCGCGAGTTTACTTTTATGGAGATGGTGGATCGCTTCCCGAACAGTTCGACAGAGGACATTATTACGATCTACGGTATACTCGGTGGTGTGCCGGAGTATCTCGATCTGTGGAATCCGAAGGAGAGTGTACGCAAGAATATTATTCGTTTGTTCCTCGAGGAGCATGCGCCGCTTCGCAAGGAACCGTCGAGATTTTTAAAGACCGTGCTTCGTGAGTTGCCGTTCTACAACACGATCCTTTCCGTTCTGGCAGAGGATGTGCCGAAGTTGAATTATCTGTATAACCGTACCGGGTTTTCCCGAGCGAAGATCTCGGTATATATCAAGAATCTGATTCAGCTCGATGTGGCCGCGAAGATTTTTTCCTTTGAACCGGATAAGAGAGACGCGGTGCAAAAAGGTCTGTATGGGATCACGGATTCGCTGTTGGAGTTTTATTTTAAGCTGATCTATCCGAACCTGAGTGAACTGTCATTGCTGACGCCGGAGGAGTTTTTCGCGAAGCATGTTAAGGATGAACTTCCGATTCTTATGGAGCATGCGTATATCAAGGTTTGCCGTGAGTTTATGGATCTGATGAGCCGTTACGACCGTCTGCCGGAGCGCTTTGGCAGCTTCGGAAGTCTGTATGGCAAGACCGGATTCATCCCGCTTGTGTCCCGGTCGGAGAGCGGCAAGATCGTTGTCGGTAACTGCAAATGGAGTTCGAAACCGATGACGATGAAGGATTTTGAGGAGTTGCTGGATTACACGAATCAGCTGGGTAAGGAAGCGGATTATTATTATCTGTTTTCCAAGGAAGGCTTCGCGCAGGATCTGGCGGCAATGGCAGGCAATATGGATAATATTAACTGCATTTCGCTGGAAGATATGTAATAAGTATGTATGAGTTAGGAAGGAAAATCGATTTGCCACGCAAGCTGTTGTGATGTATACCATTCTAGCCGCATGAAAGGATACTTACTATGGATAGTCTATATAATAGTGTAAATGCTCTGATCATGTATAACGGGACTCGTAAGGACACAATCATTGCGAGAGTCAGTGAACTGATCAAGGAGTATGGGGATGATCCGAGCCACAGTATGCTCGCGCAGATCAATGATGAGATCCATAAACTTCTTGAGGTGGCAACGACGTATGGTTTTACCGAGAATCTGTGGAAGTCGTATATCGCTTTTTTGATGGCAACGGATGAGAATCCTTTTAGTGTTTTGTGCGAGATGGTCGGAGCGGCCAAAGATGCTTCGGCGAATGTGATCGTGCGAAAGGATATGGAGAATTTCTATCGGATTTATAATTATGATTTTTCCAAAGCGGAGGGTGTCATCGGTACGGATTGTTTTTCTTTGTTGTCTGATTATAAATCCATGCACAAAGACGCAAACACCTATAATATCAGTGTGAGTGAGAAGGTGTGTGAACTCCGGCTGGCGTTGGATAAGGCAAAAAACGGTGATGATTTCTTTCGAATTGTAACCGGGTTTTATAAGAAGTACGGAGTCGGAAAGTTCGGACTCAATAAGGCGTTTCGTGTGACCGGTGAAGGGAAGGAATTTGAGATCGAACCGATCACGCATACCTCGGACGTGACGCTTTCTCATCTGATCGGATATGAAAGTCAGAAGGAGCGGCTGATCGAGAATACGGAAGCGTTTGTAGCCGGACGTCCCGCGAACAATTGCCTCTTGTACGGAGATGCCGGAACCGGAAAGTCGACTTGTATCAAGGCGATATTGAATCGGTATTACGATCAGGGACTTCGCCTGATCGAGATTTATAAGCATCAGTTCAAAGAACTGTCATCGATCATTCGTAAGGTTAAGAATCGGAATTACCGGTTTATCATTTATATGGATGATCTGTCCTTTGAGGAGTTTGAAACGGATTACAAATACCTGAAGGCGGTGATCGAGGGTGGTATGGAGGTGCGCCCGGAGAACGTGCTGATCTACGCAACATCGAACCGACGTCACCTGATACGCGAGACATGGTCTGACAGGGAAGAAGGCGGTGACCAGGCCGATATCCATCGCAATGACACTATGCAGGAGAAGCTATCTTTGGTTGCCCGCTTCGGTGTGAGCATCAGTTTTGAGAAACCGAGCAAGAAACTATTCGACGAGATCGTAACAGAACTCGCGAAAGGCGCCGGCATCACACTGGATCAGACAGACCTGCTGGCACAAGCCAACGTCTGGTCACTCCGCAACGGCGGCTACTCGGGTCGCACCGCGGAACAATTTATAATAAGTCTTCTTTCAAAAGTATGAAATGACTAAAATAGAACCCGATCAGATCAGAATCTAACTAGAATAAGATCTGATCATCACCGCCCTTCGAGGCGTATTTGGCGCATGCGCCACTTCGCCGAGAAGAAGGTGGGATCAGATCGGCGTTAGAAGAGCGCATGCGCCACTTCGCCGAGAAGAAGGTGAGATCAGATCGTTACATAGGAGTAAACCATGTTTGAAAAGTATTTCCCCGATGAAACGGTAACATCAACCTACGACATCGACTACGAAAAACTCTACGACGAGGGCTATCGTGGTCTCCTTTTTGATATCGACAATACGCTTGTCAAGCATGGCGAGATGGCAGACGAGCGGGCGAAGGAACTGTTTTTGCGCCTGCGGCGGATCGGCTTTGAGTGCTGCCTGATCTCAAATAACAAGAAGCGCCGCGTCAATATGTTCAACGAAGACATCGGCGTGCACAGTATTTTTAACGCGCATAAGCCGGCGGCGAAGGGGTATTATTATGCGATGGAACTGATGAATACGAATCTGAACAATACCGTTTTTATCGGTGATCAGTTGTTTACGGACATCTTCGGCGCCAAGCGGATCGGCATGAAAAACTATCTGGTGTCCCCGATCAATAAGCGTGAGGAGATCCAGATCGTGATCAAGCGCAAACTGGAGAATGTCGTTCTCTCCGAGTACCGCGCCAAACGTAAGGCGAAGAAGCAGCAAAGAGAGATCCAAAGAGAGGCACGTCAGCAGGAAAAACAGGAGATACGTGAGTGGAAAAAGAAGCGATATCATCGCTTGAGGAGACAATGGTAACGGAGGAAGGTACGTGAACGAAAAGGCCATAAAACTACTGTCGGACGCCAAGGTGGACATGGCGCTTCTGACCGACGAAGCGAATATGCGCTATATCGCAGGATTTACCGGCGAGGGATATGTGCTTGTGACCCGCGAGTGGGGACGCGTTGTGACGGATTCCCGTTATACGATCGCGGCTCGCTTAGAGTGTCCTGACTTTGAGGTGATCGACTGGGCCGGGAAGGGGTATTATAAGCCGGCCATGGACGCCGCTAAGGAGAAAAATATCCGCTCGGTCGGCTATGAGGATATATATCTGACGGTATCCGCCTTTCGTCAGTTTGAGAAAAAACTACAGAGTCATGTAAAGCTGAAGCCGATAGGAGATAAGGCAGACGCGCTCCGTCAGGTAAAAAGCGCGGAGGAGATTGAAAGGATCCGTGAGGCGGAACGAATCGGAGACAGAGCCTTTGCCAGACTGATGCTTGACTTTGGCGTGAAGAAGGATGTTCTCGGCGAGGTTGGAAAGCAGGTAGCAGCCTACCATGTCGTAACACCGATGAAAGCGATTCAGACCACAGAGAAGCAGGTGGCGGCAAAACTTGAGTTCTACCTGAAGGACGAGGGAGGAGAACGGTTGAGTTTTGATACTATCGCTGCCAGCGGGCTGAACGGAGCCATGCCGCACGCGGTTCCGACCGATAAGAAGCTGAAGCGGGGAGAACTGCTGACGCTTGATTTCGGGTGTGTTTATAAAGGGTACTGCTCGGATATGACGCGCACGGTGTCGATCGGGAAACCGCTTTCAAGTATGCAGAAGATTTATGACGTGGTTTTGAAAGCACAGCAGACAGCATTGGATAAGATTCGCCCCGGGATGACTGGCAAGGAGATTGATGCACTTGCCAGAGATGTGATCCAAAAGGAGGGCTACGGAGAGTTCTTCGGACATTCACTGGGACATTCCGTGGGACTGAAGATCCATGAGAAGCCGGGGTTTTCCACAAAGGAAAAAACAGTGATACAGCCGGGGATGGTCGTATCCGTGGAACCCGGGATATATGTGGAAAACGTAGGTGGAGTGCGGATTGAGGACCTGGTAGCGGTGACGGAATCGGGGATTGATAACCTGGCGAAGTCGGTCAAAGAGCTCATAGCGATACCCTAAGTATAGTAAGATTGATATATAAATAGTAACATTCTAACATATAGTAAAATATTTATATAAAACATAAGATTAGACAATTTCGAACAAATTAGTTTCAATATCGGACAGTCCATCAAATATCTCATCTCGCTCTGAACCGCCTACGGCGCTAACGACGCTCGATTTCGATTTTGATGGCTGGCCTTAGAGAGCGAAGGAGGGTGGAATATGAGCAAAACGAACGAGAACGTCCGGGAAGCGATCTGTGTGCCGATTGTATCGCTTGTGTGGTTTGGTATTCTGGCGGAGGCGAGACAGATCGCGGCGGCGCCTGTAGATATGGCAGAGTGGCGCCTGGACTTTTTTGCTGGTCAGCCGGAGGAGATCCCGGCGGTGATCCATGAACTGAAGGAGATCCTGGGCGATAAAAAACTGATCGTTACGCTTCGTACGACCGATGAGGGTGGCGAGGAGAACGGCGACCGGTTTGATTATTTTTCAACAATCCGTGGTGTGATCGAGCAGGGCATGGCTGATTATGTGGATATAGAGATTGAGAAGGATGAGGACAAGCTTCGTGAGATGATCGTCCTGGCCCAGAACAGCTATACCAAGATCATCGGTTCCTACCATGACTTTGAAGGCATGCCGGAGGAAGAGGTTATCATCGAAAAGCTTGAGAAGGCTCATGACGAAGGCTGTGATATGGGGAAGATCGCCTGCATGGCTGAGAATATCGATGAGGCCGGCCGGATGCTTGTGGCGACAGGACGATTCCATGCGGAGCATCCTTCTTTCCCGGTAGCAACGATGGCGATGGGGCGTCCGGGGTATCTGACCCGGTTGTATGGTGGCTTGTACGGATCTTGTCTGACCTTCGCGACGATCGGAAAAGCGTCGGCACCTGGACAGCGAAGTGTTGATGAGGTGAAAGCCACGTTTGACAAGTTATTCGCTCATCCGGGCCATATCATTCTGATCGGCTTCATGGGTACCGGTAAGACCACGATATCCAGAACTTTGAGCGAGATTTACGGTATCCCGGAGGTGGATACGGATTCGATGATCGTGCAGAAAACCGGAAAGCAGATCTCGGAGATTTTTGATGAGGACGGAGAGGCGGCTTT
>JAEEGM010000139.1 GCA_016280325.1 Eubacterium sp. | reverse complement strand
TCGGTTTGTCTGCTTAAACATAAACTCACGAATCGGAGCCATCCCTCGTTCGATCGCTTCCTCCTGCGTGATCTCCCCGGCATCAAACGGCTGAATCGCATCGGTATTGACCTGAGAGATGACCGGTGACATAATAAATAACGTCAAAAACAACGCCAACCCCAGCAACACCTGGTTCGGTGGTGAGGTTTGCGTTCCTAAAGCTGTTCGAACAAAATGTAGCACCACAATTATCCTGGTGAACGATGTCATCATCAACAGAATAAACGGTGCTATCGAAAGAACCGTCAATACCAGGAGAATTCGTAACGGGGCCGAAAGGCCTGTCGCTCCTGCATTGGACGATATGGAAAACTGAAAATCCTGTGGCGAATCCGGATCCTGTACCTCACCGGTCGTTCCGTTGCCTTCGATGTGATCCTGATCAGCATCGGATTTTACCGGCGCAGCATATGCGCGGGTACCACAAAAAAAGGTTGGCATCATCAGTACGATGAGAAGAAGGCACAAGCGTACTACTGCTTTTATACCTCTCCTTCGAAACATACGTACCAACCTCTTACTTACATGCTTACATTATTTCTTTTCTTTTCGGAACCGACTCAGCATATCTTTGAACGAAGCCGATCCTTGTCCTGTCTCCGTCGGCGTCAGATCAAGCTGATCCTTGGAAAGTGCTGTCAAAAATGTGATGTTGTCCTTCGACACTCCGATCGCATAATACTGATCGCCGAGTTCGATGATCTGGATGTACCTGTTCGGAGCGATCTTAAAGGTCTCTTTCACACGAATATTCGGTGAATGCGCCTGAATCGATCCGGACTTTCCGATCCATCTTGTCGTAAAGTAGGTTGCTATCAGAACCACAATAAAGACTACAACAATAACAACCAACTGAATGATGTTGGACAGCATACTTTAACCAATCGCTTTCTTAACAGCCTCCAGCACGCGATCTGCCTGGAACGGTTTTACGATGAAATCCTTGGCGCCGGACTGAATCGACTCGATAACCATCGCCTGCTGACCCATCGCGGAACACATGATAACACAAGCGTTCGCGTCGCCCTCCTTGATCTTCTTCAGAGCCTGAATTCCATCCATCTCCGGCATGGTGATATCCATCATAACCAGATCCGGATTGGTCTCATTGTACTTCTCGACCGCTTTTGCTCCGTTTTCTGCTTCGCCTGCGACCTCATAGCCATTCTTTGTCAGGATGTCCTTGATCATGACTCTCATAAATGCCGCGTCATCGCAAATCAAAACACTCTTAGCCATTTTATCTCTCCTTCTATTAAGATTCTTTGATGATTTCGGTCACTCGAATACCGAAGCTTTCTTCGATAACGACAACCTCGCCCTTCGCAACAAACTTACCATTTACCAACACATCGATTGGCTCACCTGCCAACTTGTCCAACTCGATAATCGTTCCAGGCGAAAAATCGAGTATCTCTTTGATGGACTTGCTGGTTCGTCCCAATTCGACTGTGACTTCCAACGGCACATCCATGATCAGATCGATGTTTTCCGGTGCGATACCGGAAAGATCCGGGGGTGCCATGAAACTCTGGAACTGCGCCGGCGCTATGTTGAAATCCTGAGGTGGATATCCATACATAGGAGGCGGTGCCATCTGCGGTTGCTGCATGGGCGGTGGTGCCGCCGCTTGTGGTGCAGCCTGTGGTGCGGGAGCAGGAACCGGTTCCGGTGCTGCTGCCGCCGGTGCCGGTGCGGGCTCCGGTGCTGCCGGTTCCGGTGCCGCAGGTTCCGGTTCGTCGGATATTCCGGCAAACTGCTTGTAAACCCGCTTGGCGAAATCCGTCGGATACAACTGCATGATCTGTGAATCTACCAGATCACCAATCTCCATACGGAACGCAACCTGTACGAATGAACTCTCAACCAACCCCTCGAGCTCGCCCTTGATATTCTCAGCGAGATCCACTCTGGTGGCCGTCGGCGGAGAAATATCCACCGTATCATTGATCATAGAGGACATCGAGGTCGCAGCCGAACCCATCATCTGGTTCATCGCCTCGCAGATCGCACTTAGGTGCAACTCTGAAAGTTCCTGATCGGTACTGGTGCCGTCACCACCCATCATCAGATCAGTGATAACCTTGACATCGTCCTCTTTCAGGATCAGGATATTTTTACCTTCCAGTCCCTTTACATATGATATATGAATAAACACACAAGGTGTCGGTTGTTCTCTTGAAAGATCATCAATGGATATCGTTGTCACCTGCGGTGTCGTGATATCCACACGGTTATTTACCAGGATTGACAGCGTCGTCGCCGCCGTCCCCATGCTGATGTTGGCGATTTCACCAAGCGCATCCGCCTCATCCGCGGACAGGGCATCACTTCCTACCGGCGCCGCTCCTTCATCCGGAGCAGCTGTAGCGACATCGGCATCACCACCGCCTGAATCTTCTTCCATGCTGCCAAGAAGAGCATTAATCTCTTCCTGCGAAAGCATACCGTCCATCGCGCTACTCCTCTCTATAGATTGATTTTATCTTCACCGCATACGAGTCATTATATGCACCCGGTATGGCAGAGAATTTCTTGATATTACCCACATATACATCCAACTCATCCTCAAGGTGGGTATCGATCTTGATGATGTCACCCGGCAACAGATGCATAAAATCGTTGACGGATATCGCCGAGCGTCCCATGATCGCCCGTACGGGGATCGAAGCTTTCTGCAACGACTCCTCGATAACTTCCTTATAAGTACCGATCTCAGTGGTCTCGTTGCTGGAATACCAGTTTTTCGTATTCAGCTTATCAATCACCGGCTCGATTACGTCGTATGGGATACAGACGTTCATCAGGCCTTCGGCATTGCCGATTCGTATATTCATCGTGATGATCGAAGTCATCTCGTTCGGCGTCACAAACTGTGCGAACTGTGAGTTCGTCTCGATTCGATCAAGTACCGGTTCCAGCTGAGCCACGGTCTGCCACGGCTCCACCAGAAGGTTGACACACACCACCATGATCCTCTCGATGATCGTCAACTCGATCTCGGTAAACTCTCGCGTCTTCTCAAGCGGTTGACCGTCTCCTCCCAGCATACGATCGACGATCGCATAGCCAAGCCCTGTCGCCATCTCCATGATGATATTGCCGTCAAGTGGTGTGAAATTCACAACGCCCAGCAATACCGGGTTGGACAGGGAGTTCGAAAACTCCTGATAGGTAGCGGCCTCGGAATGCATGACCTCAACCTGGACATTTTTCCGAAGATACACAGGTAATGTCGTCGACAGCAATCTGGCATAGTGCTCGTAGATAAAGACGAGCGTACGGAGATGCTCCTTGGAGAACTTACTCGGTCTCGCAAAGTTATAGTCTTTGACCGGGCGTTCGTCTTCTTCCTCGGCGGCGTTCGGATCAAATTCTCCGCTGTTCAGCGCAGACAGGAGATTATCTATCTCGCTCTGCGACAGCACATCACTCATTACGCCTCACCTCCGAGCCACCAAAAATCATATGCCGACAATCGGCTAACCTATATCATAACACATTTTATCGAATAGATAAAGGATTTTTTGAAAAATCTGCGCACACGCGCTCCGGATCCCCGATTTCACGGTATCCGAGTCCCCTTTGCTTACGCTAACAGAGGCTTAACGAAGATCAGATCAACCACACACTTCGTATCGTAGAGTTCCTGAATCTTCTTCACACACTCACTGGCTACCTTGACCTGATCAAAATCAGACTTTGTATGGCTTCCTACCGTCTTGTTTACGATATCCTCAACGCGGGATGTGTCTGCCTTGATCATCTCACTGATGGTCTGATAGTCCTCCGCTTTCTTGTTGAAGGAAATGGTCAATCCCTCGATCATAAGCACATGCAGTGTCGTATCGCCTTCTTCAGCGGCCAGACCCAACTTCTGTGCCGCATCATAGGTGATCGGGAAGGATTCCAGGTCTGCAATCGTATAATCCTGATCCTCTTTCTTGTCCTCGATCTCCAGATCGATCACCGAGGCCACCTTGTCAATCAGATTGGTCGTCTTGTTCATCGCCGGCATTATGGAAAATACCAGAACGATGGTCAGCACCAGGTTGATCACCGTCGCAGCCATGATAACTACGGTCAGTATGTTCTTCTTCATCGTCCTAACTCTCCTATCACTTGTTGGTATAGATTCGGAACTCTACGCGGCGGTTCTTCGCTCGTCCGGCTGCCGTGCCGTTTGTCGCGATCGGATCATACTCACCGCGTCCGGTTGTCTCAAGGTTGTGAGCATCCAGCTTTTTGACGCTTGTCATATACTCAAACACCGCCGTCGCTCTCGCCATGGAAAGCCAAAGGTTATTCGGGAACTCAGCGCTGTGCATCGGCACGGCATCGGTATGTCCGAGAATCTGAATCCGGTTCCCTTTGTAGCTCTTCAAAATATCCCCCACCTTGCTGAGGATCGGCTTTACCGAGTTTCTAAGTGTCGCCTTACCGGAGTCAAAGAGCAGTGCACCGTTCATCGTAATCTGAACATATTGGTTCTTCTTGTCCATCTGAACGGTGATATCATCCTCGACATTCTTGGCTTCGGCCTCCTTCATCACCTCTTCGTAGGCTTCGGTATTCTTTTTCTTCTGCTCGGCTTCCTTCTGTGCCTCTACGGCAGCCACGGTTGCCTTGTCAATATTATCACCGGTCTTGTTCTGGTCATTTTTGCTCTGCGGATTCTGATCCGTCTGCTGACCTTGCTGGCCGGTCTCGTTATCCTGTTGCTTACCACCCTGCTCCGGATCCTGTGTCTTTCCATCCTGATTCTGATCCTGCTGTCCCGGAATCGGTGTCGCGCCGGGCTGCTGATCCTGCCCCTGCTGCCCGTTGTCTTTAGCCTGGGTGTCGTCGGACTTGTTTTGTCCGTCGTCACTCTTCTGTCCGCCCTGATCGGCATGCTCACCCTGCTTAGATGCGGACTCGCCGGGCTGCTGATTGCTCTGATCCTCGGTTGCCTCCGGATCCTCGCCCGAACTTTCAAACTCATTAAAATACTGTGATATCGCCACAACCTGGTCGGTACCACTATCAATAAAAGGCCCCTGTCCGATTGACTCACCGCCGCCGTCGAAGATATTGATACTCTCACTCATCGACTTTACGACTGCCTCATACTTCTGCGCGTCGACTGTTGACATCGAGAACAAAAGCACGAAGAAGCACAACAACAGGTTCATCAGATCGGCGAAGGTGTTGATCCACCCACCGGTGTCGGCGGGTTCATCTTCTTCGATTTTTGCCATTAAGCCTCACCACCTGCTCCGCCTTCCTCTTCGCCCAGACCGGCACGGTTAGCCGGAGACAGGAAGGATTTTAACTTCTCCTCGATCACGCGCGGGTTCTCACCTGCCTGGATCGAAAGGATGCCTTCGCTGATGACATTCATCATCATGATCTCTTTCGAGTTGATCGATCTCAGCTTAACCGAGATCGGAATACACAACCAGTTCGCGATCAGCGAACCGTAAAGAGTCGTGATAAGGGCGACGGCCATGTTCGGTCCGATGGAACTCGGATCGTCGAGGAGCTTCAGCATGTTGATAAGACCGATCAGGGTACCGATCATTCCCCACGCAGGTCCCATGCCGGCGAATGCCTCCCAGAAACCGGCGGCCGCGGAATGTCGTCCGTTGATCGCTCCGATCTCCGTCTCCAGGATCGAGGAAACCAGTTCCTGATCCGTACCGTCGACGATGAGCATGATGCCCTTTTTCATGAACTCATTATCAATATCGCCTGCTGCCTCCTCAAGCTGGAGGAGTCCCTCCTTACGGGCAACGTTGGCGAGCTCGATGACTTTATTGATGATCTCTGAAATATCGTAGGTTGGTGACTTGACGCCGATCAAAAATGTTTTGAGGGAGCCGATCCACCCTCCAATTCCGTCGGACTGGATCAACATACACATCAAGGCACCGACAACCACGATCAGGAAGGACGGCATATCCCAGAAGTTTCCGAGCGCCGCAAAACCCTGATCACCGGATACGATACCGTATACTACGGCGGCCGCACATCCTCCGAGACCACCGACTGTAGCTATATCCACTTAACTGCACCTGCCTTTTTATGGAATATGGATCTCTCGTCTCGCGACTTTCACGAGTTCTTTGATCTCCTGCCTGCTTTCTTTCACTATGACTTTCTTGCCGGTTGTAAGAGCGATCACCGTGTCCGGCGTCTCCTCCACCGACTCGATCAGATCGTCATTGAGACTCATGATCGTGCCATTCATACGGGTTACATCAATCATAGAACACCTCCTAAAATGGCATAAGTCTGATAACTATCCTATTCTATCACAGTTTTCAAGACTTTTCAAGCAGATTTCGGTTTTTTTTGCTATCGTATAACGCAAAACAAGAGTATATGCCCACGATTCCGCGCGAGCATATACTCTCCCTAACTTCTATTCAGCTTATCGTTTCAGGTTAACAAGCTCCTCAAGCATCGAGTCGGATGTCGTGATGACACGTGAGTTCGCCTGGAAACCACGCTGCGTGGTGATCATCGTCGTGAACTCGTTGGCGAGGTCTACGTCGGACATCTCGAGAGCGCCGACACTGAACTTGCCGACCTCGGAGATATCGATTCCGATACCGTCGAAATCACCGGAGTTCTTGGTTGCCTGGAACAGTGAGTTACCGGCTGCCTCAAGACCGGACGGGTTAGCGAATGTGGCTACCGCGATCTGTCCGAGCAGGTTCTTGTCACCGTTGGTGTAGACACCGAAAATCTTACCGTCGTTCTGAACGGTGAAACCATTCAGTGAGCCGGCCGCGTTACCGGTTCCTTTACCGTCCTCGGTACCACGGTTCGGCTTAACGTTCGATACACCGTCCTGCGCGTACATAGTCAGGCTGGAGAAATCGAGTTCCACACCACCGGTCGTATCTTTTCCGGTTCCGGTTGTATTTAGGAACTGGCTCTCATTGGCATCAGTTCCTTTCATCAGTCCGAGGCGGATACTGTCCTGTCCGTCCGCACCTACATGCATGAACTCACCGGTCGCGCCGGAGAATTTGATATTCGGCCAGGTTCCTGTCGTTGTAATGTTTCCGCTACTGGCATCAACAGTCGCTGTAACAGCCGTTCCATTCAGATTAATGGTGATCGCCGGATCAGCTGCCTTCCATGACCCGTCCGCCTGCTGTGTTTTCAGGATCGACTTACCATCTGATCCGAGAACGTCCGTCAGTTTCAATGTAAACTCTGATTCCGCTGTTGCACTCGCCTTAACCACTACAAACTTCGCGGTATTCAGCTCACCAAGCTTGTCATAAAAGCTGACGGAAATCGGATAACCGGTCATCTGATCGGCACTCTGAAAGTTCAACTGTGTATCATTACTGTCGATATTTCCCTTCAGTGTGATATTGGTTGTCGGGTTCGGTGCCGAGTAAGCATTCTCACCACCCATCAACTGAAGTGTGGTTGCGGTATCCTTCTTGATCTCACGGTTACCGCCACCGGTATCTACCGCTCTCCAACCAAGGATAGCAGCACCGTTGGTCGTGCAGTAAAGTGTTCCGCTAGCATCGACATCAAGGGCACCGGACTTGGTGAAGTAAGTCATACCGTTCTGCTTCGCGATCAGGAAAGCGTCACCATTGATCATGACATCCATACCGCGGTCGGTACGCTGTGTAGCACCGGTACCGGAAAGGTCTACGGCGATTGCTGCCACATTGGCACCGAGACCGATCTGGGTAGCGTTGGTACCCGGAGCGCCTGTCTCAGCGTTCGGGCCGGACGCCCCCTGTGAAGTCTGATAGAATACGTCGGTGAAGTTTACGCTACTTGCACGGAAACCAACCGTGTTTACGTTGGAGATGTTATTACCGATAACGTCCATTCTTGTCTGGTGTACTTTCAATCCGGAAATTCCGGAGAACAATGATCTCATCATAATTTGGTCCCTCCATAAGTGTGTCCCCTCTGTCATTCGGGGTTTGACACGCTTCCTTGAATCTCTGCCTGAGATCCGTCGGGCCGGCGTGTGTAATTACGTTGCATTTTTTATCCGATGATCGCGCCGTCGATGTTGGTAAATACCGATCGCTCGGTGTCGTTCACGGCAGTGACGACGGTGTTGCTTTTCACGTTGACGATGAAGGCCAGGTTGTCGACCATCACGAGTGATTCCTTCAATCCCTTGTCTCTCGCTTTCCCGGTGGCCTCGTTGAGTCTCGTCCACTGCTCATCCGAAAGTGAGATCTCACGGGAGTCGAGCCGCTTCGTCGCGTGTTTGGAAAACCGTACATCATCTGCATTCTTCACATCGGACAGGATGTCGCCGAAAGTTTTTCCGGCTCCGTTTGCCGCTATCTCATTTTGGCTTCTGCCTTTATCCTTTTGCACAGTGCCAAAATACGAATCGCGAATTTGCTCGATATTCATAGGCACCTCCTTGTTCCCGTTGCCGATATTTTAAAAAATCAGCTCTCATTGCTTGTGCTCGCCGTCGACTGTGTCTTCAACTTCTCAGCCCACTGCTCATCCGTCGGCGATGATACCTTGTAGACATCCGCTACATCGAAACTCTGTCCGTCGATCACGACCTGCGCACCGTTCTTGTTGATCTTGACGCTGTCTACGATTCCGTTGGCCGACTTGGTCTCGCCGTTCGACTCACTATGCTCGATCTCAACATATTTATCGATCAGCGAGTACGCTGATGTGTTGTTGAAGGTTGAATTCAGGTTCTGCATCTGCTCGAGAGATGAGAACTGAGCCAACTGTGCGATGAATTCCTGATCGGACTGCGGATTCAGCGGATCCTGGTACTGCATCTGCGTGGTCAGAAGTTTCATGAACTCTTCCTTGCCGAGTTCGGAACTTCCGCGAACCTTGTTGACGTTCTCACTGTCTAAGTTCTTGTAGGTCAACTCATCCAGTGCTGTTGAAAGGCTTGAATTGGTAACTGCCATGTCCGTCCTCCTTTGCTTATGCCGTATAGTCTACGGTACTGTTAATGTCTCTTCTTGAGGCTTCGGTTTCATTGGTCTCTGTTGTCACGCTGCCTTCTTCGCTACCAGCGCTTCCCTGACCGCCGTTACCTCTGTTTCCTTCGTTTGAAGACTCTGCTTCTTCTCCCGATGTCGGCTGTCCCAGTCCCAGATCGAAGTTACCGACGGTAACCTCTACAGCCTGAACCTTAAGGCCTCTCTCCTCGAAAGCTTCCTGCAGGCGGATCATTCCGCTCTCAAGTGCTTCCTTGGCTGCCTGGTTTTCTACGATCAGTCTGGCCGTCGTATCCTGTCCGGTCGCGTTGATCTGGACATTCACACGTCCGAGGCTGGCGGGATGAAGCTGGATTTCCATGTTCGTCGACTCCGGCATCATACGAACTCTTACCTGGCGTACCACCTGTTCTACCATTTCTGTCATTTGTCTCTGTACATCCTGAACCTGATTTACTTCAGGGTCGAGGGCCTGCGTCAGTGACTCCGCGAATGCCTGTGTATTGGTAGTCTGTGTGTGGCGGCTCATGGCTTCGAGATCAGCGGCCGCGTCTCTTACATCATCGGCTCCGAGTCCCGTTCCCTGTCCGGTGTTCTGTCCGGTACCGCTGCCTGCCTGATCTGAGGTCTGATTCTCGATCATGACGGCGATGTCCGGTGTACCTTCGGTCTGTGCTCCTTCGGTGTCAACCTCCTCGGTGACTACCGCGTTGTCAGTCGGTGCCTCGTTTACGATTGGTGCCTGTTCCTGTGATACAGCCTGCAGAAGATTTCCTGCGAAGGTGTTCCAGGTTTCCGGATCCAGTTTCTCGAGATCCTGTACACCAACTCGCATCATCTCGGCAAGTAATGTCTTCAGTCGGTCGAAGATGTCGTTCATCTCCGTGTTCAGAAGATCGTTTGTTAAAAATGCGCTCGGATCTTCGATTCCGTGTACCTCCATCACGAAGGTCTGTACGGTTGTGATCGAGAAGCTTTCGATCTCTCCGGTTGCCAGTCCGGTAAAAATCTCCCCGGGCTGCATGCCCAGATTATCGAAGATGTCCTGAAGATCCTGTGGAAGAAGTCCCAGAATATCCTGGAGAATTGCCATAACCTCTTCGTTTACCTTTTCGATGTCGATCTGTCCGTCATCCTTTACGAAGGGGTTGTCGCTTTTCACAACTTCCGTGGTATCCTGAGTACCGTCGGTCTTTGCGACATCCTTGGTCTGATCTTTGGTTACCGTGTTATTTACTTGTTTGTCAGCATCCTTGCTTTGGGAAATGTTGGAAGAGGGTCCGTCCTCAGATTTTTTTGAAGATTTGATTTTCGACGATGGGGATTCCATACTCGACTTCGTGTCCGCGATATTTGTCTGTCCCGTGTTCTGTCTGTTGACAGCTGAAGCATTGTTCGCGATGAAGTTATCGAAGGTGGAATCACTGGCGTTCGTCTTTTTCTTAACTTTGACTTCCGTTGTCTGGGAAGTCATCAGGGTGATTCCCTGTGTCTTCATAGACCTGCCTCCTTTCTGTGTCGTTGTCGTGACAGACTCCGCGTACGCAGTTTCCGTCACGATATATATCGACAAAATCGGGAGATACTTTAGTCTGAAGTTTATAATTTCGGCGCGAATTCCGAAACCGGACCCGCGCCGTTACATTTACTTTTTCATGGCCGTACTCTTCGTCGTGATCTGCGCGATGACGCCCTCATCCATCTGATTCATGATGGCGGCCTTTTTATTGTTCGGCATCGCGTCGAGGATCTTGGCGACAAGCGTCAGATCCGCCGAGAGTTCAGTCAGGGCTGACGCGGCCTTCGCCGGTTCCATCTTGGCAAACATATCCGCCTGATCCTTGATTTCCTCCGTGTACTGGAAGTCCTTCGCTACCTGCTTATAGATCTTTTCGGCATTGTCCGGATTGATTTGTTCGTAGTATTTTTTATACTCTTCCACATCCGGCGCTTTTTCATTGGTCACGACATTTTTATCAAACTCCAGTTGTCGCTTGGCAAATGCCGCCTGCGCTTCCTCGAACTTTTTCAGTCTCGCATTTTCTTTTTTCAGTTTATCGATCTCATCGCTGTTGGCGGTGTCCGAACTTGTCGTCGACGCCAACTGTGCCTCGAGTTCCTTGATCCTGGCGTTGGCTTCAGCCAGATTGTCATAGTAGGTCGAATCCGTCTCCTTCTGATCCGGCTCCGGCAGGATCTTGTTGAGCACCGGCACATCTTTTAACACCGGATAGAGAACCCCGCTTCCGAATCCGCCCACGTCAAGCTTGACCAACAACCCGAAGATTGCCAGCCAGATTGCCACGATCACCAGAACGATGATCAGTGTAACGACTTTCGAACCGGAACTGTCGCCGGCGTCGGCGGTCGCCTCGAGAGGCTCGTCCTTTTTTTCAACGTTTTCTTCAGCCATTTCACACCTCACGTCGAGTAAATAAATGCCACTTTCGCATTTTTACTCTTTTATTCATGTCCGTCCGTGACGGTAACTTACCAATTCGTCCACTTCTTTTTGCTCCTGAAGATTCTGCTCCTTGACAAAGTCTTCAAACGCATGCTCCCGAAGTTTCTCAAAGGTCTTTCTCTCCTTCATCGCCTCGTTGAGTTTGTCACGGGCGATCTCCACCTCGCGGGCACATTTGATGACAACCAGATGTTGCTCCTTGACATAGACCTTCAGGATCTCAACGGCGTCCTCGCATTTTTTGATTTCCATCACATCAAGGCTTTCATTCAGTGTCTGTCGGAGCGTCTCCTCTGCCGCCTGCTCGCGGTCCCGCAGCCGCTGTTCCTCATCTTCGGCCTCACGGAGTCTCATATTCGCCTGCGAGAATTCATTTTTCGCCTGCTCCTCGAGCTTTTCCTTGACAGTCAGGATATTTTGAAGTGGAAAAATAAACCTTGCCATATATCCTCCTGGTCTATTAGAGATGTACCAACCGTTTTCCGGCGAGGGACCTGTCTTTAACGCCGGTGCGCAGCCGAGGTACTATCGAGGCGTGCACCGCTGCGTTGAAGAATGGCGCAAGCGGAGTCCCGAGCGAAAACGTTGGTTACATCTCGCCAATCTCAGTTTCGTCGGTTTCGTCACCGTCATCAAAAATCGCCGTCATCCGAGCGACAATATCATCAAAGTCAAACTTCTCGTCGGTTCCCTGCTTCAAAAATGCGTTGCACGCATCGATCTTCGAGATCGCGTAGTCGATACTCTTGTTGGAACCGGAGCGATACGCACCGATATTGATCAGATCCTCGGCGTCGCGATAGGTCGCCAGAACCTCCTTCATCTGCCCGGCCACCTGCTTGTGTTCCTTCGTCGCAACCGCCGACATAACACGGGAGATACTGGCCAGCACATCGATCGCCGGATAATGATTCTTCTGTGCCATTCCACGGGACAAAACGATATGTCCGTCCAGGATACCGCGCGCCGTATCGGCGATCGGCTCGTTGAAGTCATCACCGTCGACCAGCACGGCATACAGCCCGGTGATCGATCCCTTGTCGGAATTCCCGGCGCGTTCCAGAAGCTTTGGCATCTCTGAGTACACGCTCGGCGGATACCCTCTCGACACCGGCGGCTCACCCGAAGCCAGTCCGATCTCTCGCTGCGCCATGGAAAAACGCGTCAGGTTGTCCATCATCAACAGGACATCCTTCCCCTGATCGCGGAAGTATTCCGCAATAGCGGTTGCCGTCTTAGCGGCTTTATTTCGAATCAGCGCCGGACGGTCCGATGTCGCGATCACGACCACCGAGCGCTTCATACCTTCTTCTCCAAGGTCTCTTTCGATAAACTCACGCACCTCACGACCACGCTCTCCGATCAGAGCGATCACGTTGATATCCGCCTTCGTGTTGCGCGCGAACATACCCATCAGTGTACTTTTTCCGACACCGGATCCGGCAAAAATACCGATACGCTGTCCCTTGCCGACCGTGATCAGCCCGTCCACCGCCTTGACACCAAGCGGCAGCGCATCCGTGATGATCTCACGTGCCAGCGGATCCGGCGGATCTGCCTCGACTGAATACTTCGGCGACTCATCCGGCAGTCCCTCAAAAGACATCGGGTTACCGACACCGTCGAGCGACTGTCCCAAAAGATCATCGGTAACCTTCACCATCAGCGGTGCGCCGGTATTCTCAACAAAACTTCCGAGCCCCACACCTTCGACATCGTCGTACGGCATCAGAAGAACTCTGTCATCACGAAACCCGACCACCTCAGCCTTAACCGGGTCCGGCCTCGCCGCGGAATAGATCAGACACAGGTCATTTAACTTTGCCTCCGGTCCGATGGACTCCACCGTCAACCCGACGACCTTCGCCACTTTCCCCATCGCCTTGACATAACTCCGCTCTTTCAGCGACTCATATTTTGCTATGGAAAAAGGTGCTGCAAGCATGTAAGCATCCTCCCGATCAACGCGTCATATTACACCAGCATCTTGACAGCCATCACCAGATTATCCAATTGCGTTTTTAAACCGGCGTCAAGCATCTGATTATCTGTCTCAATGATGCACTCATTTTTCTCAAGCGAATCCTGCGACTGGATCTCGATCGAAGCCTCACCCTCGATCTGTTCCATCAATTCTTTTTTATGCGCCTCTGCTACGAGCGCGTCCTCCGGACACACTCTTACGATGATGCGCTCCGTATTTTTCCTGACATCAGACAGACCACAGCGGATCAGATGCAGGATCAGCTCCTCCTGATCGGCGATAACCACACCGGTCAGTTTTTCGATCAGCTCACAGACAACACGTGCGAACTGCGGTTCCAGCGCCTTCACCAGATTCTCGTACTCGCCCTCGAGGGCTCTGCGTTCCTCCTCGATCTCCTCACGGATTTTCGCGGTTTCCGCCTCCCCGGCCAAAAGCCCTTCCTCACGGCCGGCCTCAAAGCCTTCGTCATGCGCCTGCGCACGGATATCATCGGACTGTTTCCTCGCCTCGACGACGATCTCATCCGCCTGATTTCTCGCGGCCTCGACGATCTCGTCCGCCTCCGCCTGCGCCTCCTCGCGCTTCGCCTCGATCTCCTTCGTGATATTTTTCACCGAAAGGCCTTCCTCGAACCCATCCGGTCCGTCCGGTTCCCCTGTTTCTTCCGGCTCCGAATCCGGATCATCGCCCCCGACCATCACGGTATCGTTATTCACATTAAAAATATCCTCAAGAGAAAGCCCCATGGCGATCTCTTCCTCCACTTCGGCGGCATCGCGAACGACCACTTTTTTCTTGGGCTTCTCCAAAGGCGTAAAGGCGCCCGGCTTCTCATACGAGACCTTCCGGGCTTCCTTTCCCTGTATATTGACAAACGGGTATTTAACAACATTAGACAATTATCTCGTCACCTCCACCACGAGAAATAACGATCTCTGCACTATCCTCGAGCTTGCGGATAACATTAACGATCTTCTGCTGTGCTTCCTCAACATCCTTCAAGCGGACAGGTCCCATGTATTCCATATCCTCGCGGATCATATCAGCAAGACGGGATGACATGTTGTTGAAGATGACATTCTGAACTTCCTCGTTGGCATTTTTCAACGCAACGGCAAGCTCGGAGTTCTCAACCTCACGCAGCACTCGCTGGATCGAACGATCGTCCAGCATAAGGATATCCTCGAAGACGAACATCTTCTTGCGGATCTCGTCGGCGAGCTCCGGCTCCTCGATCTCCAAGTTCTCCATGATGTGTTTCTCTGTACCACGGTCGACCGTATTGAGGACTTCGACAACCGAGTCCACACCACCGACGATGGTGTAATCCTGGCTGACCAGGGAAGACAGTTTCTGTTCCAGGATATTCTCCACCTCTTTGATGACATCCGGCGAGGTACGATCCATCATCGCGATACGCTTCGCGACATCGGTCTGCTTGTCCGGTGTCAGAGCAGAGATGATCGCCGCCGCCTGCTGCGGTGACAGGTATGAAAGGATCAAAGCGATCGTCTGCGGATGCTCGTCCTGGATAAAGTTGAGGATCTGCGTCGCCTCGGTCTTTCGGATAAATTCGAACGGACGCACCTGCAAAGACGCTGTCAGCTTTCCGAGCACCTGGGCCGCCTTGTCGTCGCCCAATGCCTTCTGCAGAAGATCCTTCGCGTAACCGATACCACCCTCGGCGATATACTGCTGCGCGAGACATACTTCATAGAATTCGTTGAGTACCGCTTCCTTCTGTGTCGGCGATACACTTCGCGTATTCGCTATCTCCAGTGTCAGCTGCTCGATCTCATCTTCCTTCAGGTGCTTAAACACCGTCGAGGCCTTCTCCGGACCGATGGTGATCAGGAGGATAGCTGCTTTTTGAATGCCGTCGAGATCCATCGCGGCAGTAGAAGTCTGTGCTGCCATAATCAACCTCCCCAATCTTCATTGATCCAGTTACGCAGCAGCAAAGCCACTGCCTCCGGATTCTCGTCAACAAATTTTTCTATCATGATACGAGTCTCGGATTTATCCTCGAGCTCGATCTCCTCAAGCACACTCTTGTCGTCTCTTGTCGTCTCCAACAGATCCTCCACCGTGATTTCCGGCTCGGTCTCCGTCACCTCGACCGGAGACGTACCTCTTATGATCACGAAGATCAGCAGTGCGGCGATCAGGATCGTCAGAAGCACCATCAGATAGTTCGTGATGTTATCGAAAAATGATCCCGCCTGAGCTGCTTCATAGACCGGCTTATCGTATGCCATGATCTGGATGTTTCCGGTCGCGATACCGGTCGCTGCCGAGATCAATTCGATCAGCTCATCCCGGTTCTCAAGGTCGATCGCCGTTACCTGAGAATTCTGCTCAACATAATTCTCAAAACTGATATCATCGAGTAGCCCCTGCTCCTGCAGACTCTCCTCGTGGATCACGTTGTAATGCGTCAGAATCAGCGCGATCGAGGACTCTTCCGGCTTTACAACGCCGACCTCGTAAGCGATGTTTTTCACATCCTCGTTCGGCAGGAAATCGTACTTGTTCAGGATCGTCTCGGTATTCGTCGAACCGGTTCCCACGATCGGATAATCCGTCAGGTCACCGTTGGAGTCCGTACCCGGGATACCGCCCGAGCCCGACTGTCCCGTCGACTTGTATTCATAGGAGTGGGAATACATACCCTGCTCCATACCTTCATTCGGCGTATAGGTTTTGATGAGCTCATCAACCTTGTCCATATCGAACTTGATCGCATTCTCGCTGACCTCAACATCATCCCAACCCGCTTTTCTGAGCATCTTCTCGACATTTTTCGCGAACTGATTCTGGAGTTTCTGACGGTAGTCCGCCTTGCCGGTTATAGCACCTCCAAGGGTATTGTCCTCCTTGCTTCCATAAAGGAGATTCCCCTTCGTATCAGTGATGATGATGTTATCGGTGGTCTTATTTCCGACCGCGTTGGCGATATAATACGCGATACCCATCGCCACATTTTCATCCATCTCATAGCCCTGCTTGAGCTTTAAGCTGGCAGAAACCGAAGCCTCAACACCATCCGAGAAAATCGTATTATCATCCTTGGGTTTATCTAAAAATACAGTCGCGTCCTCCACACCGTCAAACGTGAGAAGTCCGGTTCTTATCGATGCCTGGAGTGCCAGGTTGATCTTGGTGGTTCTCACCTGGGAGGTCGTGGTCATATCCTCTTCCAGCGCGTCCTTCCAGGACATACCGGTCTCATCGGTCACCTGGTTCGCGCCCATCACGACAACCGCGTCGGAATACTGCCCCTGCTCAACCTTGAAGCGCACACGATCCGTGGAGATTGCTTCCGCCTCGTAGTCGATACCATCCGCGTCCAATTGCTCGCGGAAGGTGGAGGCCGCTTCGGAATTCAAAGTAACGAGATCAACATAAACCGGGCGTGTCAGGAAGAACGCCAAAAGGACGATCGCGAAAAATATCGCGAGCGTCACACAGATGATTATGGTCTTCTGTTTGGTTGTATAGCGATTCCAGAACGCAAGCAGCTTGTCCTTGATCGCTATCAGTCGATCTACCATAGGTTAACGGTACCTCTCTTTATTTCTTTACACATCTCTTTACACGTCTCCCACATCACCAACCGCATTCGGCATTCCTCGCTACGCTCTGAATACCTGATGTGGTTG
>JAEEGM010000138.1 GCA_016280325.1 Eubacterium sp. | reverse complement strand
GCGGCGCTGCGCGAACTCCTGTCCCATGAAGAGCAGCTTTTTGCCGGGGTGCCCGTACATGTATCCGTAGGAGGCTCTGAGTGCAGCGAACTTGTCACCCTCGAGTCCGGGCATTTTTCCCCACATGGAGCACTTCCCGTGTACCACCTCATCGTGGGACAGCACCAGGATGTACCGCTCCGACAGATAGTACGCGATTGAGAAACAAAGCTGATCGTGATGGAACTGCTTGAAATACGGGTCGAGCTTGATGTACTCGAGGAAGTCGTTCATCCATCCCATATTCCATTTATAGGAGAAGCCCAGGCCTTTGTCCTTCACCGGCGCCGTGACGCCCGCCCACGCGGTACTCTCCTCAGCGATGATGTAGGCACCCGGATGCTCCTCATCCATAAGCTCATTTAATTCCTGTAAAAATGCAACAGCGTCATAGTTTTCATTGCCGCCGTCCTTATTGGCGATCCACTCGCCATCACGCTTGCCGTAATCCAGATACAGCATCGAAGCCACCGCATCCACACGCAAACCGTCGATGTGGAACTTCTCCACCCAGTACATCGCGTTCGCGACGAGGAAATTTTTCACTTCCTTGCGACCGTAGTCAAAGATGTAGGTCCCCCAGTCGGGATGCTCACCCTTGCGCGGATCCGGATGCTCGTAAAGCGCCTGCCCGTCGAACTTGCCAAGGCAATGCTCGTCTCTCGGGAAGTGTGCCGGTACCCAATCAAGGATGACCTGGATGTTTCTCTTGTGCATCTCATCGATGAAGTACATAAAGTCTGTCGGTGTCCCGTAGCGACTGGTCGGGGAATAATAACATCCAACCTGATATCCCCAGGAACCGTCGAACGGATACTCCGCGATTCCCATCAGTTCCAGGTGGGTGTACCCCATCTCCACCAGATAGTCACCAAGCATCTCGGCCAACTCACGATAACTGTAATTCCCATCATCGTCGTCTTCAATCTTTTTCTTCCAGGAGGCCAGATGCGCTTCGTATATCGTCATCGGCTCCCGTTCGCGATCGGCTCTTGTCTTAGCGTCACGCTTTTTCATGTATTTGGCATCCTGCCATTCATACGTATCGAGTCTCGCGATCCGGGAGGCATTCCCCGGACGAAGCTCGCAGTAGTTTCCATACGGATCAGTCTTAAAAAGGCGCTCGCCCATGCGGGTGACGATCTCATACTTGTAAACCGCGCCCTCCCAGGCTCCCGGTATGAAGAGTTCGAAGATACCACTCTCTCCGTGGAGCTCCATATGGTGCAGCCTTTCGTCCCACATGTTGAACTCACCGACTACGCTGACGGATCTGGCATCCGGTGCCCACACGGCAAAGTGTGTTCCCTCGACACCGTCCAGTGTCATCATGTGCGCGCCGAGTTTATCAAAAATACGATGATGCTTGCCTTCTCCGAAAACATAGCAGTCAAAGTCCGTGATCTGTTTTTCAAAACGGTACGGGTCCTCGATCTCAACATAATCATCGTCCGCGTACTGAACACGGAAGCGGTACCGTTTCAGATAATCCTTCTTCCTTCCAATCACGAAGCCGAACAGGTCATCGATACCGTCAATCCGAATCATCTCTCCGAGTTCGTGTCCTTCTTCGTCCAGCAACCATACATGCCATGCGCACGGACGGTATGTGGTGATAATCTGCTTCTTTTTCGCTTTGTACTCGTGGCAGCCGAGCAGATCCTGCGGTGCGTTGATCGTACCTTCGCCCAGCTCGCGGATCAGTGCTTCGTTTGCCCACTCGTTCAGGATTTCAATCATGCTGTATGCCTCATTTCTGACGGCCCTCCGGCCGTCTTTTCATATATCCACATAATCAGCGTGGAGCGGCAAGAGTTTTCTTCCTAGGAACCCTTCAACGGGTATCCGAGGAAGAAAAGCTCTGACCGCGCTCCACGCGGTCGTGTTTACCCCAGTGAATCGAGGAGCGCTTTCACCTGTTCGCCGAGTTCCTCACTCTTCTTCTCGGCATCCGCACCATCACTTCCTACCACACCGTAGTAAAGCTTGATCTTCGGCTCGGTTCCTGACGGTCTTACTGCCAACCATGCATCGTCCTCCATCTCATAATAGAGAACATTGGACTTCGGAATACCGGTCGGCTTTTTCTCGCCGGTCGCCAGATCACAGATCACATCCTCCTGATAGTCACGGGTAACAAGCACCTTGTAGTCGCCGAAGTTCTTCGGCGGGTTGGCACGGAGCGTATCCATGATCGACTTGATCTTCGCGAGTCCTTCGATTCCCTTATGTGTGATGGCAATCACATTGTCCTTGTAGTATCCGTATTTATCATACATATCCAGCATCGCATCCCAGAGAGTCTTTCCCTGTGCCTTGTAGAAGGCCGCCGCCTCGCAGAGTGCCATCGAAGCGACGATACCGTCCTTGTCGCGAGCGTGGGTTCCGATCAGACATCCGTAACTCTCTTCGAAACCGAAGAGGTACTGTCCCTTGCCGCTTGTCTCCATACGGAGGATCTCCTTACCGATCCATTTGAATCCGGTCAGACACTCCGTCACTTTGACTCCGTAATACTTCGCGATCGCGTCCACCATGTTGGTCGTTACGATCGTCTTGATCATCTCGCCATCTGCCGGGAGACTTCCGTCGACCGCCTTTTTCTGACCGATCTCGTAATCGCAGAGAAGACTTCCTGACATGTTTCCGGTCAGGCAATGATACTCACCGGTCTGACCGTCCTTGACATAGACACCCAGTCGATCGGCATCCGGATCGGTTGCCAGTACCAGGTCGGCGTCCTTTTCCTTCGCAAGTTTCAGAGCCAGTTCGAAGGCTTCTGCCGCCTCCGGGTTCGGATAGCTCACAGTCGGGAACTCGCCATCGGGGAGTTCCTGCTCCGGAACAACGAAGACATTTTCAAATCCCAGTTCCTTCAGCACCCGACGTACCGGGAGATTACCGGTTCCGTGGAGCGGTGTGTAGACAATCTTCAGATCCTTCGCGGTCTGCTCGATCGCTTCGGGGTGGAGAACATTTTTCTTGAGCGCCTCAATATATTTGTCGTCGATCGCCTGCCCGATCTTCTCATAGAGGCCCCGGGCCTTCGCCTCATCGACGCTCATCGTCTTGACGGTGGCGTAATCCGTAACTGCCTTGACCTCGTCCATGATTCCCTTGTCATGAGGCGGCGTAATCTGCGCGCCGTCCTCCCAATATACTTTATAGCCATTGTACTCCGGCGGGTTGTGGCTCGCCGTGATATTGATTCCGGAGATACAGCCGAGTTCACGTACCGCATAGGACAACTCCGGTGTCGGTCTGAGTGATTCAAAAACATACGCCTTGACGCCGTTGGCCGCAAGACAGCAGGCTGCCTCATCCGCAAACTCCGGTGACATCCGACGGGAGTCGAAGGCGATCGCTACGCCCTTGCTCTGGCCATTATTTTTAACGATGTAATTCGCGAGACCCTGTGTCGCCTTGCGCACCGTGTACATATTCATGCGATTGGTTCCGGCACCGATCACGCCGCGAAGTCCGGCTGTTCCGAACTCCAGATCCGCATAAAAGCGATCCTTGATCTCCGCGTCGTCATCCGCGATCGCACGAAGCTCATCTTTCGTAGCCTCGTCGAAATACGGATTGTCAAGCCATGCCTGATACATCTCCTTGTAGTCCATCTATATTGTCCTCCTTTTTACGTGTTCGCTTTCAAGTCCGGGAAACTCAAACCGGTATCCTGACTGTCATCGATGATCTCCATCGAGTAGCTCTTCGTCTCGTAACCATCCTTTTGCAGTGTCAGTGTGATCTTTCCGACACACTTGGTAAAGGAGCACGGAGCCACACCTTTATACGCGCCGTTGATGTAGACCGCCGCGCCATCCGGTGCACTGACCGTGATCTTGTGATCCACATCATAATCGGCAATCTCCGGATTCTGCGTCGTCCCATCATCTTCTGTTACCGACGACGACTGTGAACTGTCGTTGCCGGTCGCCTTGTCGTCGTTATCTTCAACCGTCGCCACCTCTTCCGACAAATCGATACGGAAGACCGGCTCCGGATCCTGTACACGGATCGTACCCTGATACGTATTATACCCCTCGAGTACCACCTGCACCGTGTGCATCCCGTAGTAGAGAGACACCGGCTGTGAATAATCCACCATCGAGCCATTGATATAGAGTTCCGCGCCCTCCGGATGAATATGGAACGAAACGCGCGCCGTATTCGGCACCTGCGTCATCGAGTCTTTCATGTTCAGCGTGGCCACCTTGCCCCGCTCGACCTGAAGGTCCGCCTTCGAAGTCAGGTCGCCATTTTTCATCGAGACGGTCTGTCGTCCCTCCGGTACCGTAAGAAGCATTCCCTCGGTCACGGGTAGGATTGTCTCGCCCTCAACGTAGAGGGTTCCTCCGACAAAGTCCGCATACTCAACCGGCTCGATATAGCCATGGCCTCTGGTCACGACAACCGAATACGCCTTGCCCTGAATTCCGCGGAAGGTCACGCGATCCATGTCCGTGATCTCCATCGGATCGATCGGTGTTCCGTCAGAAAGTGTTACCATGTGCTCCGAATACTCGTACTTCACACCGTCTACGGTGATCTTGCCACTATCCGGATCCACCGACATTACCGAGGATTCCTGTTCGACCAGATCCTGCGTCATCTTCATCTGTGCCAGATTCGAACCGCCCGCGCTCTCCAGGTAAAGGTCATACACCTCTCCCAACTGCACCTCGGCCATCGACATCTCCGCACCGCTCTTCGTCTGGATCGACGTGGCGCTGTTGTAAAGAAACGTCTCCTCGCTCTCCAGCAAAGGATTGTATATGGTCACCGCCTGATTCTCGGTATCAACTTCCTTCACGACACCGGTCAGGTCTGATCCTTTCTCGTAGTTCACACCGGTCGGTGTAGGCGTCGCGCCGCCCTTTTTCTTCCCGCAGCCCGTCAGGGCACACAACACGCACAGACACAACGCAACCAGAATCACTCCGGTGCGCCGCGAATGCTTGTTTTCCGCCTCTCGAAAACTGCTCAAGTCCTCAAACATTACGATCCTCCGCTACGCAAACCCACACATAAAACATTCTATCATAATTTTAATAAAATTGCCACCCCTTTTTATGGTGTTTTTGTATCTTTTTCCCCTATTCCTTGATGTATTTGACAAATCGCCCGAAAGCCTCCGATTCATACAGCCACCACTGCCCCGAACTATAGTGAAAAATGCTCCGAATCTTGAGCTTTCCGTGCTTCTTTTCCAGTCTTGGTCTTTCCTCGTAATCCACGACCGTCGAGTACGCCTTGTACGGGACACGCGTATCCACGCAAAGCGCGTAGCAATCATCGGTTGAGATCGTCGACTTGACCTTGGAGTCGAACTCCCCGAATTCCACATACGTCAGATGCGTCCTAGTGTCGATATGCTTCTGTCGCATTTTCTCGTAGCGCAGTCTAAGGCCTTCTCTGGTTTCGGCTTCGATCGCGACTTCCTTCAAAAAGTAGTCAAACGAACGGCGCTGAAGCATCGACTCGTAAAGCATGGGGACGATCCGTGCGACCAGCTTTTTCACGATCATCTGACTCTCCCCGTCCGGCGCGAGCATGTTGGTCGCCACCGTCGCCACCGGCTCATCGCCATAGTTCTTCCCTTCCAGCGTAAAGGTCCCCTTGTAGGACCTGAAACCGTCAAGCTGCGCCTCAAAGGTGTGCTCGCCGATGAACATGTCACCCATCTCGTAATCGATGGTTTTGTCCGTCGTTTTGCGGATCTGACCCTTCGAAAGCGGCACATCATCCACCCGAAGCGTCGCACCGACAGGCACACGGAGCGTCACCTGCGAAGCAATAAAGCTCGAACTGTCGATCACCCATTTATTAAAAAACAAAAGATAGGTCTCATCGGTTTCTCTCAGGGTCAGTGTTTGGGAAAACGGGCTTTCCAGTCGTCCCATCATGTAATTGATCTGATAGGATACCTTTCCCTCCTCCTCGCCGGTTTTGACCAGAGAATATGAGGTGATCTTGTCATAATCCGCAATAGATTCCAGCAGCGTATCCAACTTATCCGGCGTGACAAATTTCGTATTGGCCAGATTCAGGGTGCGAAAAATACGGGACGGGCTCTTGGCCATGAACCCGCTCACATACTCATCCACCACGGCTGACGGCGAATTGTTAACCCGTGCGTAGATATATAACCCGATAAATAAAAGAACCGCCAGAACCCCCAACGTGAAAAATACCTTCACGAGAGCACTGACGTCCTTTACCTGTTCACTCTTGTACTTTTTGGATGCCATCACTTATCGTCCGCATGCTTTTTGATAATCTCCTCGTAGCGGCGGTTGGATGCGCTCATCTCCATCGCTTCATCCATACCCTCGATCTCAAGCTCGCCTGCTAACGCATCCGGATCGCCCTCCAAAAGATTGTTCAAATCGTCATCTGACAAAAATTCTTCCATACTGTCCCTCACAATCTGTGCATATGTTGTCACTCTGCGTGTAAATCCCTTGCATCAGGAATGATTTTACCATGTTTTTCGAAAAAAGTCAAATATTACGTCTCAAACCTGCGGCGGGCAAGCCTGTTCCAGCAACTGCTCGCGGGTGTTGAGCGACGGGTCCTCCATCACAAGGTCCAGAAGCCGTGATAACTCGACACCGAGCGCCGGTCCGGACGGATAACCTTTTTCATCGATGAGATCCCGTCCCGTGATCGCGAGTTCACTGATCGTCACGGCATCCTGCGCCTCACAAGCCTTGCGGTAGCAACGCTCACCGGCCTCGAGAAGCTGCTGTTTCTCATCCCGCTGATACTCGCTCTGTGCCAGGATATCGGCTCTCTGAAGCATGAATAAAAACGGCATCGTGTCACGCCCGGCCTTGTTCATCAGGCGTCGCATCTGTTTCTCTCCACCGTTATATCGGATGTCATGCCAGCGCACCAGCGTCTTCACAAGTCGGATCGTGTCGTTGTCAAACTTCAACCGACGCAGGATCTGACCGGCCATCTCCTCCCCCTTCACGTCGTGACCGTGAAAGTGATCGACCCCATTCGCATCCGTCTTCTTGCAAACGGGCTTTGCCACGTCGTGCAGAAGCGTCGCGAAAACAAGGGCAGTATGGTGTTTTTTGTCGAGCGTCCCGCCACCTGCATGTTCTGCGTTCTCCACGCTCTGATCAGCACCGATATATCGGTTTACCTCTTCGATTGCCGCCAGTGTATGGCCGCCGACATCGTAGCAGTGATGTGGGTTGGCCTGCGGACACTTCATCATCTCATCAAACTCAGGCAGAAAATACCGCGTCAGCCCCGTCTCATACGCCAGCCTCAGCCGGTCCGATCCGGCAGAGATCAAGAGCTTGGTCAACTCCACACGGATCCGCTCGGCGCTGATATTAACAAGTGTCGGCGCCAGCTCGCCGATCGCTTCGTACGTCTTTTCCTCAATCTGAAAGAGAAGTTGTCCGGCAAAACGGATCCCCCGAAGCATCCGAAGCGCATCTTCATCAAAACGCTCCATCGGATCTCCGACACATCGGATAATCCCCTGCTTCAGATCCTCCTGACCTCCGAACAGATCAACCAATCCTTTTTTGTCGTTATACGCCATCGCATTGATCGTAAAGTCACGGCGCTTCAGATCCTCTTCAAGATTCGGTGTAAAAATAACCTCCGTCGGGTGGCGATGATCCTCGTAGATACCGTCCGTGCGGTAGGTCGTCACTTCGAAGCCCTCATCACCGATCAGCACTGTCACCGTGCCGTGCTCAATCCCGGTATCCACTGTCCGGCGAAAGATCCTTTTCACTTCTGCCGGCTCCGCGGATGTCGTAATATCCCAGTCCTCCGGCTCCCTGGCGATGAGCATATCGCGCACGCACCCGCCCACGATATAAGCTTCATAACCGTGGTCTTCGAGCGTGTCTATGATCTGTTTTGCTCCCGCAGGTATCTCCATAACAACTCCATTATTAAAACAACTCCGTAATTAAAACAACTCCGTTATAAGATAACTGTGTTGTTAAGAATTACTACGTTATTTTGAAAAAAAAGCAGAAGAACTCTGCTTTTTATTCTGTTATTATTCGACTATTATTGATAAATAAGCGCTTATTTATTCAGTGTAACCCGGTTGTGGAAACGCTTGAACAGTCCCTTCTTCTCCTCCGGCTGCTCGAGTACACCACGTCCGATCACGCCCATGATATAAATACCACTGAGCTTAACCTTGAGATTTTTCTTTACCGGAAGCAAAGGAAAGATTTTCTCATCACACATCAGCGTCATGATCTTCGGTCCGATCTTGGCTTTGACAACCGGGATCTTCGAACGGCGCAGATACTTCGGCGTATTCTCATACACAACAGCCGGAAGGCCTGCCTCCTTCAACCGCATCCGGGCCTTATCGATCACAAGGATCGTCGCCACCTGTGAAGCGGCCTCCATCTGCTCCTGGCTCTCATCCTGTCGTTTCTGCAGTTTCTTTCCGACAAAATAGAGAACGATACAGCCGACAATTAATACCGCTATAATAACCAGCATAACTATCAATAATACCTTCATTTCTTTTACCTCCAACTACATATGATTTCTCTATGATATTTTTATTAAGATACTTTTCCGATCGCTTTATCATACATCTGTTGTATCACACCGCGCGTATATTCTCCGAGGTGTTTTTTCTGTTCCTTCTCAAGCTGATCCGGATAGATCGGATCCCCGAACTCAATCCGTATCTTCCCGCGATGAATCCACGGTAAATGCTTCTCAAGGATTTCCTCGGTTCCGGTAAAGACCACCGGCACGATGGGAACTTTTCCCTTCGTCGCGATCTTCATGCTTCCTTCATGAAACGGCAGAAGCTCATCCGTCGCGTTTCGCGTTCCCTCCGGCGCGATATATACCGAATAATTATTCTTTACCAATTCGACCGCTTTCAGTATCGTCTGTAAGTTCTGTTTGATATCACCACGATCCAAAAACAGACAGTTTAAAAAATACATCCACTGCGCGATACAAACAAACTTTCTCAGTTCCTTTTTTGCAATAAACAAAGTCTGATTCGGCACCGCTGTATACATCAATATAATATCATAAAAGCTGCGATGGTTTGCCGCGTACATAACAGCGGTATCCATAGGTACTTTTTCTCTTCCGACAATCTCTCTTTTACAACCGGAGATCAGCATACATAACCGGAAAGCCAGCCATACGATCTTCTGGGAGAACACAGCTGCCGCCCTCTGATTGATCGCCCTTACGAGTAACAGAACCAGGAGAAACGGGATAGAAAGAATACAAATAATCAAGTAAACAATTACCATTATTATACTTCTCACAGGTCGTTCCTCCACTCCTTGTTTTCTTTGTTCATACTTACGTTGTAAAACTCTTCCAATGTGAGTTTATTTTTATATAAATACTCCGCTGTTTTCATCCCCACGTAGCGCAGATGCCAGGGCTCATAATTGTAACCCGTGATCTTCTGTTTGCCCTTGGGGTAGCGAACTACAAATCCATATTTATAACTGTTCTTTTCAACCCATTTGCCGGCCTTGGTATCCGCGAACTTCTCTTCCAATACGTTCGCGATCTTCGGCGTCGATATATCGATGGCAAGCCCGGTCTGATGTTCACTTGAGCCGGGGATCGCACAGTACTTATCCGCATGATCTTTTCCGTGAGCGGCCGCGCTCTGCTCAAACACGGCTTTCTGTCTCGCGTAGGAGCGATAACCTGAAACACCGACAAGTTTGATCTTCTTTTTCTTAGCGTCCTTTACCATCTTCTCCAACTGCAAAGCCGCCTCGCCGCGAAGATATTTTTTTTCGGAATCGAGTTTCGTGTCAAATACGATCTTAACCTTCCGCAGGGCTTCCGGAATATAATCCTCCGGGAGCAAAAATGCCCGGTTTACCAGCACGGTGAGACTCTCGGGTATCGTGTCAAGCGGTACCGACTTGCTCGGGTCGAGGATCTTTGTGATGTCCCGCGGCAGAAGTTCAGCCGCCGACTCCGATGCTGCCGAGCCGGACGCCGCGCCTCCCGATGCCGCCTCCACGCCAAGCGGAAGCGGGCGGTTACTGTCTTCGAATTGCTCCGGCTTTGACCAGTCCGTAACCCAAAAGTACCCGACTACAGCGAGTAGAATAAGGATAATAACTGTCAGAGTAATCCGGTTCATGCCTTTGGTGCGCCTCCCTTTCGGTCACGGCCGTTCGAAATCATAGGCCAGATTGGGGTCATCAGGAATAACAGCACAAGTCCCAACACACCACAGGAGATCACCTCTCCGGCTCCGACGGTAGCCATCATATACGGAATACCATCCGGTACATCATACGCGAATCGAAGCACCCACGGCACGATAAGTACATTTGCCAGGATCGGCGGTATCGGCACTAAAAATTTATGCTTCCGAAGTGCGTAGGATCCCAAAGCGCCAAGCAATGTGGCCAACGATCCGAAAAGAATATCCGGCAAAACACAGCCGGTCATCCAGTTGGCGAGCAGACACCCGATCACCAGTCCCGGGATCGCCGCCGGTGTAAAAAACGGAAGTATTGTCAGCGCCTCCGAGATACGCACCTGGATCACACCACTCGCCAGCCCGAACGCGTTGGACAAAAAGGTTAATACGACATACAAGGCCGCTATCATCGCAGCCAGGGTAACATTCATAATCTTACCTGATGATTCTTGCGTTTTGGGTCAATCCTTTCTCTCCTCACCCCAGAAGAACAGCGCGACTGTGCCCGGACCCGAATGGGAACCGATCGTTGCGCCAATCGGGAATATCTGAATCGGCAGTGTCAACTTTGGGAATCTCTTCTCGATCATCTCAGCAAGCGTTTTGGCGTCTTCCTCACTAAGCGCATGACTGATGAATACCCTGCCGTTGTAGTCCGTACCATTCTCGGCAAACTGTACCATCTTTTCCAACGTGCGGCGCAGTACCTTTTTCTTGGTACGAACCTTCTCGCGTGGGACCAGATGCCCCTGGTAATCCACATTCAAAAGCGGGCAGATATTCAGAACCGTTCCGATGGCCCCGGCCGTCTTGGACACGCGTCCGCCTCGGATATAATAGGTCAGGTCTGTCGAGAAGAACCAGTGATGCAAACGAAGCTTGTTCGCCTCTCCCCACTCGTAAACCGCGTCAATATCTATCCCGGCATCACGCATATCGGCAAGCTTATCCACAAATAGTCCAAATCCGCTGGAGGCTGCCAGTGAATCAATCACATAGATCTTTCGATCCGGATACTCCTCCTCGACGATCTCCTTGGCAATCATTGCCGAATTGTAAGTGCCGGAAAGTCCGCTTGAAAGCGTCACGTGCAAAAGATCCCTTCCCTCCGAAAGTGTCGCGCGGAAGAACTCGGTATACTCACCGATCGAAACCTGCGACGTCTTGGTCTTGGCGCCGGCATCCATCCGTTTAAACAACTCCTGAGGCGGAATCGTATGTCCGAGATCGTCCATGAAATCCTCGCCGTCAATCTCAAAATGAAAGCAAAGATAGATGATGTCTCTCTCCTTAAAATACGCTTCCGACAGATCTGCCGCCGAGCAGCAGCTCAACTGAAACTCCGCCATAAACTATCCTCCGATTAGAATTCCCGGGAAGATTCACATGCCTTTTATGTGAACTTTCAGGAAGTTTTGACTGCTTCCGGGAGGCCGTCAAAACTTTCAGGAAGTTTTGACGGCTTCCCGGAAGCCGTCAAAACTTCCTTGTGATCTGATTCTTTCCCGTCGTCTTCGCCATAAACAACAAATCATCCACCTGCCGCAGCGCGTACCGCGGCCTCATCCCGTTGCATCGATCCACGCCGCCGCTGATTGTCACATGAAACTCCGGATTTTCATAAAAACGAAGTTTCTCCACTTTCTGCCGAACCTTCTCGGCGCGCGCATACGACACATCGAAATCTGCATCGTGAAAAATACCCACGAACTCCTCGCCGCCATATCTGGCTGCGATCTCGCCCTCTTCAATGGTCCGCATCTCCTCCTGAAGACACTTCGCCACCTCACAGAGCACTTTATCTCCAAACACATGCCCATAGGTATCGTTGGCATGCTTAAAATCGTCCACATCAAAAATAAACATAGAATATAGGTCATCCACAGATGCCCGCATCACATCCTCTTCCAACATGCGGAAGAGTTCTCTTCGATTATATACCCCTGTCAGTTCATCATGAACCGTCATCGATTCCAGTTTTTTCACCAGTTTATCGTTAGCCGCGGCCTGTTCGTGATAGGCCTTCACCGTCAACGAAGACACCAGATAAATACAAAACGCATTCAGAATAAATGACACGATCACATCGATACGCCATGCCTGATCGGTCATCGGTGTCACCCACTCCGGGAAAACCGAATACGCAAGTTCAAAGGTTGCTATAAACATAAGGCCGGACAACGAGTAGATCACAAGCCTTACCTTCCGGTTTGGTATGGAAGGCACAACAATATACAGCGCTGTCAGAAAGTACAGTACCATTCCGCTTCGAATCCCACCGCAGAAGAAAAACGCCACGGGGAGCAACACGAAATTCAGCACGATACAGAGCAAAACATGACTGATTGCCTCTTTATCAAAGAAAAGAGCCATCACCATCACACCGATCAGCATCAAAAGACACGCCAATGTCGACAGAGACGCTCCCGGTCCCAGTCCCTCTACAATGGTAAACACGGCAGAGAATAATGCTGTTACGGAGCCTGCAATCAAAACGATCATGAACACACGGGAATCCAAAGGTTTATCTTCCATATGCTTTTTATGTTTATCCAGCATGCTCATCCGCCATCCGCTC
>JAEEGM010000137.1 GCA_016280325.1 Eubacterium sp. | reverse complement strand
CAGGGCGACATCTACAAGGGCGAGTATGAAGGTCTTTACTGTACGCCGTGTGAGTCCTTTTTTACACAGTCGCAGCTGGTCGACGGCAAGTGCCCGGACTGCGGTCGTGAGGTACAGGCGGCGAAGGAGGAGGCTTACTTCCTGAAGCTGTCCAAGTATCAGGACAGACTGGAGAAGCACATCCAGGAGCATCCGGAGTTTATCCAGCCGGAGTCGCGTAAAAATGAGATGATCAACAACTTTATCAAACCGGGCCTGCAGGATCTGTGTGTATCTCGTACGAGTTTTAAGTGGGGTATCCCGGTAGACTTCGACCCGGGCCACATTGTGTATGTGTGGATCGACGCGCTTTCCAACTATATTACCGGTGTCGAGTATGATGTGGACGGCAACAACGGTGAACTCTATCGTTACTGGCCGGCAGATCTCCACCTGATCGGAAAGGATATTCTGCGTTTCCATACGATCTACTGGCCGATCATGCTGATGGCGCTGGATGTACCTCTGCCGAAGCAGGTATTCGGACATCCGTGGCTTTTGACCAACAACGACAAGATGAGTAAGAGCAAGGGAAATGTCATCTATGCGGATGACCTGGTTGACATCTTCGGCGTGGATGCCGTACGTTATTTTGTCATCCATGAGATGCCTTTTGATAACGATGGAAGTATCACCTGGGAGCTGATCGTGGAGCGCAACAACTCCGATCTGGCAAACGTCCTCGGAAACCTTGTCAATCGTACCATCTCGATGAGTAACAAGTATTTCGGCGGTGTGGTTGAGAATAAAGGAGTCTCAGCGCCGGTTGACGATGACCTCAGGAAAGTGGCTGAGGAAGCGCCGAAAAAGGTTGTGGAAAAGATGGACAAGCTTCGCGTAGCCGATGCTATCAGCGAGATCTTTGTCCTGTTGAAACGTTGCAACAAATACATCGATGAGACGGAGCCGTGGATCCTTGCCAAGGATGAGGCCAAGAAGGATCGTTTGGCAACCGTGCTTTACAATCTGATTGAAGGTATCCGGATCAGCGCAAATCTTTTGTCTTCCTTTATGCCGGAGACAGCGGAGAAGATCCTGGCACAGATAAACGGAGAGGCGTGCGATATCGATGCGCTGGGTGCCGGTTTCGGACAGTACAAGTCCGGTACGAAGGTGACCGATTCACCGGAGATCCTCTTCCGGAGACTCGATGTGGATGAGGTGATGGATAAGGTGCTGGCACTTGAGGCGGCAGCCGGTGTCGGCGCGTCTGAGGACAGCCCGGATGAAGCGGTGATAGACGTTGAACCTAAACCGGAGATCTCTTATGACGACTTTATGAAGATGCAGTTCCAGGTTGGTGAGATCATCTCCTGTGAGGCGGTTGAGAAATCGAAAAAACTGCTTTGCTCGCAGGTGCAGGTCGGATCCGAAACGCTTCAGATTGTATCCGGTATCAGGAAGTGGTATTCACCGGAAGAAATGGTCGGCAAAAAGGTAATGGTTTTAGTAAATCTGAAGCCCGCCAAGCTCGCCGGCGTTCTCTCGGAGGGAATGCTTCTTTGCGCGGAGGACGAGAAAGGAAATGTGGTCTTGATGACACCGGAAAAGAGTGTTCCGGCAGGATCGGAGATTTGCTAAACAGGACGAATAATAATCATGATTTTTGATACACATGTACACTACGATGATGAAGCATTTAATGCAGACCGGGAAGATATCCTTTCCGGTCTGTCTTCGCGTAATATCGGGCGTGTCGTGAATATCGGAGTAGATATTCCGACCTCAAAAAGCGCGTTACAATTGGCGGAAAAATACAACTTTGTTTATGCCGCTGTCGGCTTTCATCCAAGCGAGACCAAAGAGATGAGTGAGGCGGATATTGACTGGTTGTACGCGCATTGCTATGCCGATCCGGAAGAGGCGATGAGAAGACGGTCGGATACGGCAGCGGCGGCACCGGATCGAAACCCGAAAGTTGTCGCGATCGGTGAGATCGGACTCGACTACCACTGGTCGGAGTCGGAAGAAGAAAATCGAAATCAGCAGCACTGGTTTCGTCGCCAGATCGCGCTGGCAAAGGAAGTCTCTCTCCCGATTGTTGTCCACAGCCGCGAGGCAGCGGCCGACACGATGACGATCATACGGGAAGAAAAAGCTGCCGATTGCGGCGGTATTATTCATTGCTATTCTTACTCCGCCGAGCAGGCGAAGGAATACGTCTCGATGGGATTTTTCATCGGTGTCGGCGGCGTCATCACGTTCAAAAATGCCCGCCGTCTGATCGAAACCGTTGAAGCCGTCCCGCTCGAACGTATCGTTCTCGAGACGGACTGCCCGTACCTTGCCCCGGAACCATATCGCGGTAAGCGTAACGACAGTTCACTGCTCCCGTATGTTGTAAAAAAAGTTGCGGAGTTAAAGGGTGTTTCTGAGGAAGAAGTAGTGGCGCAGACAACTATAAACGCAAAAACCGTGTACCACATCTCATGATTATAGAATAATATGGTTAGTTACCCGGCCGAAAGGGTTTTATTACACTGTGTATAAAACCTTTCGGCGGAAAACAATAAAAATTGGAGAACGTTTATGACCCCTATTGAAGCCACATACGAATTGATACGCCGCTACGACGTCCACGCGCGCAAGCGCTTCGGCCAGAACTTTCTGACCGACCCGCGTGTGCTTGACAAGATCATCGACGCCGCGGAGATCACCGAAGATGACTTTGTTCTCGAGATCGGGCCCGGTCTCGGGACGATGACGCGTGCCCTGTGTGAGCATGCCGGGAATGTTCTTGCGGTGGAGATTGACTATGACTTGGCGGACATCCTTGAGCGGGAGCTCGTTCCGCTTTACGATAATCTGGAAATTCTTGTGGGTGACATCCTGAAGCAGGACATCCGGGAGATTGCGGAAAGCCGCGGTAAAGGGCGACCGATCAAAGTCGTGGCAAATCTCCCTTACTACATCACGACACCGATTCTGATGGAACTTTTGGAGAGTCGCGTTCCGCTTCACAGCATCACCGTGATGGTGCAAAAGGAGGTTGCCGATCGGATGATGGCAGAGCCGGGAGCCAAAGACTGCGGTGCGATCAGCCTTGCCGTGCAGTATTACGCCGAGCCGTATCTGGCGGCGAATGTTCCGCCGAACTGCTTTACGCCCCGGCCGAAGGTAGCGAGTGCGGTGATCCGTCTGAAAAGACGGGAAGAGCCACCCGTGGAAACACAGGATGAACACCTGATGTTCAAGCTGATCCGGGCGGCGTTCGCGCAGCGGAGAAAAACCCTGTTGAATGCCATTTCCAACAGCCCGGAGCTTGACTTTGACAAGGATACGGTGAGTCACGCGATCACCGAGGTCGGACTGGAGCCTGCCGTACGTGGAGAAAAACTCGATATCACGACCTATGCGAGGCTGGCGGACGCGCTTTCGAAACATTACGAAAAGCGGTAAAAAACTTTGACAAAATGTCTATTTATATAGTAGAATGTAGGTAACTGTGAACGCTAAGGGGAGACATGTCGGAGGAAACTCAGATGATAGGGAGAGTAGAAAAGGTGAAACGCCTGATTACAGGAGCTTTGCTCCTGTTTTTGTGCTGTTCGCTTTCCGGCTGTGGATCCAAGGAAAAGATCTCGATCTCCCTCTGGGCGGCAGAAGGAAAGATGGATCTGATGAAAGACTACATGAAGGATTTTCAGAAGGTTCATGAAGACGATGTCGAGATTGAGTATCACATAAGCAGGGAGGAAGAGGATACCTGTCGTGAGACGATCCTCGCGAATCCGGAAGGGGCCGCGGATATATTCTGCTTTGCCGATGACCAGTTGGATGAGCTGAAGGACGCCGGCGTGCTTATGGAGTTTCAGACCGATCCGAAGATGGCTCTTACGCGTTTCGGTGGTGAAGGTTCGGTCGCTTACCAGTCGGTTGTTCGCGATGGTAAGGTGTACGCGCTGCCTGAGACCGTAAACGGATATTTCATGTATTACAACAAAAAATACTTCCGCGAGAAAGACGTCAAGACACTGGATCGTATGGTGGAGATCGCGGGGAACACACAGAAGAAAGTAACGATGGACCTCAGTAGCGGGTGGTATCTCTACTCATTCTTCAAAGGGGCGGGCTTGGATGTATTTCCGGATGAATCCGGTGAGAAAAATACCTGCAACTGGAATGCCAAGGATACGCCTCACACAGGCCTTTCGGTAGCGGAAGCAATCTCATCGGTTATCGGAAAGAGAGGCTTCGAGTCACGCGGTGATGAAGGATTCATTGAGGGCGTGCAGGACGGAACGGTGATCGCCGGGATTAACGGAGCGTGGAACGCGGAAAAGGTAAAAGAAGCCTGGGGGGACAACTACGCCGCGGTCAAGCTTCCGACCTTTACGGTTGACGGGAAGCAGGAACAGATGGCAAGTTTTACCGGTTACAAGGTGATCGGTATCAATGCCAAGACCAAGCATCAAAAATGGTGTCAGCTGTTCGCGGAGTTTATCACTTCGGATGATAATCAGATTGTTGAGTACGAAAAGACCGGAGAGGTTCCGGCCAATCATGAAGTGGCAGGCAAGGAACAGGTTAAGGATGATCCGGTGGTCAAGGCGCTTGGGGATCAGTCCGAATTCGCGATGTTACAGAGAGTAGCGGCTCCGTTCTGGGATGCGACGACGAAGTTCGGTGTAGCGATTGCCAGTGGTAATCCGGACAAAAGAGATTTGCAACAACTGTTGGATGAGATGGTGAAAGGAATCACAGGATGAAAGAAAAGAAGGGAAAGCTGCAGAATAATAAGCAGATAAACGGTCTGCGCCGGAACAAGCTTTCGTTCCGGATCGCTTTTATTACCGTTATTTCTTCTCTGTTTTCCATCGTTGCCATCGAAACTGTATACGCGAATATGAAGGGCCTTATCCGGAATTACGGCCACATCGTAGATGTGGATTACACCATTTCGGAATATATGAATGAGGTGATGATAGATATCTATGAGCACCAGGCTGTCGTATTCCATCACATAGCGGAACAGAAAAAGGAAAAGAAGACAGAGTTAAAGGAAAATGCAAAGAGAGTTGAAGACGGCCTCAAAACGACGATGAAGGATTATGAGGCAATCGTGCGTTCGACAGAGTATGAGACGGGTTACCACGAATTGTTCTCTCTGATGTCGGCCTATCTCCATAATGTCGATAATGTCATGGATCTGAGTGGCGCGGGTGCCACTCAGACAGCACACTATACAATGACAACCAAGTTGGAGCCCATCGTATCTGAGATGAATACGCATATTGTCAATATGGACTCTGCGATCCACAAGGATATCGAAAATCTCAAGACATCCATGCGGGAATCCGCGGATCTGATGCGTATTATCTCGCGCGTGCTGATGTTTTTGATGATCCTCGCGACCGTATTCAATGTATCCTACTGTCTGCGCATATCCGACGAGATGGTAAGCCGGGATCTGTTGACCGGCGTCGCGAACTTCGACCAGTTGATCCGCGTCGGAGAGAAGATGAAGCGTCGTAAGAAAAATCGTCTGACCAATTATGCCGGACTCGCCATCAGTATCAAGGACTTCAAGTTCATCAACCAGGAGTATGGTTCGGTGATCGGTGATATTGTTCTGAAAAACTATGCGGCAACGCTCAACGGGTATCTCCAGCGAGGAGAGGTTATCGCCAGAAACGGTGGTGACAACTTTATTGCTTTGGTGGAAAAAGACCGTGCGGAGGCATTTTTCAATCAGATTTCCAAGGTGCCGGTGGATGTCGGTGAAAAGATGGGTCTGACACTGACCAGTCGATGCGGTATCTATCAGATCAATGAAGACGATTCGATCTACGATGTGATCAACGCCTGTCTGATCGCGGTCGGTGAGACGCGCCGCTCCGGAGCCAATGATTATGTATGGTTCCGTCAGGAACGTCGTGATGAGATGATCCGTCAGAAGGATATTCTCAGTGGTTATCACAAAGCGATCGAGGAAGAAGAGTTCATCATTTATTATCAGCCGAAGGTCAATCTGAAGACGCGTACGCTCTGTGGTTGCGAGGCGCTTGTGCGCTGGATCCGCAACGGCGAGCTGGTACCGCCGAACTCATTTATTCCGGTATTGGAGAATGACGGTAAGGTCCAGGAACTGGATTTTTATGTATTTGATAAAGTGTGTCGGGACATCGGTGACTGGCAGCGCAGAGGCATTCAGCCGGTACGCGTGTCATCGAATTTTTCCAAATTGCATCTGCACAATAAGCAGTTTGTAGACGATGTGCTGGCAGTGGTAAATAAACATGGCGCCGATCCGTATTATCTGGAGGCGGAGCTGACGGAGTCTTCCGGTTACGAGGATCTCGACGCGATGAAGTATTTTGTGTCGGAGATGCGCGAGGCCGGTATCCATACTTCAATGGACGACTTCGGAACCGGGTATTCTTCTCTCTCGCTTCTGAGAGATATTGATATGGATGTGATCAAGCTTGATCGTACTTTCCTTCGTGATGAGAACGATGCGAAAGAGGAGCGTATGGTCGAAAACATCGTCCGCATGATCCACGATCTCGATCGAAAGGTAATCTGTGAGGGTGTCGAGACCGAGGAGCAGGTCGAGTTTCTCAAGCGCGTCGGCTGTACAATGGCGCAGGGATTTTTATTCGACAGGCCGCTTTCCAGAGAGGAATTTGAGAAGCGCCTGATCAATCCGTATTATTGATGCTAGAGGGGAAAAGCATTCATGAAACTGTTGTTATCCAAGATAAAAATGATCGCGTTTATGATCGCAGTGGATCTGGTTGTGGCTGTGGTATTTTTTCTGCTACTTCACAACTGGTTGGAGCCTATGGCAATGTCCGTCAAGATTGCCGGATATGTTGCGGTTGCGGTGTTTTTTATCGGTGTTATTTTTGCCAAGTACGTGATCATATACAGGCAGCTCGGACGCGATGATGTAACGGGAGGTAACAACAGAAAGCAGTTTGAACGTATCGCGAAAAACATTCTTTCAAGTAACCACAGATATGTTATGGTTCACGCCAATATCGACCGTTTCAAATTGATCAACGATTCCTACGGCGATGATGAAGGCGACAAAATCCTGAAGAAAATCCAAACAATTATTGATGCGGAGTTGAACTGGGACGAGGTTTCCGGACGCCTGATGGCAGACAACTTCGGTATTTTGATGCATTTCCACTCGATCGCCAAACTCGATGAGAGATTGGAGAGGATCTCGGACCGCTTTGCGGAGCTTTCTGACAGGTCCGGTGTTCCGTACGGCATCGTGATGTTTTACGGTGTCTATGTTCTCGATGAGTCTGAAGATATCGACGTGGGCGCGATGCTCGAGAGAGCCAATCTCGGGCGTAAAAATATCTCATTTAACAACTACCGTGTACCGCTCGGAATCTATGACGAGAAGGATCGTCAGAGGATGAATCGCGATCGTGAGCTGGAGCAGAAGATGCATCAGGCGATGAAAAACGGTCACTTTGTTCCGTTCCTTCAGCCGAAGGTGGATCTGGTAACGGATCGTATTGCCGGCGCGGAAGCGCTGATAAGGTGGATCGATCCGGATGAAGGAATGATCTATCCGAACGAATTTATTCCGTTATTTGAGCACAACGGATTCGTTATTAATATCGACATTTTTATGTTTGAAAAAGTATGTGAAATGATCGATGAATGGCATAAAAAAGGGTACCGGCCAATCACGGTTTCCGTCAATCTTTCACGGTGTCACTTCGAAGTACCGGAGTTTTTTGAGTATTATGAGGCAATCTATCACAAGTATGAAATACCGGAAGGCTCGATCGAGATCGAGTTGACGGAATCTCTGTTCTACAACGATCTGGAATCGCTGAATGATCTCGTGAGCCGGATCCACGCGTGTGGCATGACCTGCTCGATCGATGATTTCGGAAGCGGATATTCTTCGTTGAATATGCTGAAGGATGTTAAGGTAGATACACTGAAGCTGGACCGGGTATTTTTCAAAAGCAGCGAGGACGACGCGCGTGGTAAGGATGTCATCCGAAGCGTGATCCGTCTGGCGCAGGCTTTGGATCTGAAGACGGTATCCGAGGGTGTGGAGATCGGAGAGCAGGTAGAGTTTCTGCGTGATATGAACTGTGACCTGATCCAGGGGTATGTATTTTTCAAGCCGTTGTCGGTGAGAGAGTTTGAGAAACTGGCATTTACGCAAGGGTGATTCTGTATGGCAAAGTATATATATAAAGCGGTTGGATTGATATTAATATTCGTTGGTGCGCTGTGGTTTTTCGGACAGCAGATGAAGACCAATTATGAGGTATCCGGTGAGCAGATGTCGCTGGAGAAGGAGACGTTTCCGGTGCTGATGCTGGAGACACAGGGACACAAGATCAATCCGCTTTACGGGTATGCTGCACCGCTTGAGTCGAATGTGATCCGTGAGTCGATGACGCCGCTCGATCAGAGCAAATCTCTGACGCTTCATATTCACGGAGGGAAGAGCTATCTGACCGAGCTTACATACCATATTATCGATAAAGAGAGCGGTGAAATCTACGATACACAATCTGTCAAGGGCTTTACCTCAGATCAGAAAGAGGTGAAGCTTAACTTGTCTTACGCGATGGCGACTTCGACTGAGTATATCCTGGATATCAGCGGTGTTATGAACGACGGACGAGAGGTTCATTACTACACGCGCATCAAGTATTACCTGGAGGATTCCGGTATCGACAGCAAGTTGTCATTTATCCGCGAATTCCATAAAAATACATTCCAGAAAAGTAAGATCGAGGATGTGGCCCGCTATCTTGAGCCGGATGAAAATAACCGGAATTCAACGCTGGCAAGGGTAACCATCAATTCCAGTTCCGACCTGATCACGTGGGCGGGGATGGCTCCGAAGATCATATCCGATGAATACATCACGATCAAGGAATACAATATGGAAACTGCCGCTGTGCAGTACAATTATTTTATCCGCGCGAATACCAATTCCGGAACGGAGAATTATCAGATCAAGGAGTATTACCGTGTGCGCCACGCGGGCGGACAGGATTATCTTTTGAACTTCGAGCGCACGATGGAGGCGGAGTTTGATACCGGTGTCGCGAGTGTATCCAGCTCCCAGTTAAAACTCGGTATCACGTCCAAGACGACGGATAAGTTACTTCCGACGGGGGACAATAAGGGCTTGTATTTTTCCCGTGGCGGTGTGTTGTATTTCTATGATATGGCACAGAATACGATGCACAAACTCTACTCGATCCACAGTGAGGACGCGGACTATCTGCAACGCGCGTATAATGAAAACGACATTCGTCTGGTGGCGGTGGATGAAGAGGATTCGCTGTTTTTCTGTGTCTATGGTTATCAGCCGCGAGGAGCCTACGAGGGCGATGTCGCGATCATCCTGTATCGTTACAAAAAGGACGGAACCATCGAAGAACTCGTGACACTTCCGATGGAGACAACCTACCGGCAGATGGCGATTGACTTTGAAAACTACAGTTATGTTTCACCCCGCGATGTGTTTTATTTCACGGTGGCAAATACGGTGTATGCCTATAATATTTCCGGACAGCGCCTGGAGATCCTTCAGAAAAATGTCAAGGATATCTCCTTTAGAACGATGGAAAATTCCAACTGTTATGTATGGTCTTCCTCGTTGTCAAAAGGATACGGGGAGAGTATCACGATCTACAATCTCGAGAACGACGCGCACCAGGAGATACGTACGCCGTCGGAAGATGAGTACATCCGCCTGCTCGGCACCATCGAGAGTAATGTGGTGTACGGATTTGTGCGCAAAAATGACATCAAAAAACAGTCGGACGGCACGCGCGTCATCCCCTGTTATAAGCTTTTGATCTGCGATACATCCGGCAAGGTGGTAAAGACCTATGACAAGGAAGGCGTCTACGTAAGGGATGCTGTCGGTTCCGGAAATGTCGTGAATATCACCCTGTGTCGCAAGACAGGGGACGGGTATAAAAATGCGGGCGAGGACTCCATTTTGAACCGTTCCTCGATCAAGGCGTCGAAGTTTTCCTATACCTCGAGGTTGACGAATAAGTCGTTGACGGAGTGGTATGTGAAATTTCCGTCGACCTTTACGATGCCCGGAAAGATCCGTCTGACGCAGGCCGGGGAATCGGTTAAGACCAATAACAGGATGCTCCGTTTGGAACAGCCGAAGGTGATAAATTATTACGTATCGGCATTCGGACGTATTACCAAGTCCTTTGAGGATGTACGCAAGGCAATCCGCGAGGCAGATAAGCAGATGGGTGTGGTAATATCCGGCGACCACAAGGTGGTATGGGAGAGAAGCGGCGCCTTCAATCAGAACAACCTGGGAGACCTTTCCATCATCAAGAGCGGGAAGGGAGTATCGAATCTGGCCGCCTGCGTAGCGATGGAACTTAGTCAGGTATCGGAGAAGGATATCGATCCGCAGACGCTGACGACATCGAAGAAAACGCCGTATGAGATGATGGAGGAGTATATCGATCAGCCGCTGAACCTGAAGGGATGTACGTTGGAGCAGGTGATCTATTTTGTCAGCAACAATAAACCGGTTATCGCGATGACGTATGATAATAAAGGTGTTGTAATCGGAGGGTATACGTTAAAAGGCTTGACAATCTATGATCCGGATGTAGGGAAACGTACCGTCAGCCGGAAGGTTTTTGAAAGATTCTTCAGGAAAAACGGCAATCGGTTTATGAGTTACATGGAATGAGGGAGGTACCACGGTGGATACGGTTGCTATAAGCAGAGAGCTCATCGGGCACATGGGCGGAGAGAAGAATATCATTCGTGCCGAGGCGTGTATGACAAGGCTCCGCGTCAGTGTCCGTGACATCGAAAAGGTCGACATCGACGCGATCAAAAATGTCGAAGGTGTCATGGGTGTCGTCAACGCGGAAACCGTGCAGGTTGTATTCGGGCCGGGTACGGTAAACAAAGTTCTTCAGTCGTTCAGGGGACTCCTGGAATCGGACAGCGGAAAAACAAAAGAGAAAAAACAACCGGTTCAAGCTTTCTTAAAGCATATCGCTAATATTTTTGTTCCGCTCCTGGCCGGTATCATAGCGGCCGGCATGATTAACGGGATCACCAATGCCATCAATGTCGCCAACGGTGACGCCTGGAGCGGACTCTGGTGGTACGAATCGATCCGTACGATCGGATGGGCGGTGTTCACGTATCTTCCTATTTTTGTGGGATACAACGCAGCCAAGGAGTTCGGCGGAACACCAATCCTGGGAGGACTCGCGGGGGCTGTTTGTGTTGCCAATTCCGGCATGCCTCTGCTTCAGCTTTTCGGAGATGAGCCGATAGTTCTGCCCATGACGAATGAGCCTTTTAATCCTGCGAGTGGCGGAATCGTGGCAGCGGTTATCGCGGGTGCATTGTTCGCGTTTCTGGAAAAAAAGATACGAAAGCGGATGCCGGGTGTCATAGACACGTTCATAAGTCCGTTGCTTGTGGTTGTGATCGGTGTCTTTGCTTTGGTGGTGGTTATTCAGCCGCTCAGTGCCGTTCTTTCCAAGGGATTGTATATTGCGTTGGACTTTATCTATTCGCATCTCGGGGCACCGGGAGGATTTTTACTGGCGGCCTTATTCCTGCCATTGGTATCCGTGGGACTCCATCAGGCGTTGACGCCCATCCATGTTATGCTCAGTGACCCGGCCGGAATCACAGGCGGGATCAATCACCTGCTTCCGATCCTGATGATGGCGGGAGGCGGTCAGGTGGGTGCCGGGCTTGCCATCTATCTTAAGACGAAGAATAAAAAACTGAAAAAGATCATTCGTGATGGTATTCCGGTCGGAATGCTCGGTGTGGCGGAACCGCTGATGTACGGTGTTACGCTGCCGCTCGGTCGGAGCTTTGTCACGTCGTGTATCGGTGCCGGAGTCGGAGGTGCGGTGGCTTCTCTATTCCATCTGGGAGCAGTATCGCAGGGCGTGTCCGGATTTTTCGGAGCGCTTATCATTGAACCCGGTCAGGAAGTATGGTTTATCATTTCCATGCTTTGTGCCTATGCCGGCGGTTTCGTCGCGACATGGTTCTTTGGTATTGATGAAAAACGTATTGCCGAGGTCTACGGCGATGAATCCGGGGAAGCGGATAGTATTGAGATGGAAGCAGATGCGTCCGGAGAAGAGAAGGCGCTGCCTGCGGGCGAGCAGAATGCGGATATTTTTGAGATCGGATCTCCCGTAAACGGTACGATCATCCCGATCCGGGAAGTGGATGACCCGGTGTTTTCGGAAGAGGTGACAGGACCGGGAGTTGCCGTTATTCCGGAGGATGGAAGGTTCTATGCGCCCTGTGACGGCGAATTGGCGATGCTGTTCCCGACCGGTCACGCGTACGGAATTGCCGGTCCGGACGGAGTTGAGCTTTTCGTCCATATCGGAATCGATACCGTGAAGCTTGACGGACAGTTCTTCACACTTCATGCCGAGCAGGGAGACGAGGTGAAAAAGGGAGATCTCATCGTTGAGGTTGATCTGGAGGGCGTGAAAAATGCCGGCTATGAGACCGTGACACCTGTTGTGGTGTCCGGGACGGGCGTGTATTCGGATATCGAAAAACTGCAGGGCGAGGTCAGACGGGGCGAGGCCGTCATGAGGTTAAACCAATAGGATAAACCGGGCTGAATCGGACTGAATCAGGCATGACAAAAATGCTTGCATTTGGAAACCGTTTTGAGTATAATAAGAAACATGTGAAAAAAAGGAGGAACAAAGTAATGAAAAAGACAGTAGCACTTATACTTACGCTCGTGATGAGCATGACGGTGTTGGCCGGTTGCGGAAGTGATTCGAACAACACGAATACCGACACTAAGCCGGCTGGCGGCGGAAGCGCGCAGACGGAGGAAACCACCGGAAATCAGGCCCTGAAGGTGATCGATGTAGACCTGTCCAGCGAGCAGTACGCTTTCGGTGTGGACAAGGATCAGCCGGAGCTTCTCCAGCAGGCCAACGACTTCATCAAAGAGATCGTGGCCAACGGTGAGTTCGATCGCATCTGCAACAACTACTTTGGTGACGGAACGCCGGAACCGGTAGAGAGCGCAACAGAGGACGAGTCCAAGGATCAGCTGGTAGTAGCGACGAATGCCGGTTTCGAGCCGTTTGAGTACACAAAGGGAGATAAATACCTCGGAATCGATATGGAGATTGCCAAGAAGTTCGCTGAGAAGCTTGGCAAGGAACTTGTGATCGCGAACATGGACTTCGACGCTGTCTGCCTTTCCGTAGGTCAGCACAAGTGTGATATCGCGATGGCCGGACTTACGATCAAGGAGTCCCGCAAGAAGTATGTAACGTTTACGGATTCATATTACAATGCCTCCCAGCGTCTGATCGTCAAGGGAGACAATACGGAGTTTGATTCGATGAAGGATGCCGATGCCGTACACGCGGCGCTGGCCGGCAAGGACAGCAGAGTAAAGATCGGTGTGCAGAATGGTACAACCGGTAAGATGTATTGTGAGGGAGACGACGAGGCCGGATTTGAGAAACTTCCTGTGACCTGCGTTGGGTATAAGAACGGCTCTCTTGCCTGCCAGGATCTGATCAACGGCAACCTGGATTATGTCATCATCGACTCAGCCCCGGCCAAGTGCATTACGGACGCATTGAATAAGATGGGAGTATAAAGCGCGAGTCTGCACTTGGTACCATGTTCACCACATGCTTGCATGTGGATGGACATGGTACTGAGTGCAGGTGAGCCTAACGGACAGCGAGGATGCGAAGCATCCGAGCTGCCCGTTAGACTCGCGCCAAGGAGGAATAATGGGTAATTTCGGAGAAAAATGGGATCAGTTTGTTGACATTTTTGTCAACTACGGTGGCTCGGACAAGGTCCTCGAGGGCCTGCGAAACACCCTGATCATCGCCGTCTGCGGCCTTCTGATCGGAATTCTGGTCGGAACGCTGATCGCGGCGGTTCGTGTCGTACCGAAGTATAAACTGCTGCCGCGGATATTGAACGGCTTTTGTTCGTTTTATGTCGGTCTCTTTCGCGGTACCCCGGTTGTGGTACAGCTTTTGATCTTTTACTATGTATTGCTTCCGCTGATGGGCTTGAAGATGACGTCCGTCGCGGTGTCCATACTGGTATTCGGTCTCAACAGCGGTGCCTACGTATCGGAGATCATGCGAAGCGGAATCATGTCCGTCGACCCCGGCCAGATGGAAGCCGGTCGCGCAGTGGGCCTCAGCTTTGCCACGACGATGCGGATTATCGTGATCCCACAGGCTGTGAAAAACATCCTGCCGACGCTTGGCAACGAGTTTATCATGCTGATCAAGGACACCTCCGTGGTCAGCTTTGTCGGAGCGACGGATCTCTACACGGCGTTCAACTATATCGGTACCAACAGTTATGAATTCATGGTTCCTTATCTGGTGATGGCGGTAATCTATATCGTACTTGTCATCCTGATCAGTATCGGGATCAAAGTGATGGAAAGGAGCCTGAGAAAAAGTGATAGACGTAATTGATCTGAAGAAAGAATTCGAAGGCGTTCCTGTATTGAAAGGTATCAATCTTCACGTGGATAAGGGCGACATTGTCGTTGTTATCGGACCGTCCGGCTCGGGTAAGAGTACATTTTTACGATGCCTGAACTGTATGGAAGATCCGGACGGCGGACAGATTATTTTTAACGGTGTTGATATCGCGGACATGAGCGTGGATATCAACATTCATCGTCGCCATATGGGGATGGTTTTCCAGCATTTTAACCTCTTTAATAATAAGACGGTTTTGCAGAATATCTCACTTGCTCCGATCTATGTGCGCACGCATACAAAGGAGGGGTTGGCGTCGGAAAGTGACGACCCTTCGGATAAAAAGAATAAGAGTAAAAAAATGATCGTGGCGGAGGAAAACACCAAGGCACTTGCACTTCTGGAGCGTATCGGTTTGCAGGAGTACGCGGGAGCTTATCCGTCTACGCTTTCCGGCGGTCAGAAGCAGCGTGTTGCGATCGTCCGAGCACTTGCGATGAACCCGGATGTGATTCTTTTTGATGAACCGACTTCGGCGCTTGATCCGGAGATGGTCGGGGAGGTACTCGATCTGATGAAGGAACTTGCCGATGACGGTATGACGATGATCATTGTAACACATGAGATGGGGTTTGCGAAAGAAGTTGCAAATCGGGTTATTTTTATCGATGAGGGTGTGATCAAGGAAGATCGTCCGCCGAAGGAGTTCTTCGAGGATCCGCACGACCCGAGATTGAAAGAGTTCTTGTCAAAGGTTTTGATATGATATTACCGGAAAGTTATCAATTAAAAATGCAGGCTCTTCTGGGTGAAGAGTACGCGGATTATCTGCGGTCGATGGACGCACCGCGGTTGTATGGCCTGCGTGTCAACACGGCAAAAATATCCGTGAAAGAATTCGAAAAAATAGCACCGTTCCCCGTTAAAAAAATACCCTATATTCCCAATGGTTTTTTTTATGATGGGGAGACATATCAACCGGCGAAGCATCCTTATTACTTTGCCGGTTTATATTACCTTCAGGACCCGTCGGCGATGACACCTGCCTCAAGGCTTCCCGTAGAGCCGGGAGACCGCGTGCTTGATCTGTGCGCCGCGCCGGGGGGGAAGTCGACAGAACTGGCTGCGAAACTTGGAGGCGAGGGCTTTTTGGTTGCGAATGATATCAGTGCGAAGCGCGCGAAAGCTCTGCAGAAAAATATCGAATTATTTGGCGTTAAAAATTCACTGATTACGACGGAGTACCCGGAAAAACTGGCGACTTTTTTTCCGGCTTTTTTTGATAAGATTTTGATTGACGCGCCGTGCTCGGGAGAGGGGATGTTTCGCAAGGATCCGTCGATGGTCAAATCCTGGAATGAGGATTCGCCTGCGCAGTATGCCGCGATGCAGGAAGATATCGTGCGACACGCACTGCCGATGCTGGCTTCGGGCGGATACCTTTTATATTCCACCTGCACGTTTTCGCCGATGGAGGACGAGGGCACGGTCATGAAGATTCTTTCCATGGATCCGTCGATATCTCTGGTTGATATGGAAGGATATGAGGGGTTTGCACCGGGACGATCGGATGTCGTACCGGATGGCTGTGAAGAGTTGAAAAAATGCGTGCGTATTTTTCCGCATAGAATGGACGGAGAGGGACACTTCCTGGCGTTGTTTCACAAGGCGGATAAGCCGATGGAAACGTCAAATAATTCCGCCGGTGATGAGACGGATCCGTCGTATGAGAAATCGAATAACAATCGAAAAAAAAAGAATAAAAATGCAGGGGCATCCGGGAAAAAGAATTGCCTGTCAGGAGAGGATAGGGAGTCATGGGACAGCTTTGCTTCCGAACTTCGGCTGCCTCTTGATGAGTCCCGCATCGAGTCTCATGACGGGATGCTTTATTATGATGTGGAGGGGCTTCCCCCGGTAAAGGGACTTCGGTTTTTACGAAACGGTCTGTTTCTGGGAGAATGCAAAAAAAAGAGATTTGAACCGAGCCAGGCATTGGCGATGGCGCTACGTTCGGAGGACTATAAAAACACGATAAACTTACCGACGGAGGATGATCGTATCCTGCGCTATCTCAAGGGAGAAACCATCGTGCTGACCGATGATGATATGGTTGCGGAGGAGGGCGCGTCGCAGAAGGGTTCTGCTGTCGCCGATGGCCATGTTCTTATCTGTGTCGACGGTTACCCGCTCGGCTGGGGTAAAAAACAACGCCAGACCGTAAAGAATAAATATCATTCCGGCTGGCGTTTGATGTAATTCTGATTTGGTGTGATTCTGCTTATTGGGACATTACGCATCACAGTTGTGCGTTCGCAGCTCACTCATTTTCGCGTTACGCGTTCATAACCGTTGCACGCTGGTTGAGGTCATTCTGGATGAGCGCCCAGTCTACGATGCCGAGTCCTACGATCGCAAGGACCAGATACAGGACGTTGCGGCTTCCGTTCTGTCCGTTCTCCTTGGTTACGATGTAGTTATCCAGTGCCTGACCGGTGATATACATCCAGTACATCATATAGATACTGAAGGTTACGATCGACAGCAGAACGACCATACCGCCTGAAGTGGCGTTCGGTGCCTCAAGAAGAGTGTTCACATCCTCGACGATGCAATACAGCCAGTAAAGGCCATAGATGCCGATGGTAACGATGGATAACACGATGCATAATCCGATGTTTCTCTGTTGAATCTGTCTCATTTTTTCTCTCTCCTTTTTCAATATGATTTCGTCCGACGGATCGGCCGTCGCACTCACAACGTCGTTCATTATACATCATGGATCGGGAAATGTAAAGACATTCTTGACAATACCCGACAAAACCGATAGAATAGTTAATCATGGGCGTGCGATATGCACCTCGGATGAAAGGAGAAAGACATGTTTTGTAGGGAATGTGGAACGCAAAATGAAGATAAGGCCAAGTTTTGCAGAAACTGTGGTCTTCCGATAGTTCCGGTAGAGGAAACCATCCAACCGGAATCGGTACAGAATGAAACTCCGATCGTGGAAACGCCGGTTCAGGAGGCTGCGGAGCAGGAGACGTCGGCCGACACGACGGCACAGGCCCGGCAGATCGTGGGAGACGCGACACAGTCACAGGCGCAGCAGGCTGCGGAAGGATCGACACAGCAGCAGGCCCGGCAGGCTGCGGCGGGCACGCAAGGACAGCCCGGACCGGGTATGCCGTATGGGACGCCGGGACCGCAGGCAGCTTACGTAGCGCAGGGAAATCAGGTTAATCCGACATCGGCCGGTGCGATCGTATCGCTGATTCTCGGAATCGTTTCCGTCGTGTGCTGTTGCACGATTATTCTCGGTGTGGGATGCGGCATCGCGGCCATCTGTGTAGCGATATCGGATCGTAAGAAAAACGGATCGAACGGTCTTACAACAGCCGGTCTGATTCTCGGAATCGTCGGTATATCACTTGCGGTGATCTATCTGGTCTGGTTTGTTGTTTCCGGCGAATTCGGACGTCTGATGGAGGCGATCCGTACAGGGCGTCTTCAGGAATATCTGAACCGGTTCGGTGAAGTAAAGTGGAAGTACAGCTTCTGATGGTTGAATGAAAAATGTGCATGGGGCGCCCTGTCAAGGACGCCTCGTGTTGTCGTTATAGAGACATAAAAACAGGAGTATAGTGTGAAAAATCACACGGATATGCTGATTTTTCACACGGCTATTTGTGCCGGAGCGTCACAAATAGCCACTGATGGCAGACTGAGAACAAGGAACTGTAAACAGTTCCTATGATGTTCTCGTCGCCACTCCGTCGCTACGCTCCGGAATGGTGGATAGTATGACAAATATAGTGTTTTCCAGCGAGTATATCACGACATTTATTGTGATGCTTTCGCTGTGTGTTCTGGTTCCAATCCTTCTTTTCGTTCGTTACTACATGAGCAAAAAGCCGAAGCTTGCCTCGTTTTTCGTCGGGTGCCTGGGGGCTCTTCTGGTGGTCGGGGGAAAGTATCTCATTGACATGTTTTTTGTGGTGATGCTGGGACTCGGCGAATATGTCAATCCCTCGATTCACCCGGTCTATACCGCGTTATACGTGGCAATCGTCAGCGCGATTCTGATGACGCTCTCAACCTGGATTCTGTTCCGCTACGGAATGGAGGGAAGAGCCGGCCGTGAGAACGCATTTTTAATGCTGATCGGAAAGGGCGGTCTGTATGCGATCGCCTACGGCGGCGTGTCCTCGATGACGTATCTTTCAGTGGCATTGACGATCAATAATGACGGTCTGGAAAAATACCTGAACGCGATTACGGATCCTGCGAACCGCGAAGCGCAGCAGAAGGCAGTGACCGCGCTTGCAGAGCGTCCGATCGGGGAGATCGTGTCGGAAGGTGTTTTTCATCTGCTGATCATGATTCTTCAGATAGCCTTAGGCGTCCTGATCTACATGGCGATGCACAAGACGAAAGACATCCTGTCCAAACAAAAACTGTCCCATATCAAGACCAAAGAAAAACAGGATCTTGCCTGGTATGAAAAACGCACGGAAGGTCTCATCCCCCTGACCGTCTTCCTCCAGGCTCTCCTCATCTTCCCCCTCGCCATCCTCCAGGCAGGTTTGGCGGCGGACTACGCACTGATCATGTTAGCCGCCGGCGTATTATTTACCATTATGGTTTCGTTTGGTTGTTACACGGTATTTAAGCAAGTTAAGTAATACAAACCGCAGAAAGAAGCAAGAAAGAAACAGATAGAACTAGTTTTATCAGTGTTTATATCGTAATTGTCGTAAACCAATCAGCGTGGAGCGGCAAGAGTTTTCTTCCGAGGAACCTTTATAGGGTGACGAGGAAGAAAAGCTCTGACTGCGCTCCACGCGGTTGTGCCTTACATCGTTCGGGAGAAACGCTCATGACTTTATATCAATCCCTGCAACAATACATCATGCGCGGAATGACGCCGCTTCACATGCCCGGCCACAAACGCAACCCCGCCTTTCGCATGGAAAACCCCTACGCGATCGACATCACTGAGGTTGAGGGCATGGACGATCTGCATCATCCCACCGGCGTGATCCGCGATCTGATGGAACGCTTCCGTCAGTATTACGAGACACGGGGAACCTACCTTCTGGTTAACGGTTCCACCTCCGGCAACATGATTGCCATCGCGTCTTCCTGTCAGCGTGGTGACGTGATCGTGACGGATGCCAACTGCCATCGTTCGGTACCGCATGCCGTAGAACTTCTCGGACTCAAATCCGTGCGGATCGTGCGACCGGATATCGATGAAGAAACCCGTATCCCGGGACCAATCCGGCCGGAGGACGTGGAGGATCTGTTCAAACATCTGGCGAGTGCCGGACGAACACCGGCTGCTATGGTCATCACCTCTCCGACCTATGAGGGAGTAATCAGTGATGTGGAGGCGATCGCGGATATCGTTCATCATTACGGAACGATCCTGATCGTAGATGAGGCGCACGGAGCGCATCTGACACTGGCGGCACACACCGCGGGACTGACGCTCACATGGCCGAAGCCGGCCACGATGCTGGGGGCTGATTTCGTCGTGGAGAGTCTTCACAAAACACTCCCCGCTCTGACGCAGACGGCGGTACTGCACCGCATGACGGACCGGGTAAGCGAGGAAACGGTGATGAACCGGCACGATATGTTTATCACCAGCTCGCCGTCCTATGTTTTGATGGCGTCGATCGACCAATGCCTGACCTGGCAGGAAAGGCAGGGAATACCGGCCTTTCGGGAGTACGATAAGGGGCTTCGAAAGATATATGAAGCCGCTGAGAAGACACGCCACCGTGCGGACGGTACGCATACGCCGGGGATTCCGATGCTTCCGCCGGAAGGCAGAGACCCCTCGAAGCTCATCCTGCTCGGTGACGGGCCGACACTGGCCGGTCAGCTTTTGGGGCAGCGGATCGAGCCGGAGCGAGTCGAGGAAGGACATGTGATCCTGATGACCGCGCCTACGGATATGCCGGAGACGCTGAAACGTCTGGCATCGCTGATGATGACATGATCTTGGAGCAACTTAAGATACAGGAAGAAGGGCTGCTTTGGCCCGGGATAGAGGAACAGTATGAACGGAAAACTATACATTGTCATGGGGAAAAGCGCTACCGGAAAGGATACGCTCTACGTCCGCATCCGGGAACGTCATCCGGAACTTCTGCCGGTGATCCCGTATACGACACGCCCGATCCGTGAGGGAGAAAAAGAGGGCGAAGAATACCGCTTTGTTGATGAAGAAACGATGCGTGACATGGAGAAGGATAAAAAGATCATTGAGAGCCGCTGCTATCATACGATGCGCGGGGACTGGTATTACTTCACGGCAGAGGACGAGCAGCTTGCCGGTGATGAGAACCATATTATGATCACGACGCTCGAGGGGTACGAACAGATCCGCGATTACTTTGGTGCTGACCGGGTGGTCCCGATCTATATCGAGGTGAGTGATGTGACCCGTATCGAGCGGGCGCTCGGCCGCGAGAAAAAAGAAGAGACACCGTGTATCGCCGAGGTGTGCCGGAGATACCTGGCAGATGACGAGGATTTCTCGGAGGAACGACTCTCGCAGGCCGGCATCACGAGACGGGTTTGCAATCAGGATCTGTCGGAAGCGCTTGGACAGATCGAGCAGATTCTCGCAGGGGACGAAGACGCGGTTTGACTTGCGGGAACGGAATTTTTATGCTATAATAGATTAGATATCCACAAGGGGTGTTTGGATTCCCCCGAAAGGCACGAGGAGGTGATCGCATGGACAACATCCGTATCGATTCGATGCAGCAGGTTAACCAGACCGCGGAGTCGAAGCAGGTACAGAATTCGGATGAACAGTTTAAGTTCACGCTGATGTCCAAGATTGAGGAAGACGGCCTGGCGGAGCGCCTGGACGGGATGATGAAAGAGATCACCCAGCAGGGGAAGAAGCTTGGCAAGCACATGGACATTCGCGATATGAAACACTATCGTGCCCTGATCAAGGAATTTTTGAACGAAGTGGTCAACCGATCTCATAAGTTTTCCAGAGAGAACTTTCTTGACCGTCGCGGCCGCCATCGTGTCTACGGTATGATCAAGCGTGTGGATGCGGCGCTCGACGAACTGGCCGGGGAACTGCTCAAAGACGAGAAAGACGCGATAACCATACTGGATAAGGTCGATGAGATCCGGGGCCTGTTGTTGGATATTGTAACCTGAAAAAAGTGAAAAGGATCGCTGCACCATCAAAGGAGGAGCTATGTTTTCATTTTCAGAGATAGTCGGCCACGAGGAGATCAAGGATCATCTCATAGAGGCCATCAAGAAAAAGAATCCCTTCCATGCTTACATTTTTGACGGGGATATCGGTGTCGGCAAGGAGACGATGGCAAAGACCTTTGCCGCCGGTCTTCAGTGTCAGGATGATAAGGGGCATGAGAAGCCGTGTAAGGAGTGTATCGCCTGCCGTCAGATCGAGTCGGGCAACGCGCCGGATGTGATCTGGGTAACACACGCGGGAACGGATTATTCCATCGCGGAGATCCGTGAGCAGGTGATCGGGACGATCGATATCCGTCCCTACTCCAGCCCGTACAAGATCTACATCATCCAGGAAGCGGAACGGCTGAACGAGGCGACGCAGAACGCCCTTCTGAAGACATTGGAGGAGCCGCCGGAGTACGCGGTGATATTGCTTTTGACGAGCAATATTTCCGAACTTCTGCCGACGATCCAGTCGCGCTGTCTGACGATGGAGTTTTACCCGCTGTCCACCGGCACGGTCGAGGAGTTTTTGCGGACACAGTGCGGGACGCCGGACTACATCGCGAAGGAGAGCGCCGCGTTCGCGCAGGGCAATATCGGTAAGGCAATCCGCTACGCCGACGCGTCGGATGAGTTCGTAAAGCGTAAAAATAAGATCATCGAGATCCTGAAAAATGTCGACCGCATCGATGTGACGGACATGGTGGAGACCGCCAAAAGTCTCGGCGCGAAGCGGGAAGAGTTCAGAGATTATATCGATCTGATGATGCTGTGGTATCGCGATGTGCTCATTTTTAAAGCAACGAAAAACATCAATCAGTTGATTTTTCAGAATGAGTCACAGGCGATCGCGATGGAAGCGCAGCATCGAAGTTATGAAAAGATCGAAGATATCATACAGGCATTTGACCGCGCGAAGGTGCGCCTGAAGGCAAATGTCAACGTAGACATCACCATGGAGCTGATGTTTGCAACGATGAAGGAATGAGGTAAAAACAGATGAGAACAGTTGTAGGTGTGAGATTCAGACAGGCGGGACGGGTTTACTATTTTGATCCCGGCCGCGAACAGCTCGCACGCGGTCAGCGTGTCATCGTGGCGACCGCGAAGGGGACGGAGATCGGTACCGTGATCCTCCCAAATACCGAGATGGCTGAGGAGAAGCTCGGTGGCAATATCAAAAAGATCGTCCGTATCGCCAACGAAAAGGACGAGGAGACGGATAAAAATAACCGCGAGAAGGAGAAGGAAGCCTTCGATATCTGCAAGACGAAGATCGCCCGTCATGGGCTGGAGATGAAGCTGATCGGCGCGGAGTACACGTTTGACCGCAACAAACTATTGTTTTATTTTACGGCGGACGGACGTGTCGACTTCCGCGAGCTGGTGAAGGACCTGGCCGGTGTTTTTCGTACCCGTATCGAGCTCAGGCAGATCGGTGTTCGTGACGAGACGAAGATCTGCGGCGGTATCGGCATCTGCGGCAGGGAACTCTGCTGCAACAGCTATCTCTCGGAGTTCGCGCCGGTGTCGATCAAGATGGCGAAGGAGCAGAGTCTTTCACTCAATCCGAGCAAGATTTCCGGTGTGTGCGGGCGCCTGATGTGTTGTCTGAAAAATGAGGAGCTCGCTTATGAGGAACTCAATTCTCACCTTCCGAATGTCGGCGAGTATGTGAAGACGCCGGAGGGGCTGAAGGGTGAGGTGCAGAGTGTCAGTGTCCTCAAGCAGCGTGTTCGCGTGATCGTTGAACTTGACAAGGAAGAAAAGGAAGTTCGTGATTACGATGTGAAGGAGCTTAAGTTCAAGGGACGGAGCCGTGATAAGAACCGTGACAAGAATCGTGGTGGCAAGGGTAAGCATGATTCCGATCTTGAGAAGCTCGAGCAGATGGAAAAAAATGATGGAAAGTCAAAGCTGGATGACTGAAGTGATCCGGCCTTGCTATACAGGAGAGACCGATGACGGAGTGGCTGCGCGAGGGTGAACGCCTCGATGATCTGCAAAGAGATGGTCTTAGGCTGATCCAGAATCCGAACTGGTTTTGCTTTGGGATGGACGCGGTTCTGCTTTCCGCTTTCACAAGGGTCGGCGAAGGTGAGCGTGTGATCGATCTGTGCACCGGTAATGGTGTAATCCCGATCCTGCTCAGTGCCCGTACGAAGGGAGCTCGCTTTGACGGATTGGAGATCCAGGCGGATATCGCCGATATGGCGACGCGTTCGGTTCGGTACAATCACCTCGAGGAGAAAGTTTTCATCCGAGAGGGAGATGTGAAGGAAGCCGTCGCGATCTACGGTGCGGCAAGCACGCAGGTGGTTACCTGCAACCCGCCCTATCTGACAGAGACGGGCGGACTGATCAATCCCACCGACCACAAGGCGATCGCCAGACATGAACTGCGATTGTCGTTGGCAGAGCTGGTCGAAGCGGCGAAGCGCTTGCTAGTCTCGGGAGGACATTTTTACATGGTACACCGGCCGTTTCGATTGGCGGAGATCCTGCACGGAATGGTGGAAGAAGGACTCGAGCCGAAGCGCCTGCGGATGGTCTACCCGCACGCGGACAAGGATCCGAACATGGTCCTGATCGAGGGCGTACGCGGAGGCAACTCCGGCATGGTGGTGGAGAAGCCGCTGGTGATCTATAAAAATGACGGCACTTACACCGATGAGGTGCGGGAGCTCTATGAGGGATAAGATGGCAAAGAAACAGTTTATGATGGCTTTGGATGCCGGGACGACGTCGAACCGTTGCATCCTCTTTGATAAAAACGGACGGATCGTTTCCGTGGCGCAGAAGGAGTTTACACAGTATTTTCCTCACCCCGGCTGGGTGGAACATGACGCCAATGAGATCTGGTCGACGATGCTCGGCGTGATGGTCGAGGCGATGTCGAAGGCCGGGGTGACCGCGGATGATATCGCCGGAATCGGTATCACCAACCAGCGTGAGACAACCATCGTCTGGGATAGCAAGACCGGCGAGCCGATCTACAACGCGATCGTCTGGCAGTGCCGTAGGACTTCAGAGTACTGCGACAAGCTGAAAGAAAAGGGACTGATCGATACGATCCGTGCCAAGACAGGTCTTGTGATCGACGCGTATTTCTCCGCGACGAAGCTGAAGTGGATCCTCGACAATGTCGATGGCGCGAGGACCAGAGCAAAGCACGGGGAACTTTGCTTCGGAACCGTGGATACATGGCTGATTTGGAAGCTGACGAAAGGTCGCGTTCATGTGACTGATTATTCGAACGCGTCTCGCACGATGATGTTTAATATAAACTCTCTGATGTGGGATGACGATATATTACACGAACTGGATATCCCCGCGCAAATGCTGCCGGAGGTGAGACCGTCCAGCGAGGTGTACGGGCGGACCGATCCGAAGTATCTGGGCGGGCGCATCCGTATCGCCGGGATCGCCGGTGATCAGCAGGCGGCGCTGTTCGGGCAGACCTGCTTTACACAGGGAGATGCGAAGAATACCTACGGCACCGGTTGCTTCCTTCTGATGAACACGGGAGAGAAGCCGGTTTTCTCGAAAAATGGCCTCGTGACCACGATCGCGTGGGGTGTGGGTGGCAAGGTATATTACGCGTTGGAAGGGTCTATTTTTATCGCAGGTGCATCGATCCAGTGGCTCAGAGACGAGCTTCGTCTGATCGATGCGGCGGATGATACCGAGTATATGGCGACGAAGTACCCGGACACCAACGGTTGCTATGTGGTACCGGCCTTTACGGGACTCGGAGCTCCGTATTGGAACCAGTATGCGAGAGGCACGATCGTCGGTCTTACGCGTGGCGTGAATAAGTATCATATTGTGCGGGCAACATTGGAATCCATCGCATATCAGACACACGATGTGACGCGTGCGATGGAAGCGGATTCGGGCGTAAAGATTCGTTCACTGAAGGTGGATGGTGGTGCGTCGGCGAATGATTTTTTGATGCAGGCGCAGGCGGATATCATTGACACACAGGTCGTCAGGCCGAAGTTGCTGGAGAGCACGGCGGTGGGAGCAGCGTATCTGGCAGGACTCGCGGTCGGTTATTGGAAAAATGAAGCGGAGATTCTGGCCAATCAGTCGATAGACAGGAGTTTTGAACCGCAGATCAGTGAAGAGGAACGAAGTGAGAAGCTGAAGGGTTGGGAGAAAGCGATACGGGCAGCACTGGTTATCGGAGAGTGAGGTAGCGCTATGGAACCGGTAAGCACAGCAATCACATATTATGAGAATTACACACCTGTCGGTGATGTTTCCGTGTTGGGGTTATGTCTGGTTCTGCTTGTCCTGATGAAGGTGGCATACAATGTTCACACCAAAAACTATCGTATCCTTCAGGCGATGATCGGTTCTCTGATGGTTACGACAATATCCAGTATGATGTATCATATTCTCCTCAACTCGCTTGGGGAAGTGGCGCCGATTTGGATATACCTGACACGTGGATTGACGCATTTCGGATATCTGTTGATCCTGTTTCTCTATGTGCGTTATGTCATGTTTCCGCTTCAGCTCGATGAACGGGAAGGAAAAGTTTACGTCATGATAGCGCATGCGGGGCTTGTGTTTTTCACGCTGTATGATGTTATCGGAACCGTTACCAAACTGGGGTATTATATCACGGCTGACGGAGAAATACACGAGGGATTTATTTACCTGTTTGTGGTTTCGTATTTCTACTTCTTCGTGCTCATTGCCTGGCTCCTTTTGGTTTATCGGGGGCGCATCATTCGTCAGTTGTTGTATGGCATCATGGGAACATTTTTAATATCAATCACGATGATGGGAATACAGGGAAGCCACAGGCAGATGTCTTTTACAAGTGTATGCTTTTTGTTCCCGATTCTTACGCTGTTCTATATGATCCATTCAAATCCGTACAACATTGAGATCGGCTCGGTAAATGTCGATGCGTTTGAGGATATGATCACCTACGCAAACAGACGTCACGAGGAGCGGTATCTGATGTGTTTGTATATGCCGGGATTTGAAGGGACCGGAAAGCACTATCCGCCTGAGATCCAGCAGTTGGTTCGTGCATTCGCGCATGAATTTTTCAAAGGGGCAGTGCTCTTCCAGATATCAAACGGTCGTATGGCCCTCGTCATAACAACGAAGAAGAATCCGGACTATATCGAGGGCGGTCGCCGGATGCTTGAAAACTTTTATGAGGCATACAAGAAGTTTCAGTTGGATTACAAGATTGTCTATCTTCCGACGGAGGAGAGGATCAGTGCCAAGCATGATTACATCCGTTTCCTTCAGTTTGTCGAGAGCAAGATGGAGATAAACTCCGTAATGATTGCCGGTGAGCAGGAGTTTGCTGACTTCCATCGGATGAATTATGTGTTGTCGCAGCTTGATGATATCAAGAAGACGGGCAACCTGAATGATCCGCGTATCGAAGTTTTCTGCCAGCCGGTACTCAATATCGCGACCGGCAAGTACGATACCGCGGAGGCGCTGATGCGTATGCGTCTTCCGGAGACCGGTATGGTGTTCCCGGATGTGTTCATCCCGATCGCAGAGGAATACAATTTCATTCATATGTTGAGTTTGATCATCCTGTTTAAGACTTGTCTTCATATCAAAAAAATGCTCGCGCGCGGCTACCATGTGCAGCGTATATCCGTGAATTTTTCTGTAGGCGAGTTGAGAGAACCGTCATTTTGTGATGATATCAAGAGGATCATCAAGGATGTGGGAATACCGAATGACAAAATCGCGATTGAGATTACCGAGTCGCAGAATGAGAGTGAGTTCCGATTCGTGAAGGAACGTATCAATGAACTCCGTAAGGATGGGATCAAGTTTTATCTGGATGACTTCGGAACGGGATACAGTAACTTTGAGCGTATCATGGAACTGCCGTTTGATATCATCAAGTTTGACCGTTCGCTGGTTATCGCCTGCGGAGAGGATGAGAAGTCGGAGAAGATGGTATCGCATCTGGCAGGGATGTTTGCGGCACTCGATTATTCCTTGCTTTACGAGGGAGTCGAAACCGAAGAGGATGAGAAAAAATGCATCCGTATGTGCGCGAAATATCTGCAGGGTTATAAGTACTCCAAGCCGGTTCCGATCGAGGAGCTGACGGACTGGTTCGAAAAGGAAGCGGTATAGTGTTTCAAAAAGCATCCGGTTTCGGAAGCCGTAGCGGATCGAATTATTGTGAAGCCGGATGGAGAGGAAGTGTGAGATCGTGGAAGTGAAGGAAGTAAAAAAGGATATGCTGATCGGTGAGATTCTTGAGATGGATATGACCATCGCGCCGATCCTGATGGCGAGTGGGATGCATTGTGTCGGATGCCCGGCATCGGCCGGTGAGACGCTTGAGGAGGCGGTCGGCGTACATGGGCTGGACGCCGATGAGATGGTAAGTAAGATCAATGAATTTATCCGCGAGAAGGCTCGTAGTATAGAGAAAAGCAAGAAGGAAAAGGAAGTTCATGGAGAATAGTGTGAAAAATCACACTGATATGCTGATTTTTCGCGCGCACATTGTGCCTGGTGTGGAGGGTAGTTTAGTATGAGTAGAATGAAGCAACGAATCGCCATATGGCTTTGCCTGTGCCTGATGATCGGCCTTTTGCCGCCGGTTGTCGTGCGGACGCGCGCGGCTTCGGGAATCACCATCAAGCTTGTGCTTGCCAATAAAAAAGTAACGAAGAAGACATATTCGCTGGTAAAAGGTAAGAATCGCCAGCTTAGTGTCAAGCTGAATCATACATTTGGCAAGACGACCATCAAGTACACCTCCGGTAAGAAGGCTGTGGCGACGATATCCAAAAAAGGCTTTATCCGTACGAAGAAGACCGGAACGGTAAAGATTAAGGTCAAGGTAACCTGTCAGTCAGGGAGGAAAAAGCAGACCAAGTCCTCCTGGGTTAAGATCAAGGTGACGGATCCTTCGGCTTCACCGACTCCGTCCGAGACACCACTTCCGAGTGGGGCGACGCCGACCGCGCCGGCGGGAAGTTCACTGCAGGCGGCACTGATCATCAACGGAACCAATGCCAAGCAGTTCCCGATGACAATACTCGATAACGAGAGCGGACGTCTTCTGTATGACAATCTGCCGAAGGTTCTCTATCTGGTTGATCAGAATAAAAATACTAAGGTCGGAGCGGATTCGGAATTGTACTATCCGGGCGATCCGTATAAACCGTCGGAGCTTGTCGCCGGAGATTTTATGTTGTTCGGTAACAACCGATACGAATTGACATACGAAAACCACACGAGCGGTTATCCGTTTACGAGACTGGGATGGATATCGAATCCGTCCGGTTTGAAAGAAGCGCTGGGAACAGGACCGGTGAGTGTCACGATCGTACGCTCGACACTTCCGACCGTTCCGCCGACAGCGACGCCGGCACCGACGATGACGCCGCGTCCGTCAGGATGGACACCGACACCGTTGCCATCCGGCATGACGCCGACACCACATCCGTCGGGATGGACACCGGGACCATCGACTTCGCCGACACCATTACCATCCGGCGTAACTCCCGCTCCAACGGCAAGTGCTTCGGCAAAGCCGTCAACCTCGCCGACGCCAACTCCGGTTCCGGTTTATTCGGGCCCGCGAATCAGGGTTGTAGCCAATGGCTATGATTATAAGGTGGCGGTTAACCAGTCGAGCAAAGCGGCCATGAGTTTTTACAATTCGCTGTCAACAACGGTGCCGTTGCAGATGTTTATGATACCGTACAACCCGGTAGATCGGTATTATGTGACTTTGCCTACTACGTATACGAAGGAAGATGAAAAAATCGAGCCGAGGTGGCCCGCGGGCAGCCTGGTTATGTTTAACGACAATCTGCTTTGCGTATTCCGGATGACATCGCAGAATACGTCGAACATAAACTCGACGATTCTCGGAACGATAGATATGACGGATCTTCCCGGCGACAACCAAAGCGTCAGCTTCCTGAAAACAATGTTCAATGGTGATGAGACAATTACTGTTGAATTCTATAAAGTTTAAGCGCGAGCGATTTGCGACTGATATGCGTCAGCGGCAGGAGTTTTCTTCTGAGACGCGCTGATGCGTCGAAGAAGAAGAACTCCGACCGCGCTGACGCTCGTTGACTCCGACCGCGCTGACGCTCGTTGACTCCGACCGCGCTCGCGCAGAAAAATTAATAAGAATACTCTTGACTTTGCCACATTTATCCGATATACTTCATATAACCACACGACAGAAGGGAGGTATGACCTATGAGAATCGAACGAATCAGCGACAACCAGATACGCTGCACACTCAGCAAGCGGGACCTGATCGAAAGACACCTGAAGATCAGCGAGCTGGCCTATGGCTCAGAGCGCGCGAAGGAACTCTTCCGCGATATGATGGAGCAGGCGAACATTGATTTCGGATTTGAGGCGGAGGATATCCCGCTTATGATTGAGGCCATACCGACATCAAGAGAATCGCTGGTGTTGGTGATCACGAAGGTGGATAACCCGCAGGAATTCGACGAGAAGTTCGCGAACTTCAATATCCCCGCGGAGGAAGCCTATGACGATGAGCTGGATATTGATTCGGAGAACGACACGTTCTTCGAGGAGAGTGATGATATGAATCCGGCGAGCTTCGATAATCTGATGGATTGCCTTGACCAGTTATATGACAAGTCGGGAGAAGATGCCGACAGCGAGACGGACGCGAAGTTTATCCCGTTGGCAGAGGCTCTGCAGGGAACCGGTTCGGACAAGAAGCCTTCCAAGCAGAAGCGCGCGGACAACATCCATGAGCGGATCAAGGTATTCTCCTTTGTTTCGATCAACCCGATCATTGAGGCGGCTCACCGCGTAAACGGAAACTATTCCGGCAAGAACACGATCTGGAAGGACACGGCAGGAAAGAAGTATTATCTGTTGTTGAACCGTGGCAGCGGAAAGCATGCGTTTCATTCCGTTTGCTCAACGATTTCCGAGTACGGTTTGGAGGAGCCTGTGACCTACGCGACGCAGGATTACTTTAATGAGCATTACAAGATCATCATCAAGGATAAAGCGCTTGCTCAACTCGCGAGACTTTGATGAAAGCAGATGGTTAAGATATGTAATGAGCCACCGAAAACTCCGGTGGCTCATTTTGCATATAGATAAGAAATGTACGAGTGTTTCTTCACGGACCATTAAACTACACGATTAACATTGTTGATATGGATCGCGGTGATATGTCCCCGCAGATCACTCTCGTAATCTACCATATAGCTTCCGCGTTGCATGATCTTAACCACATCCTGCGGCTTTCGGTTGGAAACAGGTTCACCTTCGACGTCAACCCCGATTCCGTGCGACATGGCATAGTTCAGTTGATCCAAAAATCGAATTCTCGGTTCCATTTATCACTCCCCCTTCGAAAATAGTAATAGCAGAAGGTGCTCCCGTGATGTATCTTCCGCATCGTCGATGGGGTTCACATATTCGATTCTGTTCACATATCCGACTTGGTAAGTCCTCCCTTCCTGGTGTAATCGACGTACCCTTATTATACCGCGGAGGGGAGGCCGGTTTCAAGTGCCTTTGGTAGCGATTTTTCCGCCGTTCGTAGACAAATAGCAACGTAACACGTTTTTTTTGTGCATAATGTGGATAAAGACTTGACGTCTCGACACAAAAACGCTACACTGATAGCAATGGCTTTTCGCGCCGGTGATGGCGTGGGAGTTGTAGGCCAAATAAATCCGAAAAGGGGAATACATCCATGAAAGAACGAACAGCAACTTCCGGTTATCTGGTAAAAATGATCCTTACGGCATTAGCGGCCGCTATTTTCTGCGTCGTCGGCCCGGCCTCGATTCCGATTGGTCCGGTACCTATATCGCTGATGACGTTTTTATTGTATGTGTCGATCTATGTGCTCGGCGTGAATTATGCTTCGGTCGCGTGCCTGTTATATCTGTTGCTCGGACTGGCAGGTATGCCGGTCTTTACCGGGTTTCAGGGTGGTTTCGGAAAACTTGTGGGACCGACCGGCGGCTATCTGATCGGTTATCTGCCGATGGTTCTTATCGCAGGCCTTTTCATCGGACTTGTGGAGAGAAGAAAAGAAAAAAAACCTGCCTCAGAACGAACTTCTGAAGCAGGGTTGGGTCATGTTCATAGTAAGCGCGAGATCATAATGCGTCGTGTGTTCGAGGGGCTTGGGATGATCGTCGCGACGGCGGTGCTGTATCTGTTGGGAACCGTTTGGTTTGTCATTTCCACCGGGACGCCGGTCGGCGCTGCGCTGATGCTCTGTGTCATCCCGTTTATCCCGGGCGATCTGATCAAGATTGTGATCGCGGTGAGTGTGGGTCCGGAGTTAGGAAAGCGAATAAGGCCCGACATGTGACCTACGGTCACGTGTCGTCCGTTGGACTTGGTCTCTATTCGCTCCAGTAGTTAATCTTCATCGCTTCCTTCACCTCGGAGAGGGTGTTGGCGGCGATCTCACGGGCGGCGATGCTGCCCTTTCTTAATATCTCCATTACGGCCGGAACGTCTTTTTCCAGCTCCTTGCGACGAGCCTGGATCGGCGACAACTCCTCCATCAATACCTGGTAGAGGAACTTTTTCACTTTGACATCACCGAGGCCGCCTCTGGTGTAGTGATCTTTCATTTCCTGCAGATTCTGATACTCCGGCAGATGCTCGGCGAACAGTTCGTCCTTGCAGAAAGCATCCAGGTAGGTGAAGACGGTATTGCCTTCAAGGGATCCCGGATCCTCGACGCGGATATGATTCGGGTCGGTAAACATGCTCATCACTTTCTTGCGGATATCCTCCGGATCATCGGAAAGATAGATGCAGTTGCCGAGAGATTTACTCATCTTGGCCTTTCCGTCGATACCGGGAAGCCTTGAGCAGACCTGGTTCTCCGGAAGAAGCGCTTTCGGCTCGACTAAAACCTCGTCATAAGTGGAGTTGAAGCTCCTTACGATCTCGCGAGCCTGTTCCAACATCGGCAGCTGATCCTCGCCTACCGGCACGGTTGTGGCTTTGAAGGCAGTGATATCGGCCGCCTGGCTGATCGGATACGTGAAAAAGCCAACCGGAATACTCGAGTGAAAGCCACGCATCTGGATCTCCGACTTTACGGTAGGATTCCGCTGCAGTCTCGATACGGTCACAAGATTGGAGTAGTAGAAGGTCAGCTCCGTGAGCTCCGCGATGTAGGACTGCACCAGGAGATTGGTCTTCTCCGGGTCAATCCCGCAGGAAAGGTAGTCAAGAGCCACCTCGGAGATGTTCTGACGAACCTTCTCCGGATTGTCCGCGTTGTCCGTCAGCGCCTGCGCGTCCGCAATCATAATATGGATCTCGTCGTACTCGCCGGAATTCTGCAGCTCCACACGACGTCTGAGTGATCCCACGTAATGCCCGACATGAAGCCGTCCCGTAGGGCGGTCGCCGGTCAGAATAATCTTTTTCATCAAAAATGTCCTCCTAAAAAATATACGATCCGGGATATCCATTCGACAGGAGATGTCTTATCGATACACCCATCACTCTATTATAATGGGTGAGGGTTGATTTTTCAAGTGACATTTTTTGCGAAAAAAACGAATTTATGGTTGTATTTTTTGGCATTATCGAGTATATTATATATATGAAAATCTGCGTATTCATGGCAAAATGCGATTGATACACACCATCGTGTACCGATAGCGTTTTGATACACAAGATACGGAGGAGGCTTGTCGCGTCATGGACGATGAACGATTTATGCTGGAAGCGATCCGACTGGCCCAAAAGGCATATCGGAAAGACGAAACACCGATCGGATGCGTGATCGTTCGCGACGGAAAGATCATCGGGAAGGGATATAACCGAAGGGATCATCAGAAGCGGGTGCTTGCACATGCGGAGATTTTTGCGATCGAACAGGCATCGAAGCGGGTAGGAGACTGGCGATTGGAAGACTGTACGTTGTATGTGACGCTGGAGCCGTGTCCGATGTGTGCGGGCGCGATCGTGCAGGCCAGGATACCGCGTGTGGTGCTTGGCGCGAGGAATCCCAAGGCCGGATGTGCCGGCTCGGTACTGGATCTGTTCCAAGTGGCAGGCTTCAATCACCGGGTTGCACTGACGGACGGTGTGTGCGAAGAGGAATGCCGTACGATGATGAGCGGATTTTTCAGAGATTTACGAGAAAAAAAGAAGAAAACATCTGATAACAGATAGAAAACAGAGAGGGGATAGTCGACGAAAGTCGGCTGAAAACGGATATGTTCGAACGGTTTCATTTTGAAAAAAGAGAGGACAGGCCGGGTGACGAGAAACTGAATGCCGGATTGGTTTACGGCTGGATTGTGATCGTCGTTGTCCTTATGATAACTTATGGGATCGAGGTATTCCGAGGGTATCGTACCGAGTCGTATTACCTATGGTTCTCATTGGCTACCCTGGTACCGGCGCTTATCGTCTTTATACTCTATCACTGGAGGCCGGCGTGGTTCTATCTGCGCTATATGGTTTTGGTCGGTTATCTGATCATGTACACCTACGTCATGTTCACAGGCCATACGCCGCTGATTTTTACCTATGTGCTTCCGCTTCTGTCATTGATGGTTCTCTATCATGATATAGGCTTGATCCTTTTGACGGGAACCGCGGCGATCGGTATCAATATCGCTCAGATATCGATGGAATTATCGACGGGACGCGTATCCGCGGAGGATGTTGCCGAGGTGGAGATCCGTTTCGCCTGTCTGATCCTGTGCTTCGCGGCTTCGGCTGTCGGGGCGAAGATCTATGGCATGATCGACAAGAAAAATACCAAGTTCCGTGAAGATATGCAGCAGATGACCATCGCGACGATCCGTACCATCGCGAACACGATCGATGCGAAGGACGAGTATACACAGGGCCACTCCCGCCGTGTGTCGGATTACTCCGGCAGCATAGCGAAGGAACTTGGCTATTCGGAGAGCGAGATCGCGGATATCAAGTTTATCGCCCTGCTCCATGATATCGGAAAAATCGGTGTGCCGGATTCGGTTCTCAACAAGCCGGGCAAGCTCACCGATGATGAATACCAGTTGATGAAGAACCACACCGTGATCGGTGCCGACATCCTGAAGGATATCGGTATGATTCCCGAGATCGATGTCGGTGCGAAGTATCACCATGAGCGCTATGACGGTAAGGGGTATCCGGAAGGCCTCGAGGGTGAAGAGATTCCGATGATCGCACGTATCATCGCCGTGGCCGATGCTTATGACGCGATGACAAGTACACGTATTTATCGTAATCGCCTGGATCCCGCGATCGTGGTCGAGGAGATCGAGAAGGGTATCGGAACCCAGTTTGATCCGCAGGCAGGAACGGCGATGCTGAATCTCCTCAGAGAAGGACGCCTTATTCAGGAGGAGCACTACGAGGAGCCGAAGGAAGTACGCGAAGCGACCGAGCTTCTCTCCCGTGTCATGGAGAAGCAGGAGGAGCAGCTGGCCAACAACTACATGCACGACGAGTTGACCGGCGCTTACAACCGCAATTACGGACTGAAGCTTCTGCAGGAGGCGACCCGCCAGGGACAGGGGACGATGTTCATCTTCGACATCGATCAGTTCCATGTTGTCAACGAGACCGAGGGTTATATGGTCGGCGACATCTATCTGCAGACCGTAGCGAAGCTGATCGGATCCTTCCGCGAGAAGGGCATCGTGGCACGCTTCGGCGCCGACGAGTTTGTCGCAGTATTCCCGCGTGTATTGACACCGGAGCATGCGACGCGTATGGCTGAGAAGTTCCGCGAGAAGCTCAATACTAAGAAAAATGAGCAGGTCGCACTTGGCAAGCTGAATGTATCGATCGGTATTTCGATGATCGATCACGAGAAGGAAGAGTTTAACGTTGTTTATGAACGTGCGGATAAAGCCCTTTATGTGGCTAAGCACCAGAGTGAGGACGGCTATTACATTCACTGGCGCGGTCAGGAAGAGATCGAGAGACAGGAGAAGGCTTCGGCGGATCTGAAAGCTCTCGTGGGTGTCCTGAAGAATCGCAAACGCGACAAGGGAGGCTTGGATGTCGATCTTCCGGCATTTACCACGATGTTGAATTACATTACCGATGTCGCGGAGCGCAATCACCAGCATGTACGCCTGTTGCTCTTTACCCTGATGTCCGATCAGGAGCACCGGGTTACGGTTGATGAGACCGAGCGTGTGATGACGATCCTGGAACGTGCGATCCTGAAGTCCATCCGAAGCGTGGATGCGACGACCAAGTATAGCGCAACCCAGCGAATCGTGCTGTTGCTCAATATGGATGAGGATCAGGTTCACGTTGTGACCGATCGTATCATGATGGAATTCTACAAGATGTACGATAAAAAGCAGATCGCTATTCACTACGATTCAGCGGATCTGAGCAATGGCGCTAAGTAATACAGTTTATATTTCCGTGCAGCCGGGGAGTTAGCGGTGCCCTGTACCTGCAATCCGCTCTAGCAGGGGTGTTGTCTCACAGAGGGTTTGTTTTTATGGAGCTGCCCGCGGAAAGTGGCGTTGACGTTTGGGTCCTATGCAACGAGGACTCGTGAACCGTGTCAGGTCGGGAACGAAGCAGCACTAAGCGATGCTTCTTGTGTGTCGTGGGGTCACCTGGACCGAGTTTACTGCTGCGGTAACGTCTGAAGGAGCAGATTCGAAGTGAGGCGCACGGATTTTAATACTTGAGGAGAACCAATGGCTGCAGAACTTACGATCAATGAAACCACCCCGGTCGCAAAGGGTACCGTGATCTTTGAGAAGGGTGATGAGTTAACATGCGTAGCCCTCGTGTTAAAGGGACGCGTCGCTGTGCGCTCATCGGGTATTTTGGTTACACTCGGCAGTGGAAATTTCCTTGGAATATGTGATGTGCTCCGTGGTGAGCACAGCTTTACTTATGTGGCAGGAGACGGGGTGACGGTATATCCGCTCCCGGTTAATGATGTCTCCCGCGTGAAAAAACTGATTGAAGGGAAGGCTCAGTACAGGGGCCTTCTTGTCACGTCTCAAAACTTTTTGATTCGTGATCTCAATAAAGCCTTTAAAAAGCTCCAGTCGACCGTACACGAGATGCGGGAATTTCTTATCGCGAGTTACGCCACCTATCAGAAGGAGGCGCAGGATTCAGGCGTGATCCCGCAGGAAGTTCCGTCCTTGGCACGTCTGGAGGCGGAGATTATCGAGGATCCGAAGCTCCCGTCGGGAGTTAACTACTACCTGGAAGCGGCAAGCGTGGAGGTCGAAGCACAGCGGGCATTTTTAGGAGCCAAATCCCTGATCGCCTTCCGGCATTACATGGAACAGTGCGAACTCTTCCCGCCGTTGATTGACGGCTGCCGCATCTACGGAGAATGGGTATTCAAGTTTTTCCGTTCACTGATCATGGACGAGAAAAATCTTTTCACGTTTGTTACACGTACCGCGCTTGATATCAAGAAGTCCGGTCAGAAAAATGAACGCCTGTCCGCGTTGGTGGACGAGTTGATCGCCAAGATCGACGAGGTGGAGACCGTGCTGATCGAGACGGTTGGTACCGATCCGAAACTCAATCGTACGCATATGCAGGCGCTGTACATGGCTCTGCTTTCCGATGATATCCATGCGGAGGTCGAGATCGACGAGCAGGATCTGAGTGTTCTGAACGGATCGCTCACGCAGATCATTGAGTACAGCGGCGTGGACGAAGAGGTCGGCAAAAACTTTCGCGATTCGCTTGACGCGTTTATGCGCCTGACGGATAAGTTCGGACGGACGAAGGAAGCGATGGCTGTCCGGAAAAAAGTCACCGAGCCGTTCTTTATTGTTTACGAAGCAGCGGTGAAACGAAGCTTCAACGATCCCAAGCCGCCTTTGGCCGTGAAGTTATTTTTAACCTATGGCTACGCGAGCGAGGAACTCCTGACGGAGGAGGACTTGAGGACGCTGATCTCCCTGCCGGATATCGGGGCGGGGCAGCTCGACTGTCATATTTACACGATGGCCGAGTGGCTGAAGGAGATCTACGAGGGACGCAAGCTTCCCTCCAAGGATGAGTTTGACGAAGATTACGAGGAGCATGTTCGCAAGGATCATGCCAAGGATAAGAGAGCGTTTGACACGGCGATGAGTGACGCCAACGCAAAACTCCACTTTGAGGTGGATAACCTCTTTAAATACGCGGATCGCCTGATCAACGGAAACATTTCCACCTTTATTCCGGTGCTGTGTTCGGAGGGAATCCTGACGACGCTGTCGACGGCAGCGGTGACCGGAGCGGCGATCAATGCGGCGGTACGCAAGGTTGAGAAGATCGACTACAGTATATTTTTCAGGGAGATCCGATCGTTCTACGAGGAGATCGACCTCAACAACTTCACCAATATCGACCGTTTCACACCGGATTTCATTCTGTTTCCGGTATGCGGAGGCGGCTGTCAGATGTGGCAGGATATCGAGGGTAAGGTCAAGACCACGCATGCGCGTATCCTGATGCCGACGCTGTCCGAGAACGGGATCGATGGTATGGTGCTCAGGATGATGGCGCATTTCCGCTGGGAGAAGTGCCGTACCGATATGGGAGCGAACTGGAACAATTACCGCTACCCGTCGTTGACCAGTGAATATACGGATTATCTGCAGTTTTATAAAAAGAACTCCGAGCTCTCACCGGAGAAGAAGGAGAAGGTAAAGGCGCAGTTAACGCAAGCGGGCAATCGCCACCGCGATGTCTTTACCAAGGATTATACCGACTGGATCCTGAAGGAGGCGGTCGGCGCGATGCGCCTGAACAAGGTAAGCCGCGATATTCTGTTTACCTACTGTCCGATCTCGCAGGAGATTTCGGCCGGATTGGTGACGCAGACATCTTACGCGGATGCGGCGAAGCGACACACGATGGAGCAGAAAAAGTTGGAGAAGAATCTGACTAACGTAATGCACAAGTTTACGAAAAACGGGGTGGATATTCCACCGGAGATTGAGAAGACCAGGAAGTTTCTTTTGGAGGCATAGCAGTTATGGCGAACAGACGACGCGAGATAGAGAGACGTTGCGAGCAGATGCGTGATCTCGTACAGGAGAAAGCGTACGAGGAAGCGTGGAGTGCGCTTGGTGATATTGAACCGGAAGAGGTGGAATCTGTCCAGGATCTGCGCGCGATGGCCGAGATCACGGAGCATACGAAGCGTTATGATGAATTGAAAAGAGTCTATCTCCATCTGTACAATACGACCAATGTTCGCCACAACCTGAAGATTTTTATCCAGGTGCTGATTCGAATCGGAGAGATCGGAGATGCCAAGGTGTATCTCAAGGAATTTGAAAAAATGGAAGGCGCTATCGCTGATGATTTCGAACTACGTTATGCGATGGCGGACGCGCTCGGCATCACACTTGAGGAGCGGATCAAGCTTCTCGAGGATTTCAAATCCGAGGAGTATATGGAGGTCTGGGGCAAGAAGCTGGCCGACCTCTACAAGCAGGCCGGAAGAGAGGCTGAGTACAAGCAGGAACTTTCTGATCTGCATCTGTGGTTCGGTGGCGTACGTATCCTGCCGGACGAGCCGGAGGAGGATCCGGAGGAGAAAAAGGTCGGCGGCATGATCGAAGAGAGCCTGGCGGCCCGTATGGAAGCCGAGTCGGATATCGAGAACGCAATCTCCGAGAAGGTTGGCGCTGAGGTGAGTCGGATAGTTGAGGAGAGTTCGAGCTTTCCGGATGAAGTTACCGAGCCTACGCTTGACGATATGTTGAGCGAGACCGGACGGACGCAGATCGAACAGCTTGAGGTTGAGCCGGTGAGACCGACGGAACGTCTGGATGTGGACGCGGTAGAGAAAGCGGTAGAGAAGACAGTAGAGGAGCCGGTAGAAGAGCCGGTAGAAGAGCCGGTTACCACGGAAGATCCGATGTATGCGGCTACACCGGTGGTGGAGAGCGTCGGTATGCCGAAGACGGCATCCGGAGCCCCGATCGAGGAGCCGGCACATACCAGTTTGGAAGCTAAGTATCTGAATCGTCGCGGGCAGGCCGCGACCGTCGGCGAGCCGGTGAAGACCGATGATCCGACGAAAGCAAAGCGCTTTGAGCAGATGTTTGTGGTAGATGAAAACTATGAGGAAGGCCCGGCAGATATCTCGCAGCGCGGGATTCGTTACTGGACAACGCGTGATATCATCGCACGTATCCGCAGAAGAGACTGCGAACCGCCTCATTTCGTTCTCGCCGGCGGCGAGGACAGGATCACCCTGACGATCACGAAGCGGTTGTCCAAGGAGTTGACGAGACTTGGCTACCATTCCGCACAGAAGGTGATGCGGATAACAGCGGAAAGGATGAACTCCATTCATCTGATGGATCAGATCGATCGCCTGATCGGTCGATGCCTGTTGGTGACGGAGGCGGCGGAGCTTTCGAAGGAAAGTGTGGATGAACTGATGCAGGTTCTCCATGAGTTCGGTGAAGAATTTGTCGTCGTACTCACAGGACCTTTTGATGAAATCGACTGCTTTTTGCAGATTTATCCGGAGTTGTCTGAGGAATTGGGATATAAGGTGCGTGTCATGTATTGACGGACATGACATGAATATGTTATAATAGTAGATTGTTGGAGGCTGTCATGACAATGTGGAAGTATATGATCAGGGGAGGACAACCCCTGACCGGTGAGGTCATAATCGGTGGCGCGAAGAACGCGGCGCTCGGTATTATTGTGGCCGCTATCATGGCAAATGAGCCGGTTACGATCGAGAATATTCCGGATGTGGATGATGTCCGGGTGCTGTTGGAAGCCGTGGAAAGCATCGGTGCTATCGTAGAGCGCATCGATACGACGACGGTTCGCATTAACGGCGCCCTTATTAATGATGTCAACGTAGATCAGGAGGCCATCCGGAAGATACGAGGTTCCTATTATCTGGTAGGGGCCCTTTTGGGTAAGTATAAAAAGGCGATGGTAGCGCTCCCGGGAGGTTGTCAGATCGGAAGTCGCCCTATCGATCAGCATATCAAGGGCTTTGAGCAGCTTGGCGCCAAGGTAACGATCCATCACGGAAAGATCGATGCCCGCGCAGAGCAGCTTCATGGCAATCATATCTATCTGGACTGCCCCAGTGTCGGCGCCACGATCAATATCATGATGGCAGCCTGCATGGCGGAGGGCAAGACGATCATCGAGAATCCGGCCAAGGAGCCGCATATCGTCGATGTCGCCAACTTCTTAAACTCCATGGGAGCCAATATCCGAGGCGCCGGTACCGATGCGATCCGTATCCGCGGCGTGAGAGAGCTCCACGGAAGCGAGTATTCGATTATCCCCGATCAGATTGAGGCCGGCACATTTATGCTGATGGTTGCGGCCACACGCGGGGATGTTTTGATCAAAAATGTCATCCCGAAGCACTTGGAGGCGATCACGGCGAAGTTGACCGAGATCGGTTGTCAGGTCGAGGAGTATGACGATTGTGTGCGGGTTCGCGCGGACAAAAGACTGTCCTACGCCAATGTAAAGACGATGCCGTATCCGGGATTTCCGACGGATATGCAGCCGCAGATGACGACGCTTCTGTCGTTGTCGCAGGGTACCAGCATCGTGACAGAGACTATTTTTGAAACGAGGCTTAAGTATGTCGGAGAACTTCGCCGGATGGGTGCGAATATCACCGTAGAGGGGAATGCGGCCTTTATCACCGGAGTGGAGGGCTTCACGGGTGCTGAGGTCAGCGCGCCGGATCTTCGAGCGGGAGCCGCACTTGTGATGGCAGGGCTTGCGGCCGAAGGGATCACGGCTGTGGATCAGATTCATTATATCGAGCGTGGGTACGAGCGCTTCGAGGAAAAGATACGAGGCATCGGCGGCAAGATCGAGAAGGTCGATGTGGATGATGAGAGAGAAGTCAGAAAGTTCAGGATGAAGGTCGGATAAGAAAGAATGAGGAAAATGGGGGCCGGGACGGCGTATACGTTCGTCCCGGTTTTATTGATAGAGGCTGTTGACAGAGTTAATTAATGAGAGAAAGGACGATAAAATGAACGAGAGAACGGAACAGATTTTGCATGAGGTTGCTCAGGTTATCAGAGGAAAGGATCACGAGATTCGTTTGGTTATGACGGCGATCCTGGCCGGCGGACATATCCTGATCGAGGATGTGCCCGGCGTGGGAAAGACAACGCTGGCCGTGGCCTTCTCCAGGGCGATGGAGTTGACCGAGAGACGTCTTCAGTTTACACCGGACGTACTTCCGTCCGACGTGGTGGGCTTCAATATGATCGGTGCCGACGGCGAGTATCAGTACAAGCCGGGCGCGATCCTGTGTAACCTGCTTCTCGCCGATGAGATCAACCGTACCTCAACGAAGACGCAGTCCGCGCTTTTGGAGGTTATGGAGGAGGGACAGGTAACCGTGGACGGTGTAACCCGTCAGCTTCCGGTTCCGTTTATCGTAATGGCGACGCAGAACCCGGTTGGCTCTGCCGGTACGCAGATGCTTCCGGAGTCTCAGCTTGATCGCTTTATGATCCGTATCTCGATGGGATATCCCACGATGGAGGAGGAGATGCGCCTGATCAAAGAACGTCAGGATACGAACCCGTTGGATTCGGTGCGTGAGATCATATCGAAGAGAGAACTCGTTGCGATGCAGGAGCAGGTAAGACAGATTCATGTGGATGATAAGGTGCTGACTTATCTATCCCGAATCGTGGATGGTACGAGAAGCCACGCGATGCTTTCTCTGGGTGTCAGCCCGCGTGGAACACTGGCTCTGATGGATATGTCGAGAGCCCGTGCGTATGTAGCCGGTCGTGCTTTCGTGCTGCCGGAGGATGTGAAGTCCGTAGCCGGTGCGGTACTGGCTCACCGTGTCCTTCTCAACGGAAAAGCCCGTATGGCGCACGTAACCGAGGAAGATGTGATCGAGGAGATCGTCGGCCGTGTCCCGGCACCGAAATTAGCGTAATTCGAGATAAAGGAAGACCATTATGACCTTTGGAACAATCATCTATGCCCTGCTCTGTCTGTTCGGGGCAGTGATATGCATATTCTATCTGGAATTCGGCACGGTTGCGATCGCCGGACTTCTTGTGTGCATTCCGATTTTTATGTTCCTGTTTTTGATATTCATGCGTTCCCGTGTATCCGCTTCGGTGGATTCGAAAAACCCCATGACAGAAAAAGATGATATCGACAAGCCGGCGCGTGCGGCGATCACGCTGTCTGTCGAGAATAAAAATCACTTCCTGCCGCTTACGAAGGGGGTGGCAAAGGTTCGCTATGAGAATTATTTTTCCGGAGAAAAAGGAAAAATGAAGGTGCGTTTTTCCGTCGATGTCGGACGAAAGAGGGATCGCCGTATCGTCGTTCCGATGGAAAACTGCGGAAACCTGGCGATCAAGGTTGACAAGGTAAGGATTTATGATTATCTGAGTATTTTTGCGTGGACAATCGGGAAGGATTACCCCAAACAGCATGTGTTGATCGTCCCGCCGACGAAGGAGTTCTATCTGGGGAAAGACCGGTGGTATAACGAGACCGATGAGGACTCAGATCGTTTTTCATTGTATAAAAAAGGTGACGATCCGTCCGAGGTCTTCGACATCCGCGAGTACGCGGACGGTGACAAGATCCAGCGCATTCACTGGAAACTGAGTTCGAAAACAGGAACTCTGATGGTAAAGGATGGCTCGCTTCCGCTCACGAAGGCTCTGCATATTTTTATTGATCTGTATGTGCCCGGGGAGGGGGATGAGCATCATAAAAATGCCAACCTTCTGGTGCAGGGGATCTACTCGATTTCCTTGTATATGATTGAGCATGCGATTCCGCAGCATTTTATCTGGTACAACAGAGAGGCGGATATCGTGGAGGAGCGATTGGTTGAGCACGAAGAGGAACTGTTGTGGATGTTTCAGGATCTCTTCCGCTCGAGACCGACGGACAATGCCGGCGAGCTGGTGGAGGCGTATCTGGCCTGGGATCAGGGGCGTCCGGTGGAGCAGGCTCTGTACTTAACAGTAGGCGACGGTGTGGGTATAGAGAACAGCGGTTTGACGAGGAATCGCTTGGAAGTTATGAATTTACGAGGTGAAAACTTTGGTGAAGCAGTCGGGTAAGATTGTCAATTTCTTGTTGGAATCCGTCCAGATACTGATGGTGTTTCTGGGCGTTTCTTCTGCGCTCACCTGTACGGCGACGAGTTTGGAACTGGTCTATGACCGGACCTTGCTTTTAGTATGTATGGGCATCGGCGCGCTGCTTTTCTATGCTCTTTTTTCCGTGCTGGAGACGATCCGTTACGGTAAACTCTATGGGATCGGCGGTCTGCTTGTGTTCTATATCGCGCTGGCAATTCGCTTCCGCGATGAGATCGCCAAAGGTGTTATCACCATCATCAACAGTTTCCTGAAAGCGTTTATGAATTTCACGGGGAGTCAGTTGTCCCTGTTGACCTATGAGAATTCGGATGAAGTCAGCGTCAACTTTTCGACGACGCTGGTGCTGGTGATCGTCGGGGTATTTTTAATCTCAGTCGTCAGTGCATTTTTCTATAGAAAAAGACGTTCGAGCGTGTTCATCCTGTGTACGATTCCGCTTATGATCCTGCCACTCTATGTGGGGCGTGTCGGGTATTACTTTGATGTGATCACCTACCTGGTGATCCTGATCGCCGTGATCGGAACCAGACAGCTGAAGACCAATTCGACGGATCGACGACTGCGACAGAAGCTGTCGCTGATCCTGATCTTGATCGGTCTTTTCTCGGGGATTCTTTCCTATCTGATCGTCTCGCCGTCGCGTTACGAGAGGAATAAGGGAAAACTTCTGGAGACGAAAAATACGATCATGGCCCTGGCGAGCTGGGATATGGAAGATGTGTTTACATGGATCCGGGCGTACTTCAGTTCCGATGCGATCGACTTCGGAAAGGTCGGGAAGAAGGCCGAACTCAACCATACCGGGCGGACGCTTCTGAAACTCTCCGGAGACTTCAATACGAATTACGGATTGTATCTGAAGTCGTACGTTGCCAATGTGTATGAAGATAATAAGTGGACCTCGAATAAAAAGGACGCGGAGTATAAACAGGATCTCGCGACGCTGAACTCTCAGAATATCACGCCGGACAGCTACCATGTCCAGTTGCGCAATGACATCGGAGACAACGAGAAAAGCGGTGTGGATAATCTTTGGGGGATCGGTACGCTTCATGTGCGAAACCTGGCGTTCGGCTTCGGCAGCTACGCGATTCCGGTGCTCCCGGTGCAGGGCTACATCACGGAAAACAGTGGTGAGGTGAAGACGAGAGTCCCGGGAATTGAGTATGATGAAGAGTATTACCTGACGTACTCCTACGCGGTGAGACGTATGCTGATGACGCCGTCGGAAGACCTTGTGGATCCTGTTTTCTGGACGGGAAATGAGGAGAAATCCAAGGCGCTGGCTGACTTTGCCAAGAAGTATTATCTTCAGATTCCGGACAGTCTGAAGGGAATCTGTGAAGAGTTCAAGACCGAGTATAAGTCACTTTTAAAGCAGTACGGTGAAGGGGAGTGCGACATCAGCGATCTGCTCAGAGCGGTAAGGAGTTTTATATCCAAGGATACCGAGTACTCCGAGTCGCCGGGCAAGACGCCGTCGGGCAGGGACAGTGTGGAATATTTCCTGAAGGAGAATAAGAAGGGGTATTGTACTTACTATGCGACGGCAGCGGCGATCCTGTTGCGTTCAATCGGGATTCCGACCCGCTTTGTTGAGGGACTGTATATCTCGCCGGAGGAGCTGGAAAAAGGGATTCCGGGAGAGGTTGACGTACCGGATTATGATTGTCATGCCTGGATTGAGGTGTTTGATGAACGCTACGGCTTCGTGACATTTGAGACGACACCGGGGAACGGAGAGCAGCTCGGCAATGAGGAGAACAACGATGGTGGTTATTCCGATGGACAGGGTGCCGGAGACGGACCTGCCGAGGTGACACCGACGCCGATGGTGACGACCAAGCCGGATGAAAGCATGGAGTTTGAGGATATCGAAGGCAACGAGGATACCGAGGATGATGCCAAGGAGCAGGGCCGTGACGGCGGTGATCTCGGTTCCAATGAAAAACAGGAAGACTCCGCAATTTTACGCGTGCTCCTGATCATCCTGATCGTGCTTGTGATCGTGGCCGCTGTGGCCGAGGGACAAAGGCGGATCCGTCGTCATCTGTTCCGCAGCCGGCTTTCGGATATGAAGAATAAACGCCGTCGGATCCGTATGACGCATCGTCACCTGACGCCGTACTTTATGCACCGCGGCGTGAAGTACGCCGGACAGTCAAGTGCGGAGTTGACCGCGGAGCTCGTGGAGGCACTGTCTATGCCTGAGGAGCCGATCCGTTATTATGTGGAAATGATCTTCCACGCGGCCTTTGGACCGGACAACCTGACGGAGCAGCAGGTGTTCCGATTCCGTGAGGTATGCGATGAGATTTGTCGTCATGCCTATCATAACGCCGGGCTCTTGAAAAAAATCTATTATATGTATATAATGGTATTATAAGGATGAATCAATTGGGGAGCGCTGATGAAGGGCACCGGTGACCTGAAGGGGATAATTGCCGATGAAGGGCGGCGAAAGATCAAAAAAAGCCCGCGCCGGAGCGCGGGGTATATGTGGTGTGAGATAGGAGAGTGACAGTCAGATGCTGAAAAGGACTTACGACAAAATCTACGCACTGTTTGACAAGGCAGGAGGGTACCTGTCTACCAGAGATATGCTGAGTAAAAAGGTTTCAACGATCCACATACGTGAATTGTTAGAGAACGGTGATATCGAGAAGGTGTCTCACGGAAATTACTGGGGGAGCTTTCTGAAAATAAAAAAGCCGGCAAACTACAAGATGATAGAGGCGTGCCTCACAAATCCCAAGGCGGTGATCTGCGGACCGAGCGCCTGTTATTATCATGGGATGCTGAAAAAGGAGCCGGAGACGCTCTATGTCGCGACGCTTAGAACCGATCGCGGAGGCATGAAGCTTACGTTCCCGGTGTCGAGGCACTATTTTTCCGAACAGGCCTTCGAAGAGGAGATCGTCACATTTAAGTATGAGAGTACGACGGTTCGGGTGTATGACGTCAATCATAGCGTGGTGGACAGTATCCGGTTGGCGGATAAACTGGAGGAAGGCATGCTTGACGAGATCATCCGTGGCTTCAAAAGGTCCAATAAAAAGGATTTGAAGAAGTGCTTTGCTTACGCAGATCGGATGCGCGTCGGTCAGATTGTCAGAGACCGGTTGAGTTAGAGATGTGTCATTTGATCGGATAGCATGGCGTTGAAAGCCTTGTCGTAGTCGGGCAAATTGGGTTTAATGGAGAAATGCTTGCCGCTTGTGGGGAAAAATGCCCGTGAGCGGCTATTTTTTTAGTTACTATTCACGGCTGTCACTCCACTTTTAAGAAATCTTAATCTGTAGCATGATTTTTTTATTGAAAGTTTATGGGAGATATGATAAAATATATAACGGAATTTTATCCGAAAGGAGATTTGATTATGTTCAAAACGATTCGAGGAACGCTGACGTCGACGGTTATCATCATTGTGGCAATTGCGATGATCGCTTTGGCTTTGACGTCTCTGATGGTGTCCGGAGCAAACTTGGAAAAGTCGGCGAAGGAGGGGTTGCAGGCGAAGGCCAACCAGCACGCGGAGCAGATCAATACCTGGTTGACCGGTGAGAAGATTATGACGGAAGGTATCCGTGGTGCGATCATGGCACTTGGCACGGATAATCCGAAGAGAGAGGATATGTCGAAGATCCTGATCGCTACGGCGACCGGCCGCGATCAGCTTCTGAATATCTATATCGGAAATGAGAAAAAGGAGTTCCTTCAGTTGGATCCGAACGCTACGACTGACGCGGACTATGATCCGACGGCCCGTGGCTGGTACAAGGCTGCCAAGGAAGCAAAGGCAACCATCGTTACCGATCCGTATATGGACGTGTTGATCGGAGGTATGTGTGTGACGGTAGCGACTCCGATCTACTTCAACGATCAGTTGTGGGGCGTTATCGGAGCCGATTATACATTGGATACGATCGCGCAGATCACTAACGATGCTGCCAATGATGACGGTACATACGGTTATCTGGTGGATTCTGCCGGAAACTACGTTATCCATCCGAATTCCGCATGGATGCCGGGAGAGGACGTAGCAACGGCCGTATCACAGGTTCTGCCGGATGTGGCACCGATCATTTCCGCTCCGGGATCAGAGGTTATCACGGCAACGGATTATGATAATACGAAGACGTATTTTTCAACCGGTGTTGTTGCAAGCAGTAACTGGGTATTCGGTATTGCGGCTTTCTATGATAATGTTACGAAACCGCTGAAGCTGATGTTGATCGTCAGTGTGGCGCTTACGATTTCTGCGCTTGCTCTGGTTATCTTCCTGATGCTTTTCATGGTGAAGAAGAATCTTCGCCCGGTAGAGGAGATGGAGCAGTTTGTTGTCGATAACCTGATCGATGACGAGACGCAGATCAAGAATATGAAGGAGGTCAACAGAATCCGTCATTTGATCGGTGTTCTGCAGGATCGCTTCCTGATTACGATTGATCGTACACGTGATGAGTCCTCGATGATCGAGAATATGATGAGTGACGCGCATGAGAAGATCGGCGAGATGAATAATGAGATCAGCACGATCAGCTCGGCTATGGAGAAGACAGGGGCCAGCGTGGATACACAGACGGCCAGCATCCAGAATATCAGTACAACCTGTGGTGAGGTTAGTGAGGCGGTTGACAAGCTTGCTAACGAGGCGCAGGAGATGGCAACCAAAGCGCATGAGATTCAGACTCATGTTCAGGAGATGGTTCCGGATATCATCCGCAACAAGAACAGTGCCATGGCGATCACGCAGGAGAGCCGTGAGAAGCTGGAGAAGGCGATCGAGGGTGCGAAGATCATCGAAGAGATCGTCGGCGTTTCCCAGTCGATCCAGGCGATCGCTAACCAGACCAATCTTCTTGCATTGAACGCTTCGATCGAGGCGGCCAGAGCCGGTGAGACCGGTAAGGGCTTCGCGGTTGTGGCGAGTGAGATCGGTACGTTGGCACAGAGCACGAGCAACGAGATTGATAAGGTCAATGACCTGACAGATAAGGTGATCTCCAGTGTGGAGGCACTTTCCGGTGAGAGTAACAACATTCTTGAGTTTATTGATGCCAAGGTTATGAAGGATTACGAAGGCCTTGAGACTCTGGCAAATGATTATGACAGAGATGCTTCCTACTATTCGGAGGTTAGCGCCGATCTCGGTGCTTCCGCTGAGGAGTTGACAGCTTCTGTCAACCTGATCACGAGCATCGTCGGTTCCATCGAAGAGTCACAGAACGATGTTAACCGTGCGGTTCAGGAGGTTACGGAGACGTTGCAGGATATCGCATCCAACTCCGATGCGATCTCCGGCGAGGCCGATGACGTGCTGAAGAGCATCCAGTCTCTGAAGGCGACCGTCGACGGTGTTGAGGATTGATGCTGGTTACTATTTGAATACGTGTTGAACCTGGGAGCGCACCTGAGGGTGCGCTCTTTTTTGTGGGGTAGAGTTTGCGTCTTTGTGGTATGTGGGTGAGGGCGGGATACCTCCACCGGCTTGTCTTTGATTCCTCACCCACGTCCAACGGCACGAGTGTAACGACTCGTAGCAACTTTTGATAATCGCGGATGCCCCTGCGGAACTCGCACGTCACCTTCGGTGACGCGCTCAAACAAGTCCTCGGGGCATCCATCAAAAGTCACTACTTGTCAGCTACACTCGGCAAATGTTGTCCGTTGGGTGAGGATCAAGTGACAGGCCGGGCGGTAAGCGGCATCTTCGTCATCGAACCTTCCCTTCTCGAAAAAATGCTTGACACCATATATGACACCACGTATAATACATTCCGTAAACCAAATCGGAATCCGATAACAATTCCGAAAGATACTCCAATTAAAAGAACATATGTGGAAATGGTTAAGGAAGTAGTAGAAAGTGAGGAGGGAATCAATGATGAAAACGATTGATTATTATATGTCACAACCATATCGCTTGGAAATAATACCTGATAAGGAAGGAGGGTTTACCGCTTGGTATCCTGAACTTCCCGGATGTGTGACCTGTGCAGAGACCTTAGAAGGTGTTACGGCTGGTGCACAGGATGCAAAAAGAGAGTGGCTTAAGGCGGCATTAGAAGATGGTGTGCAGATATATGAGCCGTATGATGAAGTTGATGTGTCGGCTTATTCAGGTCAGTTCAAAATAAGAATGCCAAAAAGCCTTCACAGAGCATTGGCAATCCATGCAAAGATGGAAGGGATAAGCATGAATCAATATTGTAATTATTTATTAGCAAAAAATGATGCACTATATTCTGCATAAAGGAGGTTATCAGCATGTATTCAATTCTTTTTGATGAAGAAATAATATCGAGGAATCATGATGCTCAATTAATTCGGGATGTGACAGCGAGTGTTACAGAGAGTGTAACAGCTGATGTGACAGCGGCTGAGAGAGAAAATGGTGTAAGAATTCTGATCGATACTTATAAGCGCTTAAGTGGATCCCAGGCAGATGCTGCCGAGGCGGTAGTAGCCGAGTATGGTTATAAAACCAGTGAGGCTGAGGCGGCCGTAAAGAAGTATTGGGATAAAGAGTGAGGAAAGTGAAAGGACAGCATGGAAAATTCGTCATCCCAAAGGCCTTGACGCGCCGATAAACAACAGAATATAAGGGATGGGCGCTCTTCGGAGCGCCTATTTTATTGCGCATTTTTCTTTGTAGGTCACCTTTCGTCCTGCAAGAGGGCATCCCCTCCCCTCCATATTGACAACCGAATCCTATCCCTTTATAATAAAGAAGTTGGTACTCACCATGATCGGCAGGAGGACTATCGCCTATGAAAAAAAGGAAGAGCAGTGAATACTTGAGCGGGCCCTCCGTGGAGATGGCTTCGGAGAATCCGGAGGACGCGTTGGAGGTGGACATCCCCGGAGTTGACACGGCAAAGGGAATCGAGAACTCCGGCGGCCCGACACTCTTCACCGAACTGTTGGGTGAGGTCCATGATAGTATCGATGAAAAATGTGAGTCAATCCGTTCGAAGCTTGAGGCGGACGATATTGTCGGATACACGACAGAAGTTCACGCGCTGAAGACAACCTGTCGGATGATCGGAGCCATGGAACTGGCTGAGAATTTCTATACGCTCGAGAAACTCGGTACGGATAAAAATGTGACGAAGTTGACGGAATTCACTCCGAGTGTCCTGGCGGCCTTTACCTATCTCAAGCCCTATCTGGAGGCCTATGCTCCCGAGGAGGCGGAGCCGGACAGAGACTATGACAAGGACGAGATACATAAGCTTTTGGATGAGCTCACCGGCGCGATCGCGGACTTCGATCTGATGGCGGCCGAGGAGTGCATGTCCGCGCTTGCCGAATTTCGCTTCGATGAAACGCTCGAGCCTCAGGTAAAAAAGCTCCTCAAACTGGTGTCAAATCTTGACTATGAGGAGGCCGGCGAGCTGATCGAAAAGGTAAAGGAGCAACTGTAGAAAGCGGCGGCCGGACGTCGATTTCTTTGTTGACAACAACACGTATTTAAGATATGATGGAGGAAGTGACAAACCGTTATTTTTCAGAATGTCGGAGGAGATATGCAACCACAGATTGTAGTAGTGGACGATGATGCCATCGTACTGAAAAGAGCATGGAATATTCTTACGGAAGCGGATATGAAGGCGGTCGTTTTGAAGAGCGGAAGTCAGCTCCTCGAATACGTGCGTGACAACGAGGCGCCGGATTTGATCCTTTTGGATATCCGTATGCCGGAGATGGATGGATTTGAGACCTTGCGTAGGCTTCGCGAAAAAGAGGAGAAGGGACGGGAGATCCCGGTGATCTTTCTCACGGCGAACGAGGACGAGGGGGCCGAGGCCAAGGGTCTCGCAAGCGGCGCGATGGACTACATACGGAAGCCTTTCGTAGCAAATATCCTCGTACTTCGCGTGAAGCAGGCCGTCGAGTTAGTGCGCTTGCAGCAAAACCTCGCGGACGAAGTCGAGAAGAAGACGATGGAGTATGAGGAACTCTTTATCCAGGTCGTAGAGTCGCTTGCGACGGCGATCGACGCGAAGGATACCTATACGAACGGCCACTCGGTTCGTGTGGCGGAATACGCGAAAGAGATAGCCCGGAGATATGGCTACAACGAAGAGCAGCAGGACGCTGTTTTTATGATGGGGCTGCTTCATGACGTGGGCAAGATCGGTGTGCCGGACAGCGTGATCAATAAGCCTGACCGCCTGACCGATGAGGAGTTCGAGATGATCAAGACACACCCGGCGGTGGGGGCAAGGATTCTTTCCAGTATTAAAAAAATGCCCCGACTCGCGGATGGTGCCAGGTGGCATCACGAGCGATACGACGGGAGGGGGTATCCCGACGGACTGGAAGGTGAGAAGATCCCGGAAGAGGCAAGGATGATCGCTGTGGCAGATGCGTATGACGCGATGACAAGCAACCGCAGTTACCGCCGCGCTCTTTCACAGGAAATCGTGCGTGGAGAGATCGAAAAAGGCAAGGGCTCGCAGTTCGACCCTGCGTTTGCGGATATCATGATCGCTATGATCGATGAGGATACCGAGTATCGTATGCGAGATCATTTTCAGGAGGCGTAACACAGATGGAATACAAACTGCTGGTAATAAGTAATGAAAAATCCTATATCACGGATTCGATCACGGCCGCTATCGAAGACGCGGATATCCGGTGCATCCGTATGGACGCTGAGATCAAGGAGATTGAAGCGAACAAAGACGAAGCGGACATGGTATTTTTGTATGTAAATGAAGCGGTGTCGAGTATGACGCAGGAGCTCGTATTTATCAAGGACGTGTGTGCGGACGACGCCAAGACGCTCTACCTGGCAGGCTACAGCGAGGACATCGAGAAGGTGTATCGTGTGATTCCGAAGGATCTTGTAAAGGAAGCGTTTATAAGACCTTTTGAAAATAAAAATATCGTGAAGGAGATTTCCATTGAAGCTGAGGCAGCAAGGAAGCGTCACAGCTCGAAGAAAATTCTGATCGTGGATGACGATATCACATTTTTAAAAATGGTGAAAAGATGGTTGATGGATAAGTACCAGGTGACGATCGTGAAGTCCGGTATGCAGGCGATCAAGTACATCACCGGACACCGGCCGGATCTGATCCTGATGGATTATGATATGCCGATCACAACCGGTACGAAGGTGCTCGAGATGATGCGAAGTGAACCGGAATCGGCCGATATCCCCGTGATCTTTCTCACGGGCAAGGCGGATAAGGAAACGGTGATGAAGGTGATGAGTCTGAAACCTCAGGGGTACCTTCTGAAGAGTATGAAACAGGCGGATATCGTATCGGCGATCGATCGTTATTTTGAAACGGAAAAATGGCAAAACGCGGTTGTTTTTTCATAAACAATAAGTACAGCAAGAGGCTTCCGCGGTGGCCGGAACAGGCACGGTAGGAGGGAACGATGGATAAGAGAACGAGGTTATTTAAAAAAGCTCGCAGATCAGCCATATGCTTCCTGATGCTGTGCTTTTTTTGTGCGCAAATTATAGTCACTAACCATGCGTCCGGACAACTGAAAAAGGCAGGCGATAAGACCGTCCGTATCGGCTATTTTGAAAACGAGATTTTTCAGGAGGGAGCTGAGGAGGGCTCTGTTCGGAAGGGGTATGCTTATGATTATTATCGTAAGCTCTCCGAGTACACGGGCTGGGGGTATGAGTACGTCTATGGCAGTTTCTCGGACCTCTATCAGATGCTTCTCGACGGAAAAGTAGATATGATGGCCGGCCTTGCGAAGACAGCTGAGCGTGAAGGGATCGTCGGCTATCCGGAACTGGCTATGGGGAATGAGACCTACAACCTGGTCAAGCACGCGTCGGATACGTCGATCACGACATCATACAAGACCTTGGCCGGGAAGAAGGTCGGTGTTCTTGACAGTGCTATGGTAGGCGTGCTCACGCGTTTTTTAAGTGAGAATAATATCTCGGCGAAGGTGTCCAAATATCCGGATTTTCAGAGCTTATATAAAGCATTCGATGATAAAAAGATCGACGTGATGGTGGCGGAAAGTGATGGGACACAGCAGAGACCGGACGCAGAACTTTTGTACGCGTTCGGAACGTCGGATTATTATCTGTGCGTCAGCGTCCACAGACCGGATCTTCTGGAGGAACTGAACGAGGCGCAGGCGAGACTCATGACGGAGGAACCGAACTATATCAATTCACTTCGCATCAAATACTATGCGGAGAGTATCTCGAGTCGCTCGCTTTCCTCGACGGAAAAAGAATGGCTGGAGGAGCATGATTCCCTCCGTATCGGCTATCTCAGGCACTATCTTCCGTACAGTGATTCCGAATCGGACGGAGAAGCGACGGGACTTGTCAGCGAGATTGTACCGGAGATCATAAAGCAACTGGAAGTTCCTGATCTGAAAATATCCTATGTGGGATATGAGAATTATGATGACATGATCGCGGATGTGCAAGAGGGCGAGGTGGACGCGGTTTTCCCGGTGGGCGGAGGCCTGTATTTTTCTGAGGAAAACGGAATCTACCAGTCCAATGCCGTCGTATCCTCCACGACCGAGCTGATCTACAAGGATGAATACGATGATGAAAAACTGGCCAGCGTGGCGGTAAATGAGAACAACCGCATGCAGTACTACTATGTGAAGACAACGTTTCCTGACGCGCAGATCGAGTATTATCAAACGACCGAAGAGTGCCTGGAGGCCGTGAAAAAAGGAGAGGTAGGGTGCACCACACTCAACGGTATCCGGGCGAATGATATTCTGAAAAACAGGAAGTACCGCGAGCTGTCCATGAAGCAGTTGAGCATCAACGACGATCGTAGCTTCGGTGTGCAGATCGGTGAAGAGGGATTGTTGATGCTTTTGAACAGAGGCATTAACCTGGTCGGTGTCGATCAGACACAGAGCATGGCATACCGATATGTCGACGGATTGTATACATATACATTTTTCGATATGCTGTATGATAATATCTGGATAGTTACATTGGTTGCCGTGGCGATCGCGGCACTCGTGATCTTCTCTCTGGCCAGGGCGTTCTCCGCGTCCAAGCGACGGATGATGGAGAAAGAGGAAGCGGGAAGAGAACTGGAGGAGAAAAATAAAGAACTCGCGGCTGCCGTGAGTGCGGCGGAAAGTGCCAACCGCGCAAAGTCATATTTCCTGTCGACGATGTCGCATGACATCCGTACACCGATGAATTCAATCCTCAGCATGAATGAGATGGTGCTCAGGGAATGTGATAATGAAGATATACTCATGTATTCCGGCCATATCCGTTCCTCAGGAAATACGCTTCTCGGATTGATCAATGATATCCTGGACTTCTCCAAGATGGAGGCCGGAAAGCTTGACATTACCCCGGTGGATTATGAGATCTCATCCGTGTTGAATGATCTGGTGAATATGGTACAGACCAAGACCGAGGAGAAGGGGCTTACACTTGCGCTTCATATCGACAGCGGGATCCCGAATTACCTGTACGGTGATGAAATCCGTATCAAGCAGGCGGTGACCAATCTCCTGACGAATGCCGTGAAGTACACAAAAGAAGGTATGATCACGTTCTCGGTCGGATATGAGAAGGTGCCGGAGGAAGAGGACGAGGTCCTGTTGAACGTCAGGGTGAAGGATACCGGTGTTGGAATCCAGGCAGAAGAAGTCGGGAAGCTGTTTGAGGCTTTCGAGCGTATCGATGATGAGTACAACCGGAATATCGAGGGAACCGGGTTGGGGCTCACGATCACACAGCGCCTGCTGAATCTGATGGGGAGTTCGCTGCATGTGGAGAGTGAACCGGGCAAGGGCTCGGAGTTCAGTTTTACCGTCAGACAAAAGGTGACCAAGTGGGATGAGGTCGGAGATTACGAGACGGCGTTTCGTCGGTCCGTGGCAGATCGAAAGCGGTATCGTGAGAAGTTCACCGCGCCGGACGGATACATTCTTGTTGTCGATGATACCCCGGCCAATCTTGTCGTGATCAAGAACCTTTTAAAACGGACGAAATTAAAAATAGACACGGCGGACAGTGCGGACGAGTGTATCCGGCTGGCCATGCAGAACAAGTATGATATTATCATTCTCGATCATATGATGCCTTACAAGGATGGTATCGAAGCGCTTCGAGAACTCCGTGCCATCGATGATAACCCGAATCTTGACACACCGATACTCTGCCTGACAGCGAACGCGATCTCCGGTATGCGTGACACCTATATCGCCGCCGGATTTGACGATTACCTGACGAAGCCGATCGATCCGGAAAGCCTGGAGGAGGCGATCATCCGCTATCTTCCGGACGAGAAGGTGCTTCCGGCGGATGAGACGGAGGAGGAAGAGGATATCGAGGTGCCGGCATTTTTATATGAGATCGGGGAACTGGATGTGCCGGCCGGACTTGATCACTGCGGCAACGCGGAATCCTATGTGGACGCGATCCATGCGTATCTGGAGACCATCCGTATGAATATCGATGAGATTCGAAAGTTCCGCGAGGCCGGGGATATCGTGAATCTGACGGTACGGGTTCACGGGATGAAGAGTACGGCTCGTGTCATCGGGGCACTTTCACTGAGCGCTTTTGCCGAGCGGTTGGAAGAAGCCGGAAACAAGGGGGATACTGAGACAATCGATGCCGAGATCGACCGGTTCGTGGAGGACTATCGTTCGCTCGGTGACAAGTTGAAGCGGATCGAAGAGGAGGCGCCGGAAGAGACGCCGGAGGATCTTTCGGAGATCAGTGGAGAGGAACTGGAGAAACTCTACAGCCAGTTGAAAAGGCATCTGGATAAGGCGGATTACGATGAGATCGATCTCATCGGCGAGAAGCTCACCACTGTCCGCGTTCCGGAGAGTGAGAAGGAGCGTGTGGAACAGATAAAGGAAGCGATCTCGTTACTTGAGTATGAGCAGATTGAAGAGGTGTTGAAATGAGTCATTCGGAAATAGCCCGTCAGTTGTTTCTTGACGGCTACAACTGTTCGCAGGCGGTGCTCTGTGCATTTGAAGATGTTACCGGGTTGGACCGCGAGACCGCGGCGAAGCTGTCCTCCTCCTTTGGCGGAGGGATGGGACGCATGCGTGAGGTCTGTGGTTGTGTCAGTGGCGCCCTTATGGTGCTGGGCATGGTCTGTGGTTATGACGATCCCGAGGATCATGAGGCGAAAAAGGACCACTACGCGCTTGTGCAGGAATTTGCCGCGAAGTTCCGTGAGGAAAACGGATCGATCATCTGCCGCGAGCTGCTCGAAGGGGTAAAGACGACGTCCGGCGGTGAGCCCGAGGCCCGTACGGATGCTTACTATAAAAAACGTCCGTGCCCTGATCTCGTCGCGTGCGCTGCGCAGATACTGGATCAGATGTTACCATGAAACGTCTTTATCAGGCGGGTTCCCGTTGAATCGGGGCCCGTCTTTTTGTGCGAATAGCGAACGCCATGCAGGAAAGCTTGCTTTCCATGCATGGCTGAGCAAACGGTCATCGAGAAAGCTTTGCTTTCGAGATGACAGCGCATGGACGAGTAGGGGGATGAATCCCCCTACTCGATCATGGGGCATAATATCCCTTTCTTTCTT
>JAEEGM010000136.1 GCA_016280325.1 Eubacterium sp. | reverse complement strand
GATTTGATGTCGGCATCACCAAGGTACCACTGGTGGTACAGTCAGACTTGTTTGATCTGACGGTGGGCGACTGCAAGGTACGCCCGGATGCTGCGATGTCTTATGAGGCAGCGAAGCACGCGCTGGAAGATCCGAACTATCAGGACGGTAACTACGGTGCCGGATGCGGTGCATCGGTCGGGAAGATCGCCGGTATGGAGACCTGCATGAAGACAGGGATCGGCAGTCACGCGGTTCAGATCGGCGAACTGAAGATTGGTGCCGTCGTAGCACTGAATGCGCTCGGTGATGTATTCGACTACCGGACCGGTAAAAAGGTAGCAGGCCTTTTGTCAGAGGATAAAAAAGGATTTCGAAACACGGATGAGATGATGCGTGCGTCAATCGATGTGAAGGATAATAAATTTGTCGATAACACGACACTCGCTGTGATCATAACAAATGCTTATTTTTCCAAATCGGAATTGTGCAAGATTGCCGGGATGGGACATGATGGTTACGCCAGAAGCATCCGTCCGGTACATACCTCCGCCGACGGAGATAGTATATATGCCGTCTCGGTCGGAGAAGTAAAGGCGGATCAGGATCTGGTGGGCACGCTTGCCGCCGAGATGATCAGTGAGGCAATCCTGCGTGCCGTAGGTGGCGCGGAGAGCGCGTACGGTCTGATCGCCGCGAGGGATCTGGGGTAACGGGGACAAAGACAACAGCATTAATCGGCAAATCAAAGAATGGAGTAATCAATTATGGGAAATACGATCGAGTACATATCCTTTATCTGTATCATGGTACCGCTCCTGATGATGACGATCACCATGACAGGAAAAGCAAGATTGCTGATCGGGAGCATGGCTCTCGGTGTCTTTGTCAGTCTGCTTTCATCAGAAGTCAGCGGGGTTTTGATCCAGCAGATGGGCTTGAAGGATATGCATTATATCACGACGACAATCACACCTTTGGTTGAGGAGACGTTGAAAGCGCTTCCGATCCTGATCTACGCATTTTTATTCTCGGATAAGAGAGGGACGCTTTTGTCAATCGCGTTCGGTACGGGAGTCGGGTTTGCGCTTCTCGAAAACATCGTTATCCTGCTTCGTGCCGTTCTCAGCAATCCGGATTCCGTCAGCTATCTGTGGGCCTTTGTCAGGGGCTTCGGTTCCGGTTTGATGCACGCGGTTGCCACGATGATGGTTGGTATCAGCCTCAGCGTGATCCGTAGGAAAAAGAAACTCATTCTTCCCGGCATTTTCGCAATGCTGGTTATGGCCGCAACTTACCATGCGATCTACAATGAACTCGTGCAGACAGATCTGAAATATTTAGGTTTTGTTCTTCCTTTGATCACGTATATCGGTTTGACGCCGCTCACGTTCAAGGGACGGATCGGTATCAGCAAAAAGGAGGTGATCTGATATGTCATCGGCAATGATTATGGAGATCATCTATACCGTACTTGCGGCGGTGGCCTTCGCAATAGGAGCAAAGGTGTATTTCAAAAAAGGAGCGCCGCTCTACGCCCAGATGGTGGTATGCATGCTGGGATGCCGTTTCCTTCAGGGACTCTTTGAGACGTTGATGGTGCGGGGGAATCTGGATCTGAACAGTGTATCGTTGGCAGGTCTCGGCCAGTTGGCGCAGCTTTTGTTTCTGATCTGTGCCAACTACGGAACGATCGATTCCCTATGTGATGACGGTTCGAAAGCCTATCGAAAGTATCGGATCATCGCGGCTATCGTTCCGTTGGCGGTTGTTGCCTATTTCTTTTTAACCAAAAGAGGAACGACGGATACGACACCCGAAGTCGTGATGCGGCTGTTCTCGGTCGTGATCCCGATGATCGCTTTGTATTTCCATGTCAAGCATCTGATCATCAAGGATGTGGAGGGGGGACTCATCAAAAATCTCCGCTTCTACAATCTGCTTGGTGTACTGAACTGTCTGGCATTTTTCGTCGGACTTTTCACCATGCCCATGTCGGTGCCATGGTATATTGCGTTTATCATTTACGACATTGTGACGATCGCGATTCTGCCTGCACTTCGATCCGGATTGAAAAAATTGAACATATAATGCAACCTGCGTTTGATGTATTACGGTTATCGTAGTGAAGACATTTTCAGCAAAGACATATAGCGGATCCTGAACAGATTTACATGCAACGTATGGAGGAGGCTGCCTATGAGAAGAGACTCGCGAAAAATCCTGATACGCGCGGCAATCCTGGTGCCGATGATGTTGGCTATGGCGCTGATCATTAAGCCGATCACGTCGAAAGCTTGGAGTTGGTACAAACCGTGGACCTGGCCGGTATATGAAACTGTCAAGTACACCGTTTCCGATTGGATCTGGGAACCTTCGGAAGGATGTCCGATGGATGATGAGCTGATGGCGCGTGTGAAAGTAGATGGTGAGGACGGTGCGAAGGATTTTTATTCCCAGACACCGATCGCCTGGAACTATGCCGTGGCGAGAGCGCTGGAGGGTAAGAGGGTTCATGTCAAGCTTGAGGCTGACTGGAACGCAAGAACAGAGGATATGCGTTCTCAGTATCCTTCTCCGGTGGAGGGGGGACACGGTTCCGACAGAAAGTGGCTGATTCTCCACAAGTACGATATGGGTGCGGATATGGAGCGCAAGGATATCCCCTACCTGAATTCATCCAGTGATAAGGAAGTGGATTGCTTCCAGGACGGGGCAATTTTTGTTCCGGAGAACTGTGACATCACGATCGATCTGAACGGTCAGATGATCTCGAGGAAGGCGTATGATCAGTTCATAGCGGACGGAGAGATATTCTATGTATCCAACGGCGCTACCCTGACGATCGTCGATTCCAATCCAAATTATAAGCATCCCTATGGTTCATCGAATATATACGGTGGTGTTATCAAGGAGGGAAGTTCCAGCAACGGTGCCGGCGCGATCCAAATCAAGGACGGCGCGAAGGTTTACATCGAAGGTGGGAACTTCCTGTGGAATTCCTCATCAAACGACGGAGGCGCGATCAAGATCGACGGAAGTCGGGCTGAACTTCATGTCAGCGAGACGACATTCCGGGAAAACCGTGCCGCGACGGGAACGATTGAGCGCAACTACGGCGGAGCCATCGCCGGCTATGACGCGACGATGGAACTGCGTAGTATTCACTTTTTGGAGAATAAAGCGGACAACCGCGGCGGAGCACTTTTCAATAAGTCCGGAATGCTTTCTCTGATCGACTGCCGGTTTGATAAGAATGAGGTATCCAATGACTACGGTGGCGCTGCTTACTTAAGCAGCAGCAAAGATGATCCGACCATGCTGCTCGAGCAGAATGAGTTTAACAAGAACTCCGCCGGCAAACACGGAGGTGCCATCTACTTTGACACAGCCGGTAATGTCGATGCGTATGGAACAAAAGTTAAGGCGAATTCCGCCGGTATAAACGGTGGCGGTATCTACGTTAACGGCAAGGGTGTATGCTTATGTGATGCCGAGGTAAAGGATAATTCTTCTTTTGACAACGGCGCCGGTATCTATGTGGACTCGATTGAGGACCTCAACGTGATGGGTAAGGTGGTGGTCACGGATAACACCGAGTATACGCGCGGTACCAAGTGGCATTATGTGGACAATGTCTGTCTTCAGAACGGCAATGCCTCGGTCGCTTACCTGAATAACGGTGGTCTGTCCGTGGGATCGAAGATCGGCGTGAATTCCACGGATAGAGCGAGCGATAACGGAATCTTGGTGGTGAAAAACATCTCGGAGTTTGCCGCGAAGGAATACTTTTTCGCGGATATACCGGGTGAAAAGATAAAGTTCGAAGGAGATCACAATGAAACCGCTTCTTTCACCGCGTCTATGATCGGTGGAAATGCCGGAGTTCTGATCGTGCTCGGTTCTGTGGCGGTACTTATGTTTGCGTTTGCGGTTGTCCTTTTTATCCGCAAGAGAAAGGGGGCTGTCGATGAAACGGAAAAGTAGAATTGACGTACAGTGGCATTGGAAGCTTCTGACTGTTGTCTCGTTTGCACTTCTGTGCGTGAGCATGGTCCAGGCAGAAAGAACAGCAAGAGCCGCTCGCAGCCTGACCGCGGCGGAGTATATCACGGATATAAAGATCGTGGAAGGGGATTCGTCTATCGAGTCAGCATCGGAGAGCGGTTGGAAGGTGATGGCCGACAGAATCGCCGGAAGTGCGATCGCTTACCGTACCGGAGACAGCAAGGGAAGCGCTTTGAAAGATCTGCGTCTCCTGAAATCCGGTGGCGCGACTGAGACGATCGATGATATCTCCTATCAGGAACTGGGAGGCATCGGCGGGATGACATTATATGGAACGAAGGACGCGAAGGCCGGAGACGCGATCGCGGAAATCCGACTGGTGGAAGATCAGATCGTGGGTGACGGGACACACACCGTTAGGAATGAAAAAGGCGAGGTCATGGAGCTCGGTGATAATACGTATCTGACAGTCCTTTATTCCGATCCGGTTGGTATCTATATTTCAGAGATGGCAAGGATTAACGCCGGCAGTGAGAAAGCGGCGATCAAAAAAGCGGCGAACCATGGTTATGATTTCTTCCGTCTGATCCGGGATGACGGAGGGGAAGTGGAGATGATCGCTTTTAACCGGACCGGGGATGAGAAAAAGGCCGTACGAGGTGTCTATGCCGTGGGTGAGACGGGTGACTACAAGCTATTCTATTCGGTCAGTGAAGCAGCGGGCGCGCCAATCACAGATATCGATCTGAAGGAAGTCAGTGATGTTCTCTGGGAAGGGGGCACCTTCTCCCTCAGCGATTGGGGACAGATGAACTTCGGTACGAACTTCTCCGGAAGTGAGACGAATTATCGGTGGAATACGATCTCGCTCTATAAGGATAACGCAGAACTTGGACAGGCACTGAAGGATCACTCGCAGGGAGGAACGGCGTTCGATATCGTGGTGGCCCAGGCCGACGGACAGATCGGCGGTGACGGTGAGATCGAACTGGTCGGCGAGGATATGTCGAATTTTTCTTCCGCTGATGCAGAGAAGGAAACAGAGAGTGAAGAAGAGGAGGAAGGAGAGAAGGAAGGAGAGAACCTGACGGATGATTCCGATACAGGTGCTTCCGATACGCCGGTTGATGAGACAGCATACGATGAGCCTGGCGGTGAGGAAGTCAACAAAGAGGCTGAGGAACCGAACGACAAAGACGGAAGTGAAGAAGGAGGAACGGAAGGCGAAGGAGATGATGACGCTGAGACAACCGGTTCGATGATCGGATCGGGAAGTATGGTACTGATCATCTGCGGCGGGATCATACTTGCGGGAATCCTGGTAATCGCGATCTACTATCGGAAAAAGACAAAGGGGGTGCGGGAAGATGATTAGTGTGAAGACATTTTTCAGAAAAAATATACGTATCACCCTGGCTCTTTTCCTTGCTTTATGCATGTTCGGAATCGGCCCGATGCAGGAGCTTTCAAGAGACGGTGTGCGAGCAGCGACGACGGAGTCGGAAGGTGAGAAAGCGGGTGAAGCAGAGGGAACCGATTCGGCGGATAACACGGACGGAGCCACTGCGAAAAGTGAAGCAGGAGAAGAAGATGAATACCCGGAAGGAACGCTTTTTATCCGGGATATCAGATATTTTCACGGAGAAAAAGGTAAGAAGAAGGCCGAGGAGGAAGGCTGGATTCTCCATGATACCAACTTAAATCAGGGGAATGACGGAGACTCCCTCTGGCTTGCTTACAAGACGACGACGGACGTTTCTGAGTCGATCACGTCGCTTAAGACGATGGAAATGAATGGTGGTTACGAGAGTACGAATTATCGCAAGCTCCTGGAAACCGCCAGCAAGGGACTCGGCGAGATGTCCGCAGCCATCATGGCAGCGGCGGAGGAGTTCAGAGAGAATGAGAAAAAAGGCTATCACGCGGCTAAGGTGTCGAGGGAAATGCTGAATCTGTTCGCACTTTCTGAAAACGGTGTCAAGTCGGGTGATTCGATAGACAGCAGTAAGCTTCTCGGAAATTATCTTCTGAGTGGGGATTATAAAAGTGAGGACATCCAAGATCTGGTAATGCAGACTAATTCCGGAATCCTGTCGACGATCCTCGGTCGTCTGGCAAGTGGTGTTTTTGTTCCGGAGGAAAAATTCACCGACAGACTTCCCGAGATGGCGGCCAAGATGAGCAAGATGAGCAGTCAGGCGGCGCGCTCGATGGATGCGCGTTGTCAGGCAGATGCGTTGGAACTGAAGGATCAGCTTCAGGCATTCTCCAAGAAGGCACGTGATGCGCAGGCTCGCACGATAGCAGCGGGCGGTGCGGTCAAGACTTCGGATGGTTCGAAGTTTTCGGTGGATCCGGACGCGGAGGGCACCGGTAGCAGCAAGGGACAGGACGTCTCGATGGGAGACTTCGAGAATGCCGTGCAGAATACGGACACGAAAAGTGGACAGGGTGAGCAGGACATGGTGACGCTGGCCATGCTGAACACTCTCAATCGTTACAACTTCGATGAGACAACCAAACTCGGTGACAAGCTGATCGAGCTCGGACAGTTGCAGTTTACCACGTACAGTGAGGTGCGCCAGGTCTATCCGCTTGTCATGGCGATGACACCGGGACAGCTCTCGATCCTTCGCCTCAGTGGCGTATCGGTGATGACCGAGGGACTTCTCGCGAACGATGAGGTCTATTCATTTCTTGAGACGAAGATCGGCGAACTGAAGAGTAAGCTTCAGAAAAACGGCTACGTGGCCGCGCCTGTCTGGGATCATGAAACCAAAGAGTTCTTTGACAGCGACATCGCTTACACGAAAAAGCTTATCCGCACCAATGCGGCAGGAGCAACCTTTACTGATGTAACCAAGACGACAACGATCGGGAAAATATGGAACGAATTCGACAATCTTTCCGGTGTGATCGGAGGAGCGGCAGGAGTTATATTCTCCGTCGCGGCCTATGCGAGCGGAATCACGTATCCCACCGTCATGATGGCGGCCGGAGCCAAGATGGTGGTCGAAGCATGGGCGGTCGGTGCTACGGCAGCGGTTGTTAAGGGAAGCCTGCTTACTGTTGCGGGATTCATGGGACTCGTTGGTATCATAATATTGGCTATCGCGTTTTTGGTGTGGGCCGGCAAGAAGATTTACAATGCGATTAAGGAATGGGATGAGTACAACTACGATGAGAAAGATATCCCACGACTTATGCTGGATGCCGATGAAATGGAAAACGGCGATATGGCGAATGTCCGCTATATTCAAGTGATCGATCCGGATAACGGTCGCGGTGATCTGAACTGTAGGGAAGGAAAGCGTTGGAATGCGCTTTACTATACACGAAGTGACGTGGCCGGAGATCCGATCTGTGCTTCCGATGAGCACGAGTTTTTCCACAGTGTGCTGGGAGAGGTAAGTGAAACGGCAAGCGGATTTGAGGCGGTATGCAATTTCAATTCGCCGAACGCGCAGGCTCTCAATGCTTACGCGGAGGACAAAGATGACGGTAACCACTATCTCTACTATCGTACGAGCCTGAACGGTGAGATTACGAATACGAAGAAGCAGAAGGAGTTAAAGGGTAAAGGTCAGTATCTTGCGGATATCCGTCTTTTCTCGGGCGCAACCGAGACAGAGACGAAGGCGGCTTTGACGAGAGAAGGGTATAAGTTATACGATACCAATATTTCCCCGAAGGATGACAGCGGTCGTGAGTACACCTACATCGGCTACAAGACGACCAATAAACCGACATCGGCAATCCGTGATATCCGTGTCTGTCTGACTTACCCGGGGAGCGGTTTCCAGATTGGAGATTTCTCGTATACGCCGGGACAGGATCAGAGCGAACGCTCGCAAAACGGTGCTTACCTGTGCTACACCACGAACAGGGATTTCGGATCACCGATCCGTGTGGAAAACCTGTTTTTCATTCGGGACAGATCGGATGCGAAGCCCGGCTGGGAGCCGGTCAATCTGACCTGCGGCGGACCGGCCTTCAACTGGCGGGACGACGATGACACGATCGAGTTTTCTTCCAAGAGTTATTCCGATAAGAGAAAGCAGCTGAAGGAAAAGGGAATGTTTCTCTATTTCAAACCGGATGAGCCGTATACCGACGGAGAGGAATATCTGTCCGGTCTTGTGATTGCATCCGGTACATCCGACCTGAAAGACTCGGGAAGTGTGCTCTCGTTTTTCATGGATGATCTGGGCGTGAAATCACTCGCGCGTCTGGGGTATGATGTAGGGTCTACCCTATATTCGGGTGACTTTACGGAGTATGATGATGTATACGGAGCGAAGGATATGTCTGAGGGGCGGTTTGATAATTACGCCATCCTGCTCGGATATACGACGACACACAATCCGTATCGCGCACTGACGGATGTAAAGTATTACCGAAGCAACTATGTAGAGAGTTCGTTGATTCCTCAACTGACGGTGGGAGGTGTCGGATATTCGGCTTGCGAGAATTATCAGCAGATTCTCAGTCGCAGAAGGATTGCCGGTCACAGCGGTGATTTCGGCCGTCGATTCTACGCGCCAAGCCATGCGATCATCAGTTCAAAGGTGGACGGGACGAAGTATTCCGATGTGCATTACGCGAAACTGAATATGTATGACAGTGAAAACAAAAAAGGTAAAGCATGCGACACCAGGGGGCTGTACACCGCGGGCTACAGAAAGGATGCCAAGCCGTTGCGTGTATCGGATATCGCAGTGAAGAGTTCACCCGGTGCGCCTAAGGGATTCCATCCGGTCGAGGAGTTTTTGAACGCCTATGATCCAAGCGACAAGGATCTCGCTTTCCAAGATAAAAACGGAAACGGCGATCACGCGTACTTTTACATCCGGGGAGATGGGATCAAGCGGAGACCGAAGTATGTGAAAAATATCGTCGGAACCTATTTCGAGACACCGAAGGAATATGAACAGGATGGTGAGAAAAAAGAATTCGAAAAGGAACAGATGGATCAGTATGACAAACTTGCTCCCGAACAGTGCAGAATGATGGCTCTGCAGCTGGGCGCCGGAGAGATGGTCATGGAGAACTATACGCAAAACGCGCTGCGAATGAATGACGCCTGGGGCTTTGATGGAATTGAACAATTCTACTCCTATATCGGTGTTATCCGAACGGATAAGGAGACCGAGGCGATGCGAGGCGCTCTCAAGTTTAAACTCGGCGGAGATGACATCGAGAAAAAGGGAAGCAGCACTGTCAAGGTGGGCGGCGTGAGGTACCAGTTGTCCGGAGTCACGATCCGCGAATGGGCCAGAGAAGTATTCTCCATCTACACCACCACACAGACAAGTGCCGGAGCACCGGTTACGGAAGTCACGGTCAGTGAGAATCCTTTTGAACCCGGTATGGATACTGTGTTGGGCGCGTCGACGGTGGATAAGGGAACCGGTGCCAAGCAGGAATTTGCCTCCACGGGATTGTCGAAATGGGAACCCAAGTTCATTCATTTAAAACGATCCGATAGTGAGAAATCGTATTTTTCAAGAATTGTGGTTAACTACGGAGGAGACGAAAAGGATGCGCAGACTAAACTTCTAACATCAGGCTGCAACCGCTGTATTCCTCTCAATCTGAATAAGTATAACGACGGTTTTGTCGTGATGATCGGAGCCCGTACCTGCGGTGCCTCAAGTCCGGATATCGCGATCCGAGACATTGTCTGCACGGTGGGTAAGGAAGCCGAGGAAAGCTTTATGGAGAATGGCTTCGAGTACCAGCTGGCCGGTAAGGTTTCCCTGAATCAGGCAGCTTCGCATGGGAAAAAGATTTATGTTTATTATACGCACGGTGTAAAACTGGTTGGTTCCGATGAATACGAGAATCTCATCGGATCGGAAACGACCACTGAGACTACGCCGACCTCTACGGAGGATGATCTCGGTGACTGGCTGGATGATGAAGATGAGGACGAGGACAAGATCGTCTATATGGATCGCTCTCCGATAACCCGGCTTGCTGCCTCGATGGGAGATTTCCTTCCGGATAGCGCGAATGGTGTAGAGTGGGAGAAGATCCTGGATACCAAGGGAAAACGTGTCAACACCAATGATGGTATCATCAGCAGAGATGAGGATCAGAATGTAATTGACAATCGTATCTATCTTTATGATGCACGAGAGGACGGCAGCGTGAAGTCGGGTGCGAAGGTTACGGAAGTGGACGGCAAGTATATGATGTTGATCGGATTGATGAAGCTTGTTTCATAAGAATAGTTATTCTTTTACCGAAAAGCAACCTGAGAGGGCTGCTTTTCGGTTATATTGATAGAGACAGTTGAGTAGTGCATTTGGATAGGAGGTCAGCCTATGAGATTATATAGCAAAGGAATGATAACACGAACGATCGCCGTCGGGTTGATGGCTCTGATGGCGTGCGTAAACCCGCTTCAGACGATGGCGCCACGGGGTGGAATGGATGCAACTGTCGCGAAAGCTGCGGAGAAGGATGCGCCTTATGTTGGTGAGGTTCGTCTGGCTGTGGATGAGAAAGCGGAAACAGCAAAGCAGATTCTTGCCGATTCCGGTTATGAGGTAATCGACCAGGATCTGAACGAAGAGGCCGGAAGCTGGTGGCATAAACTTGGTGATCAGGCAGTCTATATGGGTATCAAGCGAACGGCTGACGAGAACAAAGCAATCCGCGATATGAAGACGATGAACATGAACGGAAAGTATTCGTACACCGATCTGAAGCGTGCTATTGAGCAAAACTATTCCAAGGCGGAGAGATTATATAACAGTTTAAAAACAGCGGTTGATGAATACCGTGACAACTATAATAAAAAAGATTATCTTGCCGTTAAAACACATGATATTTTGAACTATATCACAGAGGATGACAGTGGTAAAAAGATTGGCGATCTTTTTCTCGAAAATCTATCCAAGGACACGTTGCTCAAGATGTTCACGGAGGGGAACCAGTATCTCGTTTCCACGCTTACGAGAATTCTGATTATGACAAGTGAGCAAAAGACGAAAACCGGTGATATCTGGACGGAGCGTATGTCAGCTGTGTCATCCTATAATGATATCATAAAAGACTACGCAAAAAAAAGATACGGAAAGACAACCGTACTGGGTGAAGAAAAGGAAAATATAAAGAATTACATCCGTTCGGATTTGGATGGGATCGCCTCTGAGATTCTGGATCGATGGGATGAGATCCGAGGCATTTTTCTGAGTGAGAAGGATATGGAAGAGCGGTTGAAAGAGGCGAGTGAAGATGGGATAGAAGACGAGGAGATCACTGAACTCGGAGAGGATATCCAGAATCTCTCCGTCGTGGAATACACGAAGTGTGTAAAGTACGGCAAGAAGTCCCTGTACGATTTCTTCAGACTTTCGAAGGATGTTTTCATAAAGGATATCACCAAGTTGTATCCCTTTGTGTACGCGTTATCCGAAGCACAGAAAGAGTTGATCCCATATATGGATTATGCGTTGCTTTTCCAAACAGCGCTTACCAGAATGGGACTTCGTGATCATAAGAAAAATGTGGAAACCCGGATCGATGCCGTGCTGAAAGATGTGCTCAAACAGGCTTCAGAGGTGTCTCTCTATGAAGGTGTGGATCGTGCGATGTACGGAGAACATGCAGCTGCAACGAGTCGGGCGATACAAAACAGAGAGGGCGGAGGCGTAGTTGGAGATCTTAAGAAATCCCAAAGTCAAATGATGGCATGTGGGATAGTGGCAGGATTGGCTGCTGTGGCGGGGCTTATCGGAGTCGGTGTATGCGCTTATTACGCGGTGACAGAGATGAATGTGTTCGGAGGTTATCTGATAAATATCATGGATTTAGCAGAGTTTTTTGAAAAATTGGAAAGGTGGCACCCGGTCCCCTATTATGTTGCGATTTATGGGTTAGGATGCGCGGTTATACTGGCAGGAGTTTTCACTTATCTGTGGATTAAGAATAAGAAAGCCACCCACAATTTGATCCAGTTATCAATCCCTGAGGTGATGGTTGACTTTGAAACCGAAAACGATGCCGGAAAGAATGTTACTTATCATGTGGTAAAGTGGAATCGGGATCGAAAAGATAACGGAGACCGGGCCGATCGCGGCGATCTGAACGGCGATGCCGCAAGGCAGTGGCTGGCACTGTATACAACGACAGATAAAACCATGGGTGAGCCCATCCTGGCAGACAGTATTGTAGCAAAGACCGGGGAAAACGGTGGGAAGCAAATCCCCGGGAATGACTACCGGCCGCTTACCATGTTCGGTAGTGAGTCGATACAAAATCTCGTCGATGAGACATATTCTTTTGAAGACGATGTGGATGGTATCTGGATGTGGTACCTGAAGGAAGGCAAGAAGACAGACCTGATTGATGATACGGAGGATGGCGAACCGGAAGAAGCCGGAGACGCGGCATCCGGATCATCGGCGGATACGACAGGTTCGAACATCAGTGGCGGAAGCATGGCATTGATCGGTACCGGATGCGCGGTCGGCGGATTTTTTCTCGGGTTGTTGTGCATGTATTTTTTCAGAAGAAAGAAGCAGATAGTTAAGTAACGAGGAAGGAACAAAGATCACCGGACGGGAGGAAGCCTATGAGATTATATGGCAAAGGAATAATAACACGAGCAATCGCCGTCGGGCTGATGGCTCTGATGGCGTGCGTAAACCCGCTTCAGACGTTGTCACCGCGGGGTGGAACGGAGACAACTGTCGCAAAAGCTGCCGAGAAGGATGCTCCCTTTGTCGGTGAGGTTCGTCTGGCGGTAGATAAAAAACCGGATAAGGCGAAGAAGATCCTGACCGATGACGGCTATGAACTGATCGATATCGATTTAAACCAGGAGGCGGGAGATTTTTGGAACTCCCAGGGCGATCAGGCGGTCTATATGGGGATCAAGCGAACCTCCGATGAGAGAGAAGCAATCCGTGACATGAAGACGATGAACATGAACGGAAAGTATTCGTACTCCGCAATGGAGCAGTGGGTGGCTGAAAACCGTCACCAGGCGGCCGATATCTGTAAACCGTTTGCCATTGTTCGAGACGAATTCAAGGAAAGCATCAAACACGGTGACCTGATTGCGGAGGAAGCACTGAAGGTCATGAATCATATTATTGAAAGCGATTCCGGCAAGGGAGTCGGTGATTACCTGCTCTCGGATGACTGCAACGAAGAGGGTATCATCAAGGTGCTCGTTGAGGGAAACGATGATCTGGTATCGACAGTCCTTCAGGCGATGTATATGGGGTGTGAAAAAGAAAATGACACCTGGCTGGAGCGTCTGAATACCATCACGAAGAGTTCCCTGACCAAGCAGTACACAAGAGAACTTTACGGAGTGGATACCGTGGTCGGAGAGAAAAAGGTTGAAGTTGAGAAGAGGCTGGAGGCGGATTTCGGCGAGGCCGCGCAGTGGATCTACGACAACTGGGACGATATTCGCAAGCAGATTCTCCCACGCGACGCGTTATGGACATCCGAGGACCAAAAACTCATGGAAGACGATGAGTTGTTTGAGGACTATATGGATTTTATGGATTCTTATGATGGATTCAGAGACAGCGTATTGACAACCGGGCTGAAGCAGATTCCTTACGGCAAAAAAACACTCTTTGACCTGTTTCAGTTGAACAGGGCGGCATTTAAAAATGACATCACACGGCTGTATCCGATTGCGGCAGCGCTGACGGAAGGCCAGAAGGCGCTGTTACAATATGTCAGTTTCGGTGACCTGGCCGAGATCGCTATTTCCAGGATGGAAGCGAGAAAAACCGGGACAAACAATCTTGAGAAGATGAAAGCCTTCGAAGAAATGACAAACTGTTCGCTGTATATCGGTGTGGATCGGGCGATGTTTAACAAAGGGGCGGCCATGACCTCGCGGGCAACGAGTGACTTCCAGCAGACCGGTTCCCTGGTGGGACTTGACCTCGCGTTTAGGATTTCAAGAGGAATCACGATCGGACTCTTTGCGATCACTCTTCTCTCATATCCGACGGTATGGGTTAACAGAGCGCATTATAATGTATTGTGCGACCGGCTTCAAAATCTGGCGGGACAGTATGCCGATCCAAAGATGGTCAATTACGTCAAGAACCAGTTTAATCTACCTGAGGAACAATATCTCGAAGCTATCGAAAACCTGGACGACTCGGAGATGAATTCGGTAACGGAAAGCTTGGCTTATGAAACGGACGGATACGAAAAAGCATATAATAAACTTAATGCTGAAAGAAATGCAGCTGAAAAAGTATATGATAGCAGCCTTCGAAGAGCAAGAGTAATGCTTGCGTTATCGGTCATAATGCTTATCGTTTCCACGACATTGTATATTATCAAACAGAGAAAAGAACACAACAAAAAGCAGTTGGCAATCCCAACTGTCATGGTGGACAGAGATGTGGAGAGTGATATCACGGGGTATCTGGCTTACAGCGCTGTTCTGTGGAACCGGAACCGGGATGATGACTCCGGGCGTGACAACCGCGCGGATATTAACGGTGACGCGGCAAGACAGTGGCTGGCTCTGTATACAACAAAAGACAAGGCAGCCGGAGATCCAATCCTGGCAGACAGTATCGTGATCAGGACGGGGCTGGATAAGGGGAATAAAGCACCGGGAAATGACTATGTTCCTCTCAGCCTGTTCGGAAGGGAGAATGCTCAGAACCTGGTGGACGAGAACTATTCCTTCCACGATAAGGTCAAAGGGATATGGATGTGGTATCGAAAAGGAGAGGAAACCAAAGGTATGACGGATGACACACTGACCGGTTCTAATATCTCAAACGGCGGGGTGCCACCGATTTTGATCGGTTCTGTCGGTGCCGGTGTCGGCTTTCTGATCGGGCTGCTGT
>JAEEGM010000135.1 GCA_016280325.1 Eubacterium sp. | reverse complement strand
TCTGACTCCTATAAAACAAATCTTGAGGAGGGGAGAAGGTGTTTTGTTGAGAAATACAAAGGGGTTGACCCATGGGATGATGTAAACAACTATATTTCGCCCTATATTTGTGAGATGGATCTGACAGGAAGGGGAACACTTTCGGTTCTTGGCGTAGACATAAAATGTGGAACACCATTTATCGATATCCGAAATAAGGCAAGGAAAAACGGCGTGTCGAGTATAGGCTTTTCTGCGTTTACAACGGATTTGAAGTACTATCCTGATTTGGTCGCATATCCGGCTGACGTGAAAAGCGGAGCTGCGTTAGGCTTTGATGGGTATTATGATAAGGAATCCTTCGACATCGTCGTGACAACAGAAGAGATTGATTGTGAAGAAAGACTGATCAAGCTTGCGGGGCTGGTGCGTAAGGGAGGTTTTCTGCTGTTCCCGATAAAGAATCCTACGGATATATTGTTCTATATTGATCAGATGTTGGGACAAAGCGAGAAGAATGCTGTTAATATGCCTGATTATGATAAAGCGTTGATTATACTGGAAAAATGTGGGGTTGAGAACGTATGGATCACGGATGAATGCTATCAGGAGAGATTAAAGGACAGCATTGTCAGTAGTGTAGGAGATGCGATTTATGGATATATTGACAGTGTGAATGGGAATAAAGATAGTGTGTTTGTAGAAAGATATTGGTTTTTATCGAAGAAGTGATTTTGAAACTGACGGAATTAGTGTATGAAGGAGCATTCCCGTTAGGTAACAAATGACGGGGTTGCAAAAAAGAGCACCATACCATATGATTAAGTTGTTAACCAACCACAGTTTTCAACCAATCAAATGGAGGTGCCCTAACATGAATTGTAACCAAAATGAGAAGATTTCGCAAGTAAAATTTACAACTTTGGTGGTCGGAATTGATATCGGAAGCACGACACACTACGCCAGAGCGTTCAACTGGAGGGGCGTAGAGCTCGGAAAAGTCTTCAAATTCAGCAACACACGGGAGGGCTTTGAGGACCTGAATGAGTGGATGCGGTACCTGATGAAGAAAAATGAAATGTCCGATGCGATCGTGGGAATCGAGCCGACAGGACACTACTGGTTCAACCTTGGATCATACCTCAGGAATGAAGGCATTCTGCTGACAATGGTCAATCCTTACGCGGTAAAGCAATCCAAGGAACTGGATGATAACAGCCAAAGCAAGACGGATTATAAGGATCCGAAGGTGATTGCGAAGTTGGTTATCGATGGGAGGTACTCGATCCCATACATGCCGGAAGGCGTATATGCGGACTTACGAGTGGTATCGGCAAACCGGACGCGGATACAGAGTGAGATCGGTCAGATCAAAAACCGTATGGCACGATGGTTTTCGATATACTTTCCTGAATACCATAGTGTATTCAGGGATTATGAAGCAGTCAGCAGCATGATGGTGCTGCGGGTGGCATGTACACCACAGGCCATCCTGGAACTCGGACCGGAAGGTGTCAATCAGATATGGCGTAATGCGAAGATCAGAGCGGTCGGTATGAAACGGGCAAAGACCCTGTGTGAGGCCGCCAGGATGAGTATTGGCCAACATAATGGGATGCAGGCGGCTGAGTATGAAATGAAGCTGTTGCTGGCTGACTATGACTACAAAATGGCGCAGTACAACGCCACCATGGAGGAAATGGAGCGTTTGTGCCAGCAGATACCGGAGTGCGAGAAACTGCTCGCCATAAAAGGTATAGGGCTAATCACGGTAGCCGGATTCTTTGCCGAGGTAGGTGATTTGAGGCGTTTCGAGTCGCCAAGGCAGATCCAGAAACTGGCAGGTCTATCCCTGCGGGAGAATAGCTCAGGGAAACACAAAGGACAAACGACCATCAGTAAACGAGGTCGACGTAAGCTACGAGCTGTATTGTTCAACGTGGTCATTCCATTGATCGCAGTGAATCCTGAGTTCAAGTCGTTGCACGAGTACTTCACGCAACGGCCGGACAACCCGCTAAAGAAGAAGCAATCCGTGGTTGCGATCAGTTGTAAACTGATCCGGGTCTTTTATGCAATCGTGACAAAGGACGTTGAATATGACCCTGAGAAGATGCTTAGTGATATCCATCGCCCGATGAAAGCAGCGTAAAAGTACCAACCGCTTGATCGGGAAGACGTCCGCCATTTGGTGCCGAGAAAGCGAAGGAACAAAGTAGTTACATAGAGAGCCGATAGTCAGATTTTACACCTGCAGAGCAATGACTCAGCGAAGGAGCATCATGACGCCCCTTTATGGACAAGCAGAACGAGGGAATTTAGAGCCCCGGTACCAGTGGGTGACTCAGTATGACATGGGAGGTTCGTCTGCCATAAGGATCAGGGGAAGAGAAATGGCCGATCATATCTACAAGACGACGTCTTGTTAAGTGCCCCCTGAATACCCGTTTATCCATGAAAAACTGGCCAAAGTGGATGTTGTATGTCGGAAAAACTCTTTGTAGCAAAAAAATGAAAAAGTGAGAAACAACGAGTTAACAACAAAAAATGAAAGATTTATATGGGAGGTTATTATGAGCAAAGAAATCATCGATTCAGGAAAAGCGATTCTCGGTGTGGAGTTCGGGTCAACGCGAATCAAAGCGGTTTTGATTGACGAGGACGCCAAAGTTCTTGCGACCGGAGATCACGAATGGGAGAACCGGTATGAGAACGGGATTTGGACTTACTCGCTTGATGATATATGGAACGGACTTCAGGATGCGTACAAGAATCTTGCGAAGGATGTTAAGGACAAGTTCGGAACCGAGATCAAGACGCTGAAGGCGCTTGGCTTCTCGGCGATGATGCACGGCTACATGGCATTCGACGAGAAAGATGAATTGTTGGTGCCTTTCCGTACCTGGCGCAACTCGATCACCGGCGAGGCAGCGGGTGAACTGACGGAACTCTTTGATTTCAACATCCCGGAACGTTGGAGTATCTCGCATTTGTATCAGGCGATCCTGAATAAAGAAGACCATATCGACCGGATCAAATTCCAGACGACGCTGGCCGGCTATGTTCATTGGAAACTATCCGGGGAGAAGGCGCTCGGCGTGGGTGAAGCGTCAGGTATGTTCCCGATCGACCCGGCGACCGGACAGTTTGACACCGGTATGGTAGAGAAGTTCGACGGCTTGCTTCAGAAAAATAACCTGCCGTACAAACTCGCGGATATTTTTCCGAAGGTACTTACAGCGGGTGAAGCAGCCGGAACGCTTACCGAGGAGGGAGCGAAACTCCTCGATCCGACAGGGACGCTGCAGGCAGGTGCGCCGATGTGTCCGCCGGAGGGCGATGCCGGAACCGGTATGACGGCGACCAACTCCGTGCGTCAGCGCACAGGAAATGTCAGCGCCGGAACCAGTGTATTCTCGATGGTCGTGATGGAGGGAAGCCTCAAGAAGGTGCACCCGGAGATCGACATCGTGACTACACCGGATGGCAGCGCGGTGGCGATGGTTCACTGCAACAACTGTACCTC
>JAEEGM010000134.1 GCA_016280325.1 Eubacterium sp. | reverse complement strand
AAGCGGTTGCAGCCGTGGCTCTCAATGCCGCGGCGGTCGGATTCCAGAAGGACATCGGCACAGATCTTCGCATCCTCTTCCGGCACGCCGTACGCCTTAAAGACGTCGATCATAAATGCATTCATCAATTCCCATGAAACATAGGGTCTGGTTTCTTTTCCGGTCTCCATTCTTTCCTCCTTATTTACACTGCGTGAAATCAGGTCAGTTGGCCTTTGTTATATTTTTATCTTACTCTTAATTGTCACTATTTTCAACCGATAAAAGCCGAATTGATGGAATATTACATGAATTGGGAAAAATGGAACCATCAAGTGGATGTACGGTTCCTGAATTCAAGAAGCCGACACACTTTGTGGCTGTTTTGGATGTACGGTTCACGATATCGAGAAGCTGACACACACCAAAAGCGAAAAATGGATGCAGCGTTCTCGATTTCGAGAAGGCAACATCCATTTTGGGAAAAAGTTGGATGTAGCAGTCCTGATTTGGAGAAGCTTACATCCATTTCGAAGCAAAAAGTGGTGCAGCGTTCACGTACTGAAGAAGTGTACATCCATCACGCGACAAAGGTACCTCCATCACAGCACAAAACAACTCTTTCTCCGCCAGTCGTTCGTCAATTATCCGCCAGATTATATCCATCCTTCATCCGGCTCGTGGCATTGTACAGGATCTTGTTCAGCGCGGAGATCGTCTGTTCCTTCGCCATCTCACAAAGCTTTTCGTTTGCCTCGCTGAGAAGCTTCAGGTCACCGCTCTCTTTGAACTTCGCATCATATTCGCGCAGGAGCTTACGTCCCTCGGTGGCAACCGCGTTCTCGTAACGCTCGATCATCTGAACGGAACTGGAGAAATGCGGATCCGCGAGTGCCGCGATGAGACGCGCGCCCCAATAGAAGTTCTCGGTGGACGTATCCAGTGTCACATTGCTAAGGTAAGCCGGCATCTTGGGCACGTTGGTGTAGACCGGCAGCGCTGCCGCGAAGGTCGTAGGTCCGAAGATGATCCACTCGACACCTTTGATAGCTTCCGGCACATTCGGGCGGATCTGGCAGATCGCCGTCACGCCGGTACGGTTGATACCGATCGAACGGTACATGCCTCTCTTGCCCGTATCGCGGTTGATGTACGGATCATAGTCGGTCCCCTGGAAATGACCGGAAAGCAAATATTTGACATCCTCCACCGCGATCTTGCGTTCCGGAACGAGTGCCCACGGAAGGTTATCGCTCTCCGGCGTGAAATCCGCGTTCGGACCGTCCCACTTGTAGGTGGTCGGCGCCAGATGACGTCCCATCATCCAACCGCGCGGTGTATTGTAAACATGATCCATGTCGGAATGGGACCCGAAAATGTCGCGGGGGTTGAACTTGCCGTTCTGGTTCAGATCGAGATCATTATCCTTAATGAACTCGCGCAGGTCCTTCGAGCAAAGGTGCGCCTTCTGTTCTCCGAACGCATCGTCCAGATCGAAGGAGTCCATGCCGAACTGGTTCGGCATCATCACGACCACATCGTCCGGAACGCGCTTCGCCATCCAGTGATGACCGCCGATGGTCTCCATCCACCAGACTTCATGCTCATCGTTGAACGCGATACCGTTGGATTCGTAGGTACCGTAGGTCTCCAGCAGGGAGCCAAGACGCAGCACACCCTCACGCGCCGACTTAATGTAAGGCAGCACAAGGACAACAAGATCTTCCTCGCCGATCCCGCCCGGGACATCCTTTTCACCGCGTTTTTTGGCTTTCTTGTAGACCACCTTCGGATCCGCGGACAGGACTCTCGGGTTGGAGGTGATCGTCTCCGTTGCGCTCATTCCCACATTCGCTGCGTTGATGCCGGCGGCCGGCCACACACCCTCCTTCGGGTCAACACTCGGGCAGGACGTATAACGCATCGGATCGTCCGGCAGTTCGACCTCGACGTGCGAGATCACACTCTTGTATTTTTTCGGCTGATCCTTCGGTTCTACCACGATCAGCTTCTTGACATCGAAATGACCGTCATCGGTCCGGGCGATCATCGTGGAATGATCATTGCTGGCGTTTTTGCCGACAAGAACGGTAGTGCAGGGCATCTTGTTATCCTCTTTCTTTCCTTAGCTAAACAAAGACCGGCGCTACCGTAAAAGGCAGCGCCGGCTGTTTTTACATGTTATATGCCATTGTACACCAGTTTACCGTGCGTTGCAACCGACCGAAGAGCCGCAAGTCACGGCCCGCCATTCCTCGTAGAGCTTGGCATCCTCCAGGATCTCGTTTTTATCCCGCTGGAACACGCCTATCGCTGCCGCGTCATTCTCCTTAAGCTGTGAAAAGACCTCCTCATAAGCCCCCTTGATAAGACCTCTCTTCTCTTCCTCGCTTTTCCCAAGAAACATCTGCCCTCCTGCGAAGATCTTATACGCGATAACAGGCTTTGAGATCTTTTTCAGCACGGAAAGCATGACCGCGCGGTCTTCGGGATAGAACAGCAGCTTCATCTTCGTTTCTCCCGTGACATAGCTGCCCTTCGTACTCGTCCTTGCAAGCCGGGCGTTCTGCAGACAAGCCACGTAGAAATCCACGTCCCAGCCTTCTCGCTCACTCGTCTCGATCACATCGGGCCGGTGCGTTCCGAGACCTACCGGGATCCCCATCTGCCGGTACCGGCGGATCATCGCCCGGATCTCCTCCGGCCGTCCGCTCTCAAACAGGTTGTCCGTCGTCGTGCCCTGATGGTAGATGCCGATCGGCTCCACCGACATCATCAGCCGCATGCTCTCATCCTGATCCATCGCCATGTACGGCTGAAAAATGAATTGGATCCTGCCGCCGGATGCCCGGTATTCCTGCAGTATCCGGATCATGCGCGGGTCGGCGAGCGGAAGCATTGTCCGAAAACCGGCTCGCTCCATTTCAAACAGTGCTTCCAGAATACGCTCCGTCGTATAGAAAGCCTTCATCTCGCTGCCCGGCGTTACATCTTCGATGTAGGAATACCCGTTCATCGGGTTATCCCCGATGATCAGCCTCGAGATCCGGTTTCCGAAAAAGTCTGCTGTGTCCATCGTATCTTATTTCTTCTTCAGTCCTCGCTTGATCTCATCGTTGAATTCCTTCAAAACGCCCTTTGGGCTGACTTCGTCCAAAAGTGAGACGATCTTTTGGACCTCGGCTTCGGTCAGCGCTCTGTTGCCGGTAATTCCGCGGAATTTCGTACCGACGGTGTAGAGCCGGATCGCTTTCATGGTCTCACCCGCTTCCTTCATTTTCCGCACTATACTGCTGGAGTGAGAAAACTTGATCATTTCCTTATTGATCAGCGCGTAAGAAAGCTTTCCGTTCTTGTCGGTATAGTGATCAACGATCTTTTGATAATCGGCGCTGTCCACTACGGTCTCTTCCGGAATCGGCTCATCCGGAATATCGACCGGTAACTTGGCATCCTCAGTCAGGCGCACGCTGCCCTGTTTCCGATATGGCATACCGGCCGTCAGTGAGATCGCTTCTTCAAATGCTTCCTTCGGATAAGCCTTCGGTGTATTGGCGGTTAAGATCGCTTTGCCTGACGTTTTGCTGATAGAAGCGATTCCCGGCTGGCTTTCGCCTTCCGCCATGATCACGATGCCCGAACCGCCGGATGTCAGTTTCAGACGGTAGGCGATTCCCTTGATCGTGCTCAGTATCACGGTGTTCGTTCTTATCATTTTCCCATCTCCTTTCATTATTTGATTTCAACAAGGTATGTTGTTGTATTCAATATACCATACGAATGCGCTCTTGGCTACTTAACAGGATTGTAGAATATTGCAACTGGTTTGTTGATTT
>JAEEGM010000133.1 GCA_016280325.1 Eubacterium sp. | reverse complement strand
CCATCGTCTGCGTCGCCAGGCGTCCCTTCGCCAGCGCTATCGTTATATATCTCATTCGATTATCCTCCGACAATTAACAGTCTATTATGAATAGGTCTGACTTCCGCGCGCCGGCGGCAGGAGTTTTCTCACAGCGAGCCTGCGAAGCAGCGAGTCGTGAGAAAAGCTCCGACCGCGCCCGGCGCGTAGCTATCTCATTCCATAACTAAAGTGGTAACCTCTCCGGTATCATCGATATACCGAATCTCGGCGATGCCCCGCCGCTTGCCGTAATCCTTATACTCATCAAGCGGAGTATCCGCGTTTTTCCTCATCAAAAATGCCGGCGTCCCTTCGTCACGAAGCTTCTGCGCCATTTCGATCGCGAGGCTTCGATTGGCCGATCGATATAAAACCAATACATCATCACCCGGCACATTAACAGAAACCTTTTCGGAATACAGTCCTTCCATCAGCTGATCCAGCAGGAATACCACACCGACCGCCGGAGCTTCTTTTCCGAACTGTGCCATCAGATCATCATAACGACCTCCGCTGACGATCGCTTCCCCGGTTCCGTAGGTATATGCTTTGAAGATCACTCCGGTGTAATAATCCATTTTGCTGAGCATCCCCAGGTCAAACGTGACATACGAAAGCATATGGAATCCATCCAGGATATCGCGGATTGTCTCCAGACGTTCGATCGCAGCCAATGCACCTTCGTCCGTGACACGCTCTTTGACATAAGCAAGACTATCCGTATCAGCAAAAATCTCCGGCATACGAATCAATACTTCCCTCACGCCTTCGCCCATTTCCTTGTCCTGAAGCATATCTTTCACGGCGTGGGAATTTTTATTCTGGATATAATTTCTCAGTTTTTCGGTTTCGGACTCATCAAGCCCTGCCTCACGCACCAGGCCACGAAAAATACCGGCATGTCCGACATCGATCTTGAACTCCTCCAAGCCGCTTTTTTTCAAGCACTCTATGGCAAGTGTGAGCATCTCACCGTCAGCATCCGAAGACGCGTCTCCGATGATCTCAGCACCGATCTGCGTTGTCTCGGACAGCTTTCCCTGATATCCGCTGCGATGGACAAATGTGTTTCCAGTATAGCACAGTCTCAGTTGTTGATCCTCATCCGCATAGTATCTGGCAACACAGCGTGCAATCTGTGGTGTGTGATCCGGACGTAAAACCAGCGTATTATTGTGCTGATCGAAAAACTTGAACATCTGATTGGACGGAACCGTTCCTCTTTCTTTGTTAAAAATATCAAAAAACTCATAACTCGGCGTATGGATGGAACGAAAGCCATACAGACGCATCTCCTGCTCGATCATTTCACGGATCGTATCCTGTTCAAGGCATTCTCTGCCGTAGACATCCCGTACACCCTCCGGTGTAAACAAAAGTGAAGTGTTAAAACTCGTATCTTTCACGAAAAACCTCCTGATTAAACGATTACAGTTCCTTTACATCATTTTCCTGTGGATGAAGCCCGGCTTCCTCCATGGCTCGAATGATCTGTTCTTTATGCTCAGCCCCAAAAGCCTCCATCGTGATCGTAAGTCCGACAGCGGCATTCCGGTTGATGCTTACAAACTGGTTATGCTCCAGCTTTACGATATTACCCTGAGCGTTTGCGATCACCTCGGCCACACGAAGCAGCTCGCCCGGACGGTCCGGAAGCAGAACGCTTACGGTAAAAATACGCCCTTTGGCAATCAGGCCATGCTGCACCACGGATGACATGGTGATAATATCCATGTTCCCTCCGCTGAGAACCGATACCACCTTTTTTCCTTTTATATCCATCTGGCGCAAAGCCGATACAGCCAGCAATCCGGAGTTTTCCACGACCATCTTGTGATTCTCGACAACATCCAGGAAATCAATGATCAGGTTTTCATCCTCTACGGTGATGATATCGTCTATATTTTTCAGAACATAGGAAAAAATCTTGCTTCCCGGCGTCTTCACGGCTGTACCGTCAGCGATTGTATTAACAGCATCCAGCGTGACCGGCTTTCCTTCCTTGAGAGATGCTTTCATGCAGGCGGCTCCGGCCGGCTCAACACCAATTACTCTGACCTTCGGGTTCAGAAGTTTGGCAAGCGTGGCGACGCCGCACGCAAGTCCGCCTCCGCCGATCGGTACCAGTATCATATCCACCGTCGGCAGTTCCTTGATGATCTCCATGGCGATCGATCCCTGTCCGGTAGCAACCGCCTTGTCATCAAAGGGGTGAATAAAGGTATACCCTTTCTCTTTAGCGAGTTTCTGTGCGTAATCCGCTGCGTCGTCATACACATCTCCGTGCAGGATCACCTCGGCGCCATGACTTTTGGTGCGATTGATCTTGATGATTGGAGTTGTTTTCGGCATCACGATCACAGCCTTTACGCCAAAACGTTTAGCTGCGTAGGCAACACCCTGCGCATGGTTTCCGGCAGAAGCGGTGATCAGACCGTTCGCCCGTTCCTCCTCGCTCATGGTTGAGATTTTGTAATATGCGCCCCGTACCTTATACGCGCCGGTATACTGCATATTCTCAGGTTTAAAATACACCTTCGCTCCGGTCAAAGCAGAGTAATACTCACTATATATCAGATTCGTCGGAAGGATCACTTCCTTCACAACCTCGCTCGCCTCTTCAAAGGCTTCGAGGGTTAACATGTCTTTTTCGGTCATACGTATATCCTTTCTTGTTGCGCGCCGGCGCCCGGATTATGCGTCAGTCTTGTCGCCGAGAAGCGCCTCGACATACTCATCGCCTTTGAACATATCGAGATCCTCGATCGTCTCTCCCACACCGATAAACTTAACGGGAATCCCCATCTCTGACCAGATTGCCACAGCGATACCGCCCTTGGCTGTACCGTCCATCTTAGTCAGAATAACACCGGTAACATCCGTCACGGAAGCAAACTCCTTCACCTGCTGAAGCGCGTTCTGACCGGTTGTCGCGTCGACAACGATCAGTGTTTCCAGATGAGCACCCGGATACTCTTTATCAAGAATCGTATGGATCTTATGCAGCTCATTCATAAGATTCTTCTTGTTATGAAGACGTCCCGCGGTGTCGCAGAGAAGAATATCCACATCTCTGGCCTTGGCCGCAGCAACAGCATCATATACAATCGAAGCCGGATCCTGGCCTTCATTTCCGGCAATAATATCGACTCCGGCCCGCTTGGACCACTCCTTCAGCTGATCGATTGCACCGGCCCGGAAAGTGTCGGCTGCCGCTAACAGTACCTTTTTGCCACGATTCTTCAGCAATGCGGACATTTTTCCGACACTCGTTGTCTTGCCGACGCCGTTGACACCGATCACCAGAACAACGGATTTACGATTCATGAAGAAATACGCATCCATAGGCATTTCCAGTTTTTCTTTAAAAATATCCCGAAGGATATCCTTGGCCAGATAAGCATCCGACCACTTTTTCTCCTCGATTCGTTCCTTCATTTCGTCGATGATCTCTTCGGCCGTGCTCGCGCCGACATCTGCCATCACGAGAACCTCCTCGAGTTCCTCATAAAAATCATCATCAATTGGTCGACCCGCCCCGAACAGATCATCCATATACTCGGACATCTGATTCCTGGACTTACTCAAACCATTTTTCAATCTCTCAAAAAAGCCCAAAACGTTCCTCCTTTATCGACGCACCCATAGTGTCATTGCGTTTATGCATTCAATGGCCGCTGTCACGGTCAGTCATCCAACTGCTCTTCGATCAGCTTAACCGAAACAAGCGTTGAGACGCCCTTCTCCTGCATCGTAATACCATAAAGCACATCTGCGGCTTCCATGGTTCCTTTACGGTGTGTAATTACGATAAACTGCGTATTCTTCGTCAGCTTATGCAGGTATTTTGCGTAGCGCTTTACATTTGAATCGTCTAACGCCGCCTCGATCTCGTCAAGAAGACAGAATGGCGAAGGTTTCAGATTCTGAATGGCAAAAAGCAGCGAAATCGCCGTCAGTGCTTTTTCTCCACCGGAAAGCTGCATCATATTTGTCAGTTTCTTGCCCGGTGGCTGCGCGTTGATCATGATGCCGGCATCCAGTACGTCATCATCTACCGTCAGCTCAAGCGTTCCCTTTCCGCCTCCGAACAATTCTTTGAACACTTTATCAAACTGGTGCTGGATAGCGGCAAACTTCTCCGTAAATTGCTTGCGCATCTCGGTATCCAACTCTTCGATGATACCACGCAGCTTTTCCTCGGAAGCGATCAGATCATCATGTTGTGTGTTCAGTAATGTATAACGTTCAAAAATCTCTTTATACTCTTCGATCGCGTTGACATTGACATCGCCAAGTGCACGAATATCCGATTTCAGCTTGCTGACCCGGGAACTTCTCTCGGATTTGGTTAACGATGAATCAAATTCCATCTCCGTGATGTTATGATAGGTCAACTCATACTCATTCCAGATATAATTGATCTGACCCTCCAGTCGATCATTTACCTTTTCACGCTGGGATTCCAGACGGAAAACCTCTTTATTCAGGTCGTTGATCTGAGTCAGCAGTTTCTCTCTGGATTCAAAGGCCTGCTTCTGCGAATCAATCAATTCCTGTTTCTTCCGCTTCTCATCTTCCACGGTCTTGGTAAGTTCTTCGGAAGAAACCTTCAACTCCTCGATACGAAGCTCATACGCTTTGATCTGACGCTGATGTTCTGCGACCTGTTCGTCGGAGTTCACGGCCTCACCGCGGATGTTTTCGAGAGCTTCTTCATCGGCTTTTTTAGCCGCGATCAGTCGATCCAGGTTCTCGTCAACGAAGCTCATCTTGCTGCGAACCGACGTCATCTCCAGACGAAGGGCGTTGAGTGCTTCCTGATCCTGCGTCTGTTTATCATGCGCCTCATTAAGCTCGTTCCCGAGTGTCTCAACCTGCTGCTTGGAGAGCTCTTCCTCACTCTTACTCATCGTGAGAGCCTCATCGATGGAAGCGATGGCATCCTCGATGTCTTTTTTCTCACGCTCCAAAGAAGCCTTGTCATTCGCGATAGCGTTGTATTCTTTTTCCGTATCTTCCTTGACGCTGACGGCCTGATCATACTTGATCTTGGCTGTGTTCTGCCTGAGCTCAAGTTCCTTGAGGCCTTCAGCTTTCTCGGCCGCGGTCTCCGTCATCATCACAATCTCTTCTTCGATATCCTGGATACCGGCACGGATCTTATCAAGTTTTCCGCGGATTTCCTTGAGAGCTTCTTCGATACGCTCAATCTCCCGTCCGCGTCCAAGCAGATGATTTTTATTCTTGAAAGCACCGCCGGAGATCGCTCCACCCGGATTCATAAGCTCTCCATCCAGCGTGACGATACGAATGGAATAGTTAAACTCCTTATTGATAGCCAGCGCGTTGTCGATCGTATCCACTAGCAGATATCTTCCCAACAGATAACGAACGATCTTATCATATTTTTCATCGCGCTTAACAAATTCGTCCACCGGCCCGAGAACGCCTTTTTTGTCCTCTGCTTCTTTTGGCCAGGGCTCTTTTCCTGTCGGAGTCACGGTAGTGAGCGGCAAAAATGTCGCACGGCCGTAGTGATTCTCTTTCAAAAATTGAATCATATCCTTGGCGACCTGCTCATCCTTGGTAATGATATTCTGGATGTTTCCGCCAAGACAGGTTTCAACCGCAATCTCATATTTGCGATCCACCTTGATGATGTCTGCGACAACACCCAAGACGCCTTTATTGTTCTTCTTCTGTTCCATGACATGGCGGATACTCTGTCCGTAGCCTTCGTATCGCTCTGTCATGTTTTTCAGTGTTTCCAGACGGGAATTCTCACGATGATATTCGCTTTTGGTCTCGTCGATCTTACGATTCTCTTCGAGAATCTCTCCACGCTTCTGCTCAATCCTGGCCAGGATATTTTTATGCGCGATATACTCCTCGTCAAACTTGGCCTTAGCCGCCTTGAATTCGCCTTCCTCCTGCTTCATCACTTGCGTCGCTTCATCAACCTTCGACTGATTGGTGAGGATCTTCTGGTTCATCTCTGATTGACGCAACCGGTTCTGATCCAACTGGGAACGGAGTTTTTGCTGACGGAGTGTAATCTCGGAGGAGCGGTTCATCGAATCAATGATTGCTTCGTTCTCCTCACCGAGGCGGATTTCCTTGTCAAGAATCTCTTTCTCCAGTTCATTCAGGGCATCCTGAGCGTTGGTCTCCCGGATCTCCATATCCTCAAGATTCCGGCTGATCTCTTCCTTTTCTTTTACATAGCCTTCATATTCGGCATCCGTTTCCTTGATCGACTCGAGGATTGCGTCTTCCCGGTCCTTATAAAAGGATTTTCCCTGCTCGATAGCGGAGATTTTTTCCCTGGCTACACGAATCTCACTCTCACAATTCTGTGAAAGCAGCTGATTCTGGTTGATCTGATCCTTGTTCTCCTGGATCGACTTGTCGAATCCCTGGATTGTCTCATCAATCTGGTTATACGCATCAGCCGAGGCCTCTTTTTCTTCCTTGGCCTTGGAAAGATCAGCGTTGGTGTTCTCGATATTTGTGTCGATCTTTCCCATATCTTCAGTCAAAGACTCGTATTCCATCCGAAAAAGACCGATCTCCATATCCTTCAACTCGGTCTTTAAGTCAATATACTGCTTGGCCTTTTCCGACTGCTCGCGAAGCGGCTCAACACGAAGTGTCAACTCGCCGAGGATATCCTCCACGCGCGTCAGGTTCTGTTTCTCGATCTCCAGACTCTTCTCCGCACTGGCCTTGCGTTTTTTGTATTTTACGATACCGGCTGCCTCATCAAAAAGCTCACGACGATCCTCCGGCTTTCCACTGAGGATCTTGTCGATCTGTCCCTGGCCGATGATCGAATATCCTTCCTTACCAATACCGGTATCAAAAAAGAGCTCCTGTACGTCACGAAGACGACATACAGCACCGTTTAGCAGATATTCACTCTCACCGGAACGATAGACTTTACGCGCAATCTGGACCTCCTCATAAGGTGTATCCAGCTTGTGGTCGTCGTTGGCAATCGTCAATGCCACATAGGCGTAGCTCTGTGGCTTGCGAAGTTCCGTACCCGAAAAAATGACGTCCTGCATGCTCGCACCACGCAGCTGCTTGGCACTCTGCTCACCCAGAACCCAGCGAACTGCATCGGCAACATTACTCTTCCCGCTCCCGTTCGGCCCGACAATGCCGGTGATACCGTTATTAAACTCGAAAATCAGTTTATTGGCAAACGACTTAAATCCGTGTACCTCAATACTTTTCAAATACATAATCGTATAACTCCTGCCGTTTCGCACCTCAAGACAATAATGAGGGCAAATCCTTATCCTTGATCCGGACAAGCGTCTTATAGGCAGCCTCCTGTTCAGCTTTTTTCTTGGTATGCGCAGTGCCGACTGAGAACTCATGTCCCTGTATCCGGCACGAAACAGTGAATATCTTGGCATGAGCCGGTCCGGTCTCTTCGATCACCTCATACGCGATATCGGAATTCTCATGAAAGAACTCCTGCACAATCTCCTGAAGTTTGGACTTACAGTCATGATACAGGCTTTTCGACTCGATATCCGTCAGAATATACGTTGTAACGAATCGTTCCGCCTCTTCAAGACCGCCATCCAGATAGATCGCACCGATCACGGCTTCAAAGGCATCCGAAAGAATCGAATCTCTGTGCCGCCCTCCGGTCTTTTCCTCACCCCGTCCGAGTCTGACATACTGTTCCAGACCAATCTGCCTTGCCGCATCCGCCAGCGACTGCTCACAGACGAGACTTGCGCGAAGCGTTGTCATATTTCCCTCCGGCATATCCGGATTGTGAGTAAAAATGAACCGACTCACAATCAGTTCCAACACAGCGTCTCCCAGAAACTCCAGTCGTTCGTTATTTGCGGTGTAAGGAAGGTTCCGTTCATTCGAATATGATGAATGATTCAACGCGTTCTCCAGCATGGAAATGTCGGAAAATCGGTAATTGATACCCTCTGAAAATAATTCCGGATTTAATTTACTCATTATTCACAACCTTTGCAATTTTACCGCTGATATCGTTCTCTTTGAAGGTAATGCACTGTCCGATGGCTGTTTTGATCTCAAAACTCTTCGAATTTCCATGTGCTTTGACAACAAGACCTTTCAGTCCGAGCAACGGAGCGCCGCCCTGATCCTTCGTAGAGAAGAGACTCAGCTGCTCTTTCAGCGACTTCTTTATAAGTAGTCCGCCGACCTTAGTCTTGGCGCTCTTATAGAGAGCCTTTTTCACTACACCGAGGAACGTCAGAGCCAGGCCTTCAAAAAGCTTTAGAATGACATTACCCACGAAGGCCTCACAAACAAGTACGTTGGAAGGCTTTGAAGGGATGTCACGAGCCTCCACACTTCCGATAAAGTTGATATCCTTACAATCCTTAAGAAGCGGGCCGGTTTCTTTGACAAGCTTGTTGCCTTTTTCTTCTTCCGTACCAATATTGACAATTCCCACGGTCGGATTTTTAACGCCCATAACGTTCTCGTAGTAAATGGAGCCCATCTGTGCGAACTGAACCAGGTT
>JAEEGM010000132.1 GCA_016280325.1 Eubacterium sp. | reverse complement strand
GGTCAAGGTTACCGGACGGATCACCAAGGAGGACGGTGGCGAGGGTCGAAACGGATGCATCCAATTCAAACGGTCCGACGATGACAAATCTTACAAGGATCATTATTATTTCGCTGAAGTTGATGAGGTAATGGGAACCTATACGGTCTATCTCCCGCCGAATCGTTCCTACGAAGCCTACATCTCCGGAGAAAACCGCGAGAAACGCTTTATGATCGAGACGGGAACCGATGAAATGAACCACAATTTTGATATCGACGCGCAGGGCGTTGATGAAGAAGATGCTCCGGATGAGCACCGCTCGGTACCGGAAGATGGTGACGAGGAAGAACGCACCGAAGAAGATGGGTCCTACGATCCGGGGCCGCGTAAGGAAAACAGCAGCCACTCAGAGGATCCGGAACCTCAAGATAACCCGGTTCGGGAAGACGGAAGTCGCGCGGATCCGTTGACCGATTGAAACAGATTATATAGTCGGCGGATCCATCCCGCCCTTACACCCCCGGGTTCTTATGTGCCCGGGGTTTTACATATCCTCCGTCGAAACACTGCCGCCCTCATCAATTCCCGAGGCCTTCAGCATTTCGTCCATGGTATGCCAGCCAAGCACGGCACACTTCACACGTGCCGGCATATGTGAGATATCGCGAAGCGCCTGGGATTCCTCGAGCTCATCCAGCTCACTCTCATCCACCTCGCCTCGTATCATTCGCATAAAAATATCCCCGAGGCGTCTGGCCTCGTCTTCGGATTTGCCGATGATCAGATCAAGCATCATATCCGCCGAAGCCTGCGAGATCGCACAGCCGTCACCGGTAAACCCACCGTCGACGATCACACCATCCTCAACCTTCAGACTCAGGATGATATCGTCACCGCAGGAAGGATTGATCCCCTCGAGTGTCAGATTCGCGCCTTCGATCTCATGCTTGTTCGCCGGGCGCAGATTGTGCTCAGTCAATATCTCATTATAAAAACTACGATTTTCCATTCTTGTACTCCAATTATCTATTGATTATTGCCACGCAGATTCAAATTGTTATCATTAGGCAACGCCCTTCTATTCTTACCCGGCAAATCCCAACTGTTCACGCATACCGGCGACACAGTCACACAACCGGTCGATCTCCGCTTCCGTATTGTAGAAGCAAAGCGATGCCCGGGCCGTCGACATCGTCCCCAGGTATTTTAACAGAGGCTGCGCGCAGTGATGACCGGCACGGATCGCCACCTGCGCCTGCTCATCCAGGATATAAGCTATATCGTGCGGGTGGACATCCTGAAGCGTAAATGTAAGTATCCCATGATGCTCCGCGGGATCCGTGCTTCCGATGATCCGCACGCCCTCGATCGCGGTCATTTTTTCATAGGCGTAACGTGTCAATGCCGTCTCTTTCGCAACAATATTGTCAAGACCGATCTTCTCATAATACCCGATCGCGGCTGCCAGTCCGACCGCTCCTCCGGCATTCACTGTCCCGGCCTCAAACTTGTGCGGGATTTCGGCATAGGTCACACGATCCAGCGTCACCAGTTCGATCATCTCGCCACCCGTCAAAAACGGCGGAATCTTCTCCAGCCATTCATACTTTCCATACAGAACGCCAATCCCCATCGGCCCGCACATCTTATGCCCGGAGAACACCAGAAAATCTACATCCAGATCCGTCACATTGACAGCACCGTGAGGTACCGACTGTGAGCCATCTGCCACAATCACGATCCCACGCTCATGACAGATCTTCGCGAAAGCTTTGATATCATTCTCGCGACCGAACACATTGGAAACCTGCGTGATCGCCACGATCTTCGTCTTCTCGGTGAGCGCGCCGGCAAGCATCTCCGGTGTAACAAGCCCTTCTTCCGAAGGATCCGAAGCGTACGGCGTGTCCTCCGTATCCGCCGCGTTGTTGCCGATATCCGCGCGTTTCTTCGGCTTCAGATACCGCACCACGGCACCATGTCTCTCAGCCGCCGCCCGCCAGGGAAGCATATTCGAATGGTGCTCCATCATCCCGACGACGATCTCATCGCCCTCCGTAAGCACCGCGTCACACAGACTGAAAGCCACGAGATTCAGCGATTCCGTGGCATTTTTAGTAAAAATGATCTCTTCCGGACGTCCGGCTCCGATGAATCCGGCCACCTTCGCCCTGGCCTGCTCATAACGTTCCGTCGCCTCAAGACTGATGCGATACAGTCCGCGAAGGGGGTTGGAATTAACGGTGCTGTAGAAATCTTCGACAGCGTCAAGGACGCACTGCGGCCGCTGTGTTGTCGCCGCGTTGTCAAGATAGGCAACATCGGGATTATTCCCGAAAAACGGGAAGTCCTTACGCACATTATCTAACATGGTTACTCTTTCCGGGACAGCGTTCTTTCGCCTCCCTGCTTATTGTTAATTCAGAGGTTTTCCTCTTCTCTGATCTTTTCCATAATCTGACCTGCTTCCACCGGTGCCTTGCGCAGCAAAGCTTCGATGTAAGCGGTCTTGAGCATCTCGCGGATCGAGTCTTCGTCGAGACCGCGGGACTGCATGTAATAAAGCATCTCCTCATCAAGACGGCCGATCGTCGCGCCATGGTTACCTTCGACATCTTCTTCCTCACAGAGAATGATCGGCACCGTTTGGTTGACGACATCCTCGTCGAGAAGCAGGACGTTTTCGATCTCATTTCCCTTGGCGCCGACAGCACCGTGACGAAAGTCGATCGTTCCGCGAAACCGCTTGACAGACTCCTCACACATCACGCCCATCACAGAGATGTCAGACATGGATTCTTCGCCTGTATGCACAGCTTCATAGTTAATATCCAAAACATGTTTCCCAGTTGTCAGATAGGCTGTATCCACATGGAGCGAACTCTTCCTTGCCCTCAGATCACTATGCAGATCCGCGTAAATCTCACCGCCACGGATGAACACATGGAGCAGATGAAAATCCGCTTTCTCATCCACATCGGCATCGATCCGGTTTACGAAACGGAAGCTGTCTCCCAGACGATGTACCTGAACCAGCGTTAGTTTCGCCTTCTTTGCAAGCGCGATCTTTGTCGTCACCGACGCAAATCCATCACCCATTCCTACGTTCTCACTCTTAAAGTCCATTACAATCGTATGATTAATGTTTTCATCTACCGAAATATCGACTGTCCCTTCGGTATTCGCCCCATTTTCAAACGCAAACGGCAACTCGCTGAACTTCCCATTCTCACTCGCATGGATCGCAATAGGTTCAGAAGAAGCCACCCCATCAGGCACCTCTATACTCGCCTCATTCACTTTCAACCAATTCCAGGTCTTCACGGGCATCTGATTAATCTCTCTAGTCATATGAAACCTCTATATCATATCTTCCGCCGGGTTTACCAACATACTTTACTCGGGACTCCGCTTGCGCCATTTCCGAACGCAGCGGTGCATGGCGCCAAAATACGGCGCCTACGCACCGGCGTTCGCAAAGGTCCCTCGTAGAAGTATTGTTGGCAACCCCCGGCTGTCTGCTAACCTATACTACCTTTCATCTCGAGTCTGATAAGATTATTCATCTCGAGTGCGTACTCAAGCGGCAACTCCTTCGACACCGAATCCGCGAAGCCGCTGACGATCATCGACCGGGCTTCCTCTTCCTTGATGCCGCGTGACATCAGATAGAAGATCGCGTCATCACTGATCTTACCGATCTTCGCCTCAT
>JAEEGM010000131.1 GCA_016280325.1 Eubacterium sp. | reverse complement strand
GATGTACTGGAGAGGTGCCATCTCACTCGCGGTGGATGCAACAACGGTTGTATATGACATGGCTCCGAACTCTTCAAGTGTCTTAACGATCGATGCGACCGTTGATGCCTTCTGTCCGATGGCAACATATATACACTTAACGTTCTGACCCTTCTGGTTGATGATCGTATCGATGGCGATAGCCGTTTTACCGGTCTGTCTGTCACCGATGATAAGTTCTCTTTGTCCGCGTCCGATAGGGATCATCGAGTCGATCGCCTTGATACCGGTCTGAAGAGGTGTATCAACTGATTTTCGCGTGATAACGCCGCTCGCAACTCTTTCGATCTTACGATACTTATCGGTCTGTATGGGGCCTTTGCCGTCTATAGGCTGTCCGAGTGCGTTTACGACACGTCCGAGCAGAGCATCGCCTGCAGGCACCTCAACAACTCTTCCTGTTGTCTTGACCGTATCGCCCTCGTTAATGGATCCCGCTCCGAGAAGAACCGCTCCGACATTGTCCTCCTCGAGGTTCAGCACCATACCGTAAACCTCGCCGGGGAATTCCAAAAGCTCACCCTGCATCGCCTTCTCCAACCCGTGGATACGGGCGATACCATCTGCAACCTGAATGACGGTTCCGACATTAGCCACTTCGAATTCCGTGCTGTATTTTTTGATCTCTTCTTTGATCACTGAACTGATCTCTTCAGGTTTTAAATTCATATCGTCTATACACCTTCTTTCTGATACTCAGCAGTTCGACAGTCTGACGCTCGCCAACTGTCTTCCCATCGCCTCCAGCTTCGAACGAATGCTGTTGTCCAGCACCTGATCGCCGATGCGGATGACCATACCGCCGAGCAGTGTTTCATCCACTTTATAATTCATCTCCAGCGATGCAAAATCGGTCACCTCGAGAACACGTGCCTCTACCTTTTTCCTATCAGCTTCCGAAAGAGCTACCGGTGTACGTACTTCAACCACACCGATCTTCTGTCTCTCCTTCGCCTTCTCGTCAAAGTAGGCAAGCACCTTCTCCAGTTCTCCGATACGATTTTTCCGAACCATGACATCGAGCAATCCCATCACGTCTGTCGAGAGTTTGTCCGCAAAGACTTCCTTCAGAAGAGCCTGCTTTCTCTCTATCGACATGTCCGGATGTTTCAGTGTCGGTAAAAATTCGGGATTCTCCTCCAATGCCTGTGATATGACACGGACTTCATCCCACACGGACTCGAGTTTGTCCTCCTCAAGTGCCAGTTCGAATAACGCATCACCGTATACCTTCGATACTAGCTTTGCCATGTCGCATCACCCATTTCTTTCAGTGTTTCGTCCACGAGCGCTGCCTGTGTCTTCTCATCCATCGAGTTCTCGACGAACCGACCGGCCATCTGTGTCGCTACCTGAACGATTTCCTGCTTGATCTCATCCTTAACCTTGTCCTTCTCCAGGGCAGCTTCCTTCTCAGCACGCGTAATGATACGATGTGCCTCGTCATCTGCCTCACTGATGATCTCAGTCTCGCGCTCTTTTGCCTTCTTGCGCGCTTCTGCCATCATCTCCTGGGATTCCTCATCCACCTTGGCCAGACGGTTATCATACTCCTCCTTCATGGCAAGAGCGGACTCCTTGGCCTCGGCTGCTTCATCAAGCTGATCCTTGATCATTTCTTTTCTCTTCTCGATCAGCTTTCTCGCCGGATTAAACAACAGGTAGGAGAGAAGGATAAACAGTATCAGCATCGCGATCAATGTGATACATGTATCAAACAATGTCTGGGCGTCTAACCCAAATATTCTGGGATCCAACTCATATCCCTCCTTTCCTCAGTAAAAATGCTATGGAATATTTTATGCTCTTTCAGAAAAATATTCCCTCCGGAGAGATTACTTAAGCAGCGGATTGGCGAACATCAGGATCATCGCTACTGCCAGTCCGTAAAGACCGGTCGTCTCGGCAACGGCCTGACCCAAAAGCATCGTAGACATTACCTCGCCACGTGCGCCCGGGTTACGTCCTACTGCGGATGCACCGTAGCCGGCTGCGATACCCTGACCTACACCGGGGCCGATACCGGCGATAACTGCCAGTCCTGCTCCAATTGCGGATGCTGCTTTGATAATAGCTATTGACATTTCCATAATTGTTCCCTCACTTTCTGCCGCAAATGCGGACTTAGTTTTTATGTTAATTTTATTACTTACAGAGTATTTCCGCGTGAGCGCGGTCGGAGCACTTCTTCCTCGCTCGCGCTTATAAAGCGCTCCTCGGAAGAAGTCTCCTGCCGCTCACGCTACTTTATTGAAACGAATTAAGTTTCCATAATAATTAGTCGGTATGCGACTGGCGTTCGTCGCCTGCTAATCTTCCAGTTCTGTCGCGTTTTTAACAAATACCATAGTTAACATAGCGAACACGTATGCCTGCAGGGCACCGGCGAATACATCGAGGTAACCGTGCAGAGCGGCAGGCCATCCGATCAGGGCCAGTTTCGGAAGGAGTCCGTAGATCAGACCCATCATCATGGTTCCTGAAAGGATATTCGCAAAGAGACGGAGTGAGAGCGATACCGGAGTCGCCAGCTCACTGATAATGTTCACGGGCAGGAACAGGAAGAACGGTTCAAACAACCCCTTAAACTTGCCCTTTGCATTCCACTTGACACCCTGGTACTGAATCATAGCGAACGTGATCAGGGCCAGCGGCAGTGTCACACCGTAATCAGCCGTCGGAGGTCTCAGTCCGAACAGGCCGGATAGGTTGCACACGATGATCAGAGTGAACAAAACCCCAATATAGTTTTTGAATCTCGGCGCCAACGTCTTCCCCATGTTGCCAAGCACGAGATTATCCACGGTCTCAACCAGCAACTCAAGGATGTTGACAAATCCTTTCGGCGGCTTGGTCGGATCAGCCTTTTTGATCTTCCGGTTTGCCACGATCGCGAAGATGATCAATATTGCCATCACGATCGCCAGACAGACATGCGTCGTCGTGATGTAGACATCCGCACCCAGGAAGTTCAACTTGAAATAACCATGGACGTAAAAATCGACTTTTTCCATTACGTTTGATCACTCCTTTCGATGTTTTCTATACTGACTGAATTCTCCACTTCCGCAGAATTCTCATCATCTGCTTCTTCCTTTTCTTTCATCTCTTTTTTGGAAAGCAGCCTGCCGTATTCTCGCAACTGTTTTCTATCTTCCTCGGTCATCTGACCGTTTCTTTCTTTATCAAAAAAGATCGGCACCATGAGCGCGCCTATTTTTCTGCCGAACAATCCGACCAGCATCGCCACCGGATGGATATAATTCGGAATAAAACAGCAACCGGCTATCGCCACGATCTCGACTGCGAGGCGGATCATTGCGTTCCATTTGCTATGCGCTCCCGCCTTAGCTGCATCAATATCCAGTTCCACATCGATGCAGTGATACAGGTGAAACATCAGCGCCGTCGCAATCGCACTACCGAGAAGTTCACCCGCAAGACACGCCCATACATTTGGTACAAACCAGATCCCGACCAGTATCACAACCGCTGCCGTGATCCATATACCGATGATCACACGGCACAGGGTTTTCTTTGCGATCTGACGATCCGGGAACCGTTTTACTTCTGCTCTTTTTTCTGCGTTATTATTCCCGTTATTAACACTTTTATTCTCGTTATTATTATGAGGCTCCATCAGCTCTCCTCATCCTTATTCTTTCCTTTGTAGTCTCTGTACTGCTCCAACGGAGACGGTTCTCTCTCTTCCTCAGCCTCCTCCGGCGTACGCCCCCCGGGCTTATATCTCCCGGTCAGAACCAACATGCTTCGAATCGAAGCCAAGAAGCCGATAACCATAAAAATGATCAGGATAAACTTTGTTCCTAACAACTTATCCAGGTAAATTCCGATCCCCAAACTTATCGCCATACAAACCAGTATCGCCAATCCGATCTGAAGGATCATGGAAAGCGCCGTCATCACTTCTCTTTTGTTTTTTTCGTCATCCCTCTTTCTCATTTACCTGCCATTTCCTTAGCCTTACGAACACAGGCCATCTGTCCCTCGATCACCGCCGATCGGAATCCGTTCTCCTCAAGAACTCTCACCGCCTCGATGGTCGTCCCCGCCGGTGAGCACACCATATCCTTCAGTTCGCCCGGATGCTTACCCGTCTCAAGGAGCATCTTCGCACTTCCGTATACCGACTGCGCCGCCATACGATACGCATCGGCACGAGGCATCCCGTCTGCCACGGCAGCATCTGCCATCGCCTCGATAAACATAAAAACATAAGCAGGAGAACTTCCGCTCACACCGATGATCGTATCGATCATCGACTCCGGCACAACCGAAACAATACCGAAGCTCTCAAATATTTCAATCGCTTTTCTCTTCTCGTCTTCACTTACCAGATCCGTAAAGCACATACCGGTCGCACCTGCGCCCACAAGAGCCGGCGTATTTGGCATGGTACGCACCAGGTGGATCGCCTTACCGAAATGCTCCATGATCGCGTTGATCGTCATCCCGGCCGCAATAGAGATCACCAGCGTATCGTCTCCGACAACATCCGCGATCTCCGGGATCACATCGGAAAACTGATACGGCTTGATACTGATGATCAGTACGTCCGCCGCCTCGGCAACCTCACGATTATCCGTCGTTGTCTTCACGCCGAGTCTGGCGTGGATATCCTCAAGTGCTGCCTCTTCCAAATGTGAAACGATCACATCCGAAGGCACGTAGAGGTTATTTTTCAAAATCCCGGACAGCATGGCCTGTCCCATATTACCGCAACCAATAATTCCCAGCATTGTCTTTTACTCCCTTGTATCGTATCTCAATCAATCCTCAATCATCCGGATCCTCTCCAGGTGACGTTCATCACCGGAAAACTCCGTATCCAAAAATGTATCCACGATCTTTTCCGCCAGTCCGACACCGATCGCTCGCGCACCGAGCGCCAGGATATTGGCGTCGTTGTGAAGTCTGGTCGCCTCTGCCGAAAAGCAGTCACTGCAAAGCGCCGCGCGAATCCCCTTCACCTTATTTGCCGTGATCGAAATGCCGATCCCGGTTCCGCAGATCAGGATTCCCTTCTCGTACTCACCGCTCGCCACTGCGTTAGCAACCTTCTTGCCGTAAACCGGATAGTGAACCGACTCGTTGCTGTAGCATCCGAAATCCTCAAACTCCTCGCCTCTTTTTTTCAGATGTTCCATCACGGCCTGCTTCAGTTCAAAGCCCGCATGGTCACTTCCTATCGCTATCATTACTTTCCTCCCGTGTATGAATACACTATTGCCAGCCCAGACGTTTCTTCATCTGGTACAAAAGATCCTTAAGTTCAACATAGAGCGCCTCATACGTCGCCTCATCGCCGCCGTACGGATCCATCACGTCGTCCTCAAGACCGACAAACTCTCTCAGTGTATATACATGTTCCGTCAGATCATAATCCTCCAGAACCTTTACCTTCTCCGTAAACGCCATCGTGATCACAAGTGTCTTCTCATCGATATCCTCTGCTCTGAGGAGCCTGGATGACTGCTCTTCGCAAGGTACACTGTGAAGTTTGAGAAGATCGATGGCCTTTTGGTTGATTGGCTCAGAAAAAAGTACCACCAATCCGCGTGAACAGATCTCAATCGACTTGTCCATCACGATACTCTTCATGATCCACTCTGCCATCGGTGAGATCGTGACGTTCTCCTTGCAGACAAACACGACGCGGGAATAATCCATCAGATCTACGACCTGTCCGCCGGCCGCCTTCATCAGACGATTCATCAGGGCATCTTCCTGCTCCGCCCCGAAAAACGTCTCCGAAAAAATATGCATAACGCCCTGGTGATCGAACTCACGCAGCGCTGCGTATAAGTTGTGTCCTAAGGTGTTTTCCTTCATCGAACCGATCGAAAGGACCACACCGTATTCATACTCACCGACACGTTCATCGGTAGTCAGAATTCCGACTCTGTCCGGCGGGAACTGTCTGGCGAGCTCATCGATCTTTCGCTCCACCTCTTCCTCATCGCCACGCACCACCGTAAGTTCCGCCTCCGGTGCGTAGTGCCGGTACTTCATTCCCGGTGCCTTCGGTGTCTCATCATCTCCGGTCTCCGAAGCGGAACGGATCGGCTCGTCGCCTTCCTCCCCGATGATCTCTTTGATCATCTCCCCCGTGATAAATCCCGGTCTTAGGATCACCGGACGAACTCCGGTTATATCAAGGATCGTCGACTCATAACCGATACCGACTTCCCCGCCGTCGATAATCATATCCACACGGCCGTCCAGATCTTCTTTCACGTGATCCGCCGTCGTAGGGCTCGGTCGTCCGGACAGGTTGGCACTGGGTGCCGCGACGGGAATCCCCGCTGCCCGTATCAGTTCTCTCGCACCCGCGTGTGCCGGCATACGGATCGCTACCGTATCCAGTCCACCGGTTATCGCATCCGGCACCTGATCCGACTTTCGAAAAATGAGAGTCATCGGACCCGGCCAGAATGTATCCATCAGCTTTTCCGCCAACGGCGAAATCTCCGTAACGAGATCATCCAGCTCTTCTCTCTCGGAAATATGCAGTATTAACGGATTATCGCTCGGACGCCCCTTGGCCTCGTAGACCTTGGCCGCCGCCTCTTCGTTTCTTCCGTCGCAGCCCAGTCCGTAAACCGTCTCCGTCGGAAACGCCACCAGGCCACCGGAACGAAGTATCTTAGCCGCTTCACGAAGATCGGAAGCTTCGTAGCCTCCTGTCTTGTCCCACGATATAACACGTGTTTGCATACACATCACCTAGTTTACCATATTTTTGTCACGTTTACAAGTGTCATTTCAAGGATTTGTCGATCGTTTCCCAAGTGATCGCACGCTCGGATCCCAGTGACCAGAAGCCCACACCCGCGATATCCTGCTTCCTCACTTCGGATAACTTTTTCTTGATCGATCTCTCGTTTTCCATCCAGAGTCTGTAGAGCTTATTCTTGCCCACTTTCAACTCCGCGTACTGCTGTCCCAGCTCCTTGTTCCACTTCGCCTTGGCGCCCTTGCTCCATACCCAATTCTCGGCTTCAGCCATCGTCATGACTTCACTGGAGAGTTTCAGGTCATCCCCCTCTGTAGACTCAAGCCAAAGTCTCGTGAAGAACGGAAGTCCGACCGCAACTCTCTCCTTCGGGATACGCTGCACAGCCTTCGCAATCGCGTCCTGCACATAGAGAAGAGAGGCTATGGAGCCCGCTTCTTCGCTGCCCGAATAATGCTCATCGTACGCCATAAATATCACATAATCCACGATACGTCCCTGCTCGGATGGATTGTAATACATATTATACTCACGGATCGGATAGTTGTCCGAGGAGATGATCAGGTCCTCCTTGTGCGCTTCGATCGTAAGCTCACGCAGGAACTGAAGATACGCCTTTGCCGCCTTTGCCTTCACCTTCTCGAAGTCAATATTGATTCCGTCAAATCCGTAATTTTTCGCTTTCCCGATCAACTTGGCGATCAGTTTTCTTCTCGTCGTCGCCTTGCCGAGAACCGTCTGAAGTTTCAGGTCCTTCGTCGGGAAATCACGAACCGTCGGCCATACCTTTAGGCCGGCTTCATGTGCCTTATTCACATATCTGTGACTGGCGATGGAGGATATTCCTCCTTTATTATCTTTCAGGATAAACCAGGTCGGAGCCAGCACGTTCAGCTTCTTGGTCATGCCGACGCTCGAAGGAAGCTCTTCTATTTTTCTGTCACCGAGATTGTGCCATCCGAGACACAGTGTGCCGTCAATCGTCTTCTGTGTAAACGAAGATGCTTCCTTGGAAAAATCAAGTGTTTTTGACTCCGTCTTTTTGATGGAATCATTGGGAATATAACCGATGATCCCGTCCTTGGTAACAACCGGTTGAAATTCGTTTTCCTGCTTGCGATCTATCGAAACGAAGACCTCATCGCCTTCCTTGAGATCAATCATATACGGATACTTGTTCCCCGGTCCCTTCCGCACACGCTCATCTTTGCCCAGAGTCGCGATCGAGTAACTCTTGGAACGGTCAGAGAAAATCGCAATACGTTTCGGTGAATCATATTCCGTGTACTCACAGGTGGCATTCTGAGAAATAAAACCAAGAGAAATATAGAACTTACCTTCTATCTCGACAAGCGGTTTTTCTCCGTCTTTTTCTTCGTCTATTTTATAGTCTGTTACCCCCTCTTCCGTAGCATAGGAAATCATCTTCTCCTTGCTGTCAACATAGATCCTTTCGTCCATGTTAGAGGTGGCAACCTTCTCGGGAATATACGTTACTCCGTCAACCACGCGCCCCTTTTCCTCCGAGAGCACGCCGTCAACAATAAGGGCGACTTCATCCTCTCCCAGGTTGAATTCCTTGTTCAGATCCGCGGTCGCCGTACTCGGTCCGAGCATCCGCCACGCAACGAATCCACCGGCTCCCAAAAGTCCCAAAATAACCACAATAACGACGATCAAAACGATCTTCTTTTTTTTCTTTCGGGAGGCTTCCTGTTCCTCCGGAGATACAAACGTCGGATCCTCAGTTTTCTCACGCTCAAGTTCATGCCGCGCGAGCGCCTTCTCGATATCATCGGCAGACGGTGGATTCGGTCGTTCCGTCGGCGTCACCGAGGACCCCTTCTCGACCATCTCTTCTTCCAACTTTTTGAACTCATCTTTTTTGTTTTTCATGCTATTCCTCCGCTTATCCACGTTTTTTAAGCTTCAGTAATTTCTCCGCATTTTTACCGAGTATCATCTCTTTCTCCTCACGGTGAAGCGATGTATGCTCGATCCACTTGAGGCTCTTCCTCTGACTGGCCCAGGGTGAATCGGATCCAAAGAGAATCCGCTCCGCACCAAACGCCCGGACCATTTTAACAAATCTCTCTTCACCGAGCATCTCAGGGAAGTCCGTACGTCCTCCGATAAACTCATCCGCCTTTGGTTCAGCGGCCGGTGTTGAAAAGGACGTGTCAAGATACACGTTTTCTCCAACCAGCTTATCCATCACTTCATCCCACATACACCATCCGCCCATGTGCGCCAGGACCAGACGATCCGATCCCGTATCACGGAGGACCTCACGTACCATCGTCGGTGTCGTGTGAACGGGATCCGGAATTCCGATATCCACACCGGCATGCACAACGATGTAAAGCCCCAGATCAGAAGCCGTATCGATGATCCGCTTGTAGCGTATATCGTTGAAAATTGTTCCCTGGTAATCCGGATGGAGTTTAATACCCCTCAGCCCCAACGAAGCGATGCCTCTCAGCACACGCTTATAATCCGGTGAGTCCGGATGGATCGCGCCAAAAGACACCAATCCCTTTCGCCCGGATGTCAGATTGGTCTTGTATGCGGACTCATTGATCGTCGCCACCTGGTGCGGCGTTGTCGCAACCGGAAGGATCACGGCAACATCAATCCCGGCCGTGCGGATCGACTCAATAAGTCCGTGCACCGTCCCGTCGGTATGCGGTTTAACGCCCGCTTCTTCACCGAGCTTGGCTACGGTCTTCTCCGCGATCTCGTCGGGATAGGTATGGGTATGAAAATCAATGACCTTCGTTTCTGCCATGTGTCAAGCCTCATAGCCTACCAAAAAGGCTTTTTGATTAATCTCTATCGTTTTCTGAGGAACCGTTTCGGCAATCACGTCTAACCACTGCTGTTTTTCAAAGTCCATGTTCTTGGCGGCAAGTCCGATGATGATCGTATTGAACACTCTGGCGTTGCCGATTTTTTTTGCTTCCTCCATCGCGTCGATCGAGATGACACGATGCTCTTTTTCAAGCGTCTCAAGGATGTCCGACGGGTACTCGCAGGCTCCCATCACAACCGGCATCGGATCCATGCGTTGATCATTGACGATCATAACGCCGTCCTTTTTTAAAAAATGTGCATAGCGCATGGCCTCCAATCTCTCAAAGGCGATCAGCACATCGGCCGTCCCCTCCTCAACGATCGGCTCATACACATGGTCGCCGTAGCGGACATAGGTTACGACAGAGCCACCGCGCTGTGCCATTCCATGCACCTCGGACAACTTGACATCATAGCCGCCCTTTCGGATGATCCCACCGAGAATGCGGCTGGTAAGAAGCGTTCCCTGACCGCCGACTCCGACGATCATAATATTCTTTGTTTCCATAGTTGGTATCCTGACCTTTCTCTTTACTTTTCTACCATATCGATTGCTTCGAACGGACACAGGCCCTTACACAGTCCGCAACCGTTACACATCGTCTCATCGATGGCGATCGTTCCATCCTCATTCTTCGTCAGAGCCGGACAACCCGGTCGCAGGCAGGCTCCGCACTTTTTACATTTTTCCGGATTCGGTACGCACTTATTCGGGAACTTCATTCCCTTCAGCAGCGCGCACGGACCGCAGGCGATGATAACTGACACCTCATCTTTGGCCACTTCATCCTTAACAACCTGCTCGAATTTTTTGATATCAAAAACATCTACCTCGACGACATTTTTCACACCGATCGACTGGCAGAGTTTGAAGATATTGATCGCCGGAACCTCCTCGCCCTGAAGCGTTTTTCCGGTAGCGGCGTGGTCCTGATGTCCCGTCATTCCCGTCGTGGAATTGTCCATAATAATAACGGTTCCGGTGCCCTGATTGTAAACCATATTAATGAGCGAGTTTACACCTGTATGCATGAAGGTGGAATCACCGATCACGGCCACCCAATTCTTGATGTAGTCTTTTCCTTTGGCCTTCTCCATTCCGTGAAGTGTAGAGATGCTCGACCCCATACAAACCGTCGTATCGATGACACCAAGCGGCGGTACTGCGCCGAGTGTATAACAACCGATGTCACCGGCCGCGTGAAGTTTCAGCTTCTTCAGCACCGTAAAGGTCGAACGGTGCGGGCATCCCGGACAAAGGATCGGCGGACGTGCCGGAAGATCCGGATACGCTTTGGTATCTACCGACTGATCCAGCAGTTTTTCACGTAAAAGGTTGGCACTGTACTCGCCCTGCTTGGTAAAGATTTCTTTACCGACACAGTCGATGCCCCAAGCCTTAACCTGCTCTTCGATCACCGGTTCCAATTCTTCAAAAATGTACAGTTTGTCAACCTTGGAAGCGAATTCCTCGATGAGCTTCTTCGGAAGCGGATAGACCATTCCGAGTTTCAGCACCGACGCTTCCGGAAAGACTTCTTTTACATACTGATACGGAATACCACTGGTGATAAATCCGATCTTGGTATCGCCGTATTCAGCACGGTTGATCGCAAAATCCGAACCGTCTTTTTCCAGACGATTCATCCTATCTTCTACCACAAGATGACGCTTGATCGCGTTCCCCGGCATCATGACATTTTTAGCGGCATTTCTCTCATACGGCTTGTCATCGGGAACAACCCGATCCTTCAGTTCTACCAGTCCCTGACTGTGTGCCAGACGCGTTGTGGTACGCAGGATTACCGGCGTGTCATATTCTTCACTGATACGAAAAGCTTCGCCGACAAAGTCCTTGGCCTCCTGCGAATCTGACGGTTCGAGAACCGGTACCAGTGCAGCTCTTGCTATCGCTCTGGTGTCCTGCTCGTTCTGCGAACTGTAGAGTCCCGGATCGTCTGCCACGACGATCATCAACCCGCCGTTCGATCCGATATAGGCTACCGTGTAGAGCGGATCCGATGCCACGTTGAGCCCCACGTGCTTCATCGAAGCCATCGCGCGTACACCGCTCATTGACGCTCCGATCGCAACCTCGGTTGCCACCTTCTCATTCGGTGACCACTCCGCGTAGATCTCCGGATAGTTAACAATGTTTTCGCTGATCTCTGTACTGGGAGTTCCCGGATAAGCGGCGCTCACCTTGACGCCGGCTTCGTAGGCGCCGCGGGCGATCGCCTCGTTTCCCAGCATGACCTTACTTTCACTCATGTTTGTTGCTCCTTTCACTCATCGTCGTAGTCGAAAAACTCGCGACGTATGTAAACATTTTTTTGATTGTTTTCCAGCTTCTCCACCTGCAGCTCCGCAATACTGTGAATGAATTTCTGGAAGGTGGCATAACCAAATTTTGAAGACTGGAAATTCGGATATTTTTCATACACCTTGTTGGCAAGCTGACTGATATCCAGCCCCTCGATCCCGGCCTTATCCACACACTTGATCGCGTATTCCACGATCTCGGAGGTGTCATTTTTCATGACCACGGTTACGGTCGACTTGTTGCGGCGAAGTTCAAACCCATCCATCTCCTCGATGAACTTGGACAGGGAGCTGTATCCGTAGTTTCGCACGTCGAAATCGGAATACTTTTTAACCAGTGCGCTTCCGATCTCACCGAGTCCCGTATCTTTTCCATTGTTTTCATTGGTCGTGATGACCTCGATGATCGCATCGGCAATCTTCTTCTGCGACACGATATTCTGCTTTTTCTTCTTTCCGCTCTTTCCGTTCTCCGCATCCAGCAAAAGCTCGATGTCCGTAAATACCGAACAGGCCCCGCGGAACGACTTCGGCGTCTTGCTCTCACCCATGCCGACGACTTCCATTCCGGACTCTCTGAGTCTTGACGCCAGCCTCGTAAAGTCACTGTCCGATGATACCAGGCAGAACCCTTCGACATTACCTTCATACAGGATATCCATCGCGTCGATGATCAGCGCGGAATCCGTCGAGTTCTTCCCGGTGGTATTCTGAAACTGCTGGATCGGTGTGATGGAACGCTCGGCGAGTTCATTTTTCCAACGATGCATCTGGTTAGTCGTGAAGTCTCCATAGATGCGGCGATAGGTCACAATGCCGTGCCTTGTCATCTCGTCGAGAATCACGTCGATGTACTTCGCCGAAACGTTGTCCGAATCGATCAGCAGCGCAAATCTCTTATCCTCCAAATTCGTTCTTTCCTCCTGTATTCTTTCCTATGCGCATTCGCAAATAGATATTATATCATATTTTTCTGCCCTTCGCAATCAGTTTTCTTTCTACCGTTTCTATCGGCGCATCCGACGGCGTTTCCGTACATAGAGGCCTCCTCCGACACCACCACCCACGGCAAGCACGCCGAGGAGCGAATACAGCCATAGCCCGCTACCGCCTTCTTTCCCGGCACCCGGTTCCGGCGTCGATTCTGTCACGCTCGGGATCGTGCGATAGACCGGCCGAAGCATCTGATGTGTCGTCTTACCGTGATCCACGATCACCGTGTAGGCCGGGCTGGAAGAAACCTCCCGCCCACTCTCGTCGATCCATTTTTGAAACTCGACATCCTCACCACGATCGCCGGCGATCAGTTCAACCTCGTACGTCGTATCCGGCGCCAGCGCGACCGCACGCTCGGTGTCCGGATCCGGGTTACGATACAAGGTCTCGTCCGCGTTCGGCTTCAGGTCACTTCCCTTGTCGCTCACGCGGCAAACACAGACCGACTCTTCCTTCGACGCAGCCAGTCTCCCCTGCTTCATCACAGCCACCGGCTTGGCCCCCTGATAGATGACGGCATCCACATCAGCCGCCTCGCCGACACGGAATGACTCCTCCGGCTTCCCCGCCGGATTGCCCGTCTGTCCCATGTAAAAATCATCCTTGTTCTGAACCAGACCGAAGTATTTTTCCGGCGTATGTGCCTGTCCGATCGACTGCATATTTTTCATCATCGTCCCGATCAGAGCGAACCCTTCCTTTCCGGACTGAACATAGTCGTAGTGCGCGATCTCAAAAAGGATATAAACCAACGACTTCCACATACCACCGACATACCGATATTCTTCATCTGTCAAAGATCGCTCAAGGCCGGGCCCGAACCACTTCCAAAGCGCCGCGTAAAGCTCGTCCCTCTCCTCTTGCGGTTTAGTCGCGATACCTTCCTTCACGGCATCGATCATATCATCCAGGCGAAAGAGCCCTTTGATACCCAGATATTGCTGGAAGCCCGCTACGGAAGCAGCCACCTCACCGATGTGCTCAGAAGACGAGGTCATCAGAAACTTCAGAAGCCTCGACAGGACCTCCTCGAGCGTCTCTCCCTCCTCGATCTTTTTTTTCGAAAAAGACTCTCTGTCCGGCGCCACCGCAGCCTGCACCGTGGCGATCAGTTCCTGAATGTATTCCGCCTGTGAGGTAAAGCGATTCGACTCCACGAATTCGATCCCCTGCGGCACACTGACCGGCCACTCCATGGCGTATTCCACTCTTACCACGTAGGACTGAAAGTCCATGTTCGTATCCTCAAGAATAATCTCGTCCCCGTAATGCGAAAAGCCCATGTAGGACGGAACCACCATCGGAACCGAGTCTTCCCGATTGATCGTACAGTGACTGTTGGGATAACTGCGTTCCTTGTTGTACGCTCCCTGTGGGGTGGCAAATGAATAACCGTATACATTCGCGCCTGATGTGTCGTAGGCGTCCGTCAGTTCCTTCGTCAACAGATCCGTCACCGCTCCGGCGCGGGAAAATCCGGCAATCCAAAACTTCGTTCTCGACGGATCGATCGCGTATTCTTTCAAGTAGTTCTCTACCGTTTTCTTTGCTCTGTCGGCAGCCTTGCGAAATCCCTCCGCGTCTCCTTCGTCGCCAACCTTCATGTTTCCGAGCCATTCCTTCTCATATCCGGCACCTCGAATTCCGATCGGGATCAACGTGTAGGTCTGACCATCAAGTGTAATCTGCTTGCGACCGAGAACCACACCGATCGTATCCTCGCCTGGCTTGCTTACAAAATCTGTATTGACGCAGATATCCGTACAGCCGATACGATCCAGCAATTCTCTGGCATTGGTTGACTTGTTGCGATAGGCGATCAGCTTCCCTTCGTAGGATGCCATCGCGCTTCCGGCCAGACACATCGACATCGAAGCCAGATGGACATCATACACGGTCGCACTCTCTTTGAAGTACCCGTCCGAGTAGAAAAATCGTCCTCTCGTATCGGTCGAAGAACCTGCTCCGCGATAGCTGAACGTCCCTGCGATAACCGGACATCCCTGATACGACTGAATCCTTCCAAGCGCGTCCTCGACAGCAGCCTGACCGGATGCCGCCTGACCGGAGACCGTCTGATCCGTGACTGTCTGATCCGCAACCGTCTGCGTCGCCAGCGAGGGTGTCGTCCCGGTGACAGGAATCACGAACTGAGAAACAAGCATAAAAATAGCCACAGCAAAACCAACACACGCCCTCCGACGCATCGGTTTACGTTAACTGTGACCTGCCTGTATCTTCATAAACTTTTAACCTTTCAATTCTTGGGTATATTATACCGCTTCCTTGAAAGACTGTCAATCGGATC
>JAEEGM010000130.1 GCA_016280325.1 Eubacterium sp. | reverse complement strand
TGACGCTCCGCCCCAAATCGCCGTGTGAAAAACCGGCATACCAATGCGCTTTTTCACACTAAGCCTCCCTTTCACTCGGCACACTCCATGCCTACAAGCACCAAACCAAAGCATCGGTGTTGGCAACCTATTCCTTCACCCTATACACCATCACCATCTCGTCGTCACTCTCCTCGCGCGTCGCGAAGTTGGAAACGATCTTCTCCGAGACCTCATCGAGCGTATTGCCAAGAATCTCCTCGCGGAAGGCCTCGCACCCGCGACAATCCAGGATTACTCTGACATCCTTGCCGTCCTCGCCACCACTGACAGACACCCGAAGGCTCCATGCCCCGGTCTTGTCTACGGCCGGCTTGTTCACCTCCGACCTGTCTACAGCCGACTTGTTCACCTCCGACCTGTCTGTGGCCGACTTGTTCACCTCCGACCTGTCTGTGGCCGACTTGTTCGCCCCCGTCCTGTCTGCCTCCGGCTTATCCGCCTCGCGGATCACTCTGATCAGGTAACCCAGCAAAACCTCATCGACTATCGAACTCGTGGCGATCGCCACTCTCATACTGAAATACTGCCGCTGACAAAAAGCATTCAACGAAGCCCCCATCTCATACGAATCAAACGAAGTACTGTGGATCTCCCACTCCCAACTGCGGATGCGGAAGACAAACTGCCTCGTCTTCTCCTTCTGCGGGTGGTTGAAAATCTCGTCCGGCGTCCCATCCTCATAGATCACGCCTTCATCCATATAAAAAACACGCGTTGAGACATCCCTGGCAAACCGCATCTCATGCGTGACGATAAGCATGGTCACACCGGTCTTCGCGATATCACGGATAACCTCCAACACCTCCGAAACCATCGTCGGATCCAGCGCAGAAGTCGGCTCATCAAAAAGAATCACACGCGGATGCATCGCCAGCGTCCGCGCGATCGCCACACGTTGCTTCTGCCCGCCGGAAAGTTCATCCGGATAGTTCAGCGCCTTATCCTTGAGTCCCACCATGTCGAGCAGTTTCAATGCCTCATCGTACGCCTCCTGCTTCGACTTCCCGAGAACCTTCATCGGTGCCAACATGATATTTTCAACGATCATTTTATGCGCAAAAAGATTGAAGGACTGAAACACCATGCCCATATTTTTACGATGCTCGGCCAGGTTATTTTTATCCTTCAAAATATCGACACCATCCACGATGATCTCGCCCGCGCTCGCCGTCTCGAGCTGATTCAGGCAGCGCAAAAATGTCGACTTTCCGGTACCCGACGGCCCGATGATCGAAACGATATCCCCATCGTTGATCACCGTGTTGACATCCTTCAACGGCGTCACATTCGGGTATTCTTTTTTCAGGTGTCTGACTTCAATCACTATATTCTTCTCCCGTTCCTAGTGTTGCCATTTTCAAATATCCAGGCATTTTACGCAGGATGTTTTTCCATCCTGCAAGGCGCCTGAACGCGTCGATGCGGTGGTTTACTCTTCCAGTGTAAAAATATCCGCGAATCCGGTCTGTTCCAGGATATCCACAACAAGCGCATTCATCCCGGTCATACGCACGCCGTCGGGACATCTTTTATGCATGATCAGAAGGACCCTTAAGCCCGCTGAGGAGATATACTCAAGCGATGAACAATCCACCTGCACACCACCGATCGTCTCCTTCTCTTCGGTCTCTTCAAAAAGACTCAGAACCTCCGGTGAGGTCAGCGTATCGCAACGGCCGATCAGAGTCATCACAAGTTTTTCACCGTCCATCGTGGCGCGAACATCAAACGCCTCGCCCCCGTTATCTTTCAGAGAGCGGGAAGCAACATCCGATGCGTCCTCACCCGCTGCCTGCGATCCGCCATCCTGCGCTACCGCTCCGCCGTCCGCCAGCGTCACTTTCCAGTACGCGCACTGCTTCATCGCTTCCTTGTAAGCAGCGGCAGCCTCCGGATCATCCTTCAGACTCACAAGTTCCGGCATATAGTCCGCTACCGTCAGGCGCTCCACCCTCAGTCCGTGAGAAGCGAGAATCCCCATCGATTGCTTCATCCCGTTTTCGATATCAGCACCCGGCTTAACAAGAATACGGGCCTGTCCAACCTCAACATCCGACTTCTCCGTAACATGCTGCTTCGACGCCATCATAAACTCCATGAACCGGTCTCCATAGAGCGTCTGCGCGGTCAGCACATACTGGATCGTCGTCTCCGGATCACTCATGATCCAGCAACCACCGTGTTTTTCCAGAAGTTTTCGCACATTGTCACACAGCGCATCTACCTCGGAATCCGTAAAGTACATCAAAAGGCCCTCTGTCGTGATGCAGAGTTCGCCCTCAATATCATTCAGAACCTTTTCCAGGGATTCGTAATTGGTAGCGTCTACCCCATGGTAGTGAATAAAACTCTTGAACTCCTGCGGCGTCAGTTCCCAGTTTACCCACTCGATATCAGCGATCGTCGCCGGCAGATCCAGTCCGTAGTACGGACGTCTCTTCTTTGCAATCTCGATCGCGCGAGGCGTGTACCCGCAGGGCAGATCAATCAACGTACCGCTTCCGCACTTCTCCGCCATGATGGCTGACGTGCGATATCTGGTCTCCATCATGACGCCGCTGATCTTGCGCTGCTCCTCAGAACCCTCCACGCCTTCGCCGGTTTGCGTATCCTCGTAGGTCAGCCCCAGCTTTTTCGCGATATTTGACGCATCCTCATCGCCTATGTCAGCAAGCTGAAAAATAGTCATTTTGGCGGTATTATATACCGGGTTTACGCGTTCCAAAAGATTTGATACAAACTCCATCTGCTCTCCCCTTTCATCAACTGCGGCACCGGCAGGCACCACACTTAGTTCACATCAGCAGGCATGCCATATGGCACACACGCCGCCTTCAGAACACACACTGCCTTCATTTTTCTCACGACGCATCAATCGGCACCGTACGGATCTTCTCAGGCGGAATATAGATAAACAGCATATCCTCCAATTCATCCGGACGGATCGGCTTGGACAGGTAGTCCTTGTAGCCGGCGCGGATATATTCTTCTCTGGCGTTCGTCAGAGCGTTGGCCGTCAGCGAGATGACCGGCGTCGCGATAGACATATTTCCATCAAGATCCTTCATTCGCTCCAGCGTCTCCGGGCCATCCATTTCCGGCATCTTATGATCCAAAAAGATTATATCGTACTTGTGCTTCTTTACTAACTGCAGTGCTTCCTCTCCCGACTTGACCGCGTCGATCTTGATCTTGGTAGTTCT
>JAEEGM010000129.1 GCA_016280325.1 Eubacterium sp. | reverse complement strand
CAAATCAAAGTCGGTGAAAGTCTCGGAAAAGTGTATGTCACGGCATATTGTCCATGTAAGGAATGCTCGGGCCCGCATGGTCACGCAACAGCATCGGGGAAGAAAGCCAAGCCGAATCACACCATCGCCGTGGATGCCTATGATCCGATCGTCCCTATGGGAACCAAGGTCGTGATCGAAGGCAAGGTCTACACGGTCGAAGATACCGGCGACCTGCATAAATACGGCAACGAGTTTGATATTTTTTATGAACACCACAATGAACTCGATTCCTGGGGACGTCGAAAAGTCGAAGTCTTCGTTGCAGATAAAAACGGAAAGATCAAAAAGCCGGATAAAGACAAAGATGATGGCACCGACAACGGCGAACCGGATGTGTCAGGCACAAGTAGTGAAGATGAAGCCGATACCATCACGGTCAAGCCCGAGGGCATCATCGTCCACAACCTGACCTATGAGGACTATATCGCGGCTCACTCCGACCTTAACGAAGATCAGATAAAAATGATCCGGGCGCTGATGGAGGAAGAAGCATCCATCTTCGGCTCCGGTGAGATCGGTATGAATGTCGTCCAGCTCGGTATGACTAAGCTCGGATGTCACTACAGCCAGGCAAGGCGTTTCGATGAAGGATACTATGACTGTTCTTCCTTCGCCCTGCGTCTCTACCGTGAATTCGGTTTGGAACTCCCCGGCACAGCTGCCGAACAGGGGCGATATTGCGCTGAACACGGTATGATCATCAACCAAAAGGATCTGCGACCGGGCGACCTGATATTCTACTCCTACGAGAAGAACGACAGGTATAAGAACATTTCCCATGTCGCGATCTATGCCGGCGATGGCAAAATGATCCACGCAGCCAACCCAAGGCGAGGCGTCGTGATGGATCCGCTCCGGACAGGAAGCGTCGTCTTCTACGGCAGACCATACATAGGTTAGGAGGTTCACATGAAAAAGATCAAAGACAAAGCACCATGGATTGTCATCATCCTCATCATCGGGATTATGGCAATTCCATTTTTTACAAGAAACAATGATAACACGCTCGTCGAGGGGCAGACTCCGTCGGAGATCCCTCTCGATGAGCAGACCGCCCCGGATGACGAGGATATCACTACGACAAGCAAGGGGCGAGGGGTACCAAAAGACGCCATCGGCATCATCGAGATCGACAATCTCGACATTCGGTATCCCATCTATGAAGGCGCTACGGAAGCGCAGCTCTCCAAAGGCATCGGTCACCTGCCTGAAACGGCAGGACTGCTCGAAAAAGGCAATTGCGTCCTTTGCGGGCACAACGGAAGCAGTCGGGGGCTGTTCTTTACGACGCTGAGTCACATCCGCAAGGGTGCACAGGTCAAGATAACGACGAAGGACAAAAGATCGCGCATCTACTGCGTTAAATCCACCCGGGTGGTAGCGCCGCATGATCCCTCGGTTCGGAAGAAAAATGAAAACGAGATCCTTACGCTCTTTACCTGCGCATACCATGGGACTAGACGGTTTGTGGCAACATGCGTTCCGCAGATAGATGAAACGCCTGCGCCAAGCCTCCCCGGAGGTACGGCTACGGCGTTTCCAAATGACACATCAAACTCTGCTTCGGCAGCACAATCAGCGTAAACGCTGAGAAAGCGAGATTATTATGAAATACAACATCAAAATCAATGAGGTCAAGAGTGATGACAGCCAGATCAAAGGCTTCGCCACCGTGACATTTGGCGACAGCATCCTGGTACGCAACATCGCCATCATCCAGAGACGCGACTCCGACGAGCTTTTCGTCTCCATGCCGTCCTATCGCACCAACGAGGTCACCGAGAAGGGCGAACCGGTTTACCGCGATGTCTGCAATCCGATCACGAAAGAGTTCTATGACGAACTCGTAGGCAATATCCTCGAGGCCTTCAACCAGCGCCAGTCCATTGGCAAAAATGGTATGGACATCGGCACCGACACCGCTCCGCTGAGATTCACCGTCAAGGTAACTCCGATGAAGCGCGAGGATTCGAGCCTGCGTGGCCTCGGACGCATCTTCCTTGAGGATAACTTCGTCATTTCCAACGTGAAGATGGTCGAGGGTAAGAACGGAATGTTCATCTCAATGCCGGACTATCGTACCGAGAAGTACAAGGATGGCAAGCCGGTATACCGTGAGATCGCCTTTCCGGTCACCAAGGAGTTCCGCGAGCAGCTCTTCGGCGCATTCGAGCAGGAGTACGCTGTCTCAAAGGATGCACAGTCCAAGAGTTCGCAGAGCCAGGACACCAAATCCGTCGACACTCCGGCTCAGGATGTCCCGGATGCCGAGAAAAATCAGTCCAAGTCGACCTCCTCCAAGTCAAAGAGCAAGGATAAGGAGAAAGAACCGGCGATGACAAGGTGAAACTAAAAGGGGCAGATAATCTGCCCCTTTAGTGATATCTCTGAAAATAGTGGATTTTCACCCTTCATATTACAAGAATATGAAATGATCCAAAACTCTGAATCATTATCCTTTTTCCCAATGCCTACAATTTTTCCCATCTTCCGCTCTAAATGAGGCATTTTTAGATACTGCCTTATGGCCACATCCTAGAGCCATTGGAGAACACTCTATCTTTCCAAAACCAGCTCTTCCTCTGGTATTTGCTCCACCCCAGTTTTTACATGTGCCGCATACTTTATCATTTGGATTCACTATTGTTCCCATACAGGAAGCTCCTGATAAGAAAAAGTTTGCTTCTTATGATCAAAACCCACTTTTAAGGATTTTTAAAGCACATCTCTCCATATTTCGATTTTAAGCTGGAAATAATAGCCCCTAATTCAACCGGCTTGGAATAAAAGTACCCCTGAAAACTATGTATGCTCATCTCTTTCAGTATATTTCGCATTCCGGATGTCTCTATCCCTTCCACGCAGACATCGGAGCCAAAAATACTGGCTGCATCGGTGAAATTATAAACAAGTCTTCGTTCCCTATCATCTTCCTCAATTTTCTGCACAAATCCCCTGTCAACCTTTATCGTGTCAAACGGCAGATTTTTAAGAAGCCCTATTGACGAAAACCCTGTTCCAAAATCATCAAGTGCAATGCGGATTCCTCCGGCACGCAGCGTTGTCATGACATTATTTAAGAGCTTCATGTCAAGCAACCTGCATCTTTCCGTTATTTCAAGGCAGAGCTTTTGCGGATCAAATCCCGTATTATTAACTATATTCCATACGCTGTCCGTAAAATCAGGCCTTTCGAGCTGCGCATAGGAGAGGTTGACATTGATAATGAAATCCGGAAGTATCTCCTGTACTTTTTTTGCGTCGGTCATTGCCGTATGAAGTATCCATTCTCCAAGCACAGGAAATAACGGGTCTTTTTCCAGTACAGGAATGAACTCATCCGGCGGAACCATGCCATACTTATCATTTTTCCACCGAAGAAGTGCCTCGGCTCCTATCAGTTTTTCTGTTTTGGCATCAACTACCGGCTGATATAAAAGATAAAATCCGTCAAACTCATTATTGATCGAATTTCGTATGGAATGCAGCTTTGCTGTGCTCTTT
>JAEEGM010000128.1 GCA_016280325.1 Eubacterium sp. | reverse complement strand
TGATCCTGTACGGTGATATGGACCTGACCGTGATTGACGAGAAGCCGGCGAACCGGCTGCCTGTGAAAAACGCACTCGTAAACACCGGGTATCGGTCAAACGCCTATGTGTTTATGAAAAACAGAGTCGAGGCCGGGGAGCAGGTTTATGTGATCTGTCCGATGATCGAGGATAGTGAGAACAGCGATCTTGAGAATGTGACGATCTATGCCGAGGAACTGAAGCAGGCACTTCCTCCGGCGATACGGATCGAGTCGCTTCACGGCAAGATGAAGCCCAAGCAGAAGGATGAGATCATGGAACGCTTTGCGGCACATGAGATCGATATCCTGGTTTCCACAACCGTTATTGAGGTGGGAATCGATGTGCCGAACGCGACCACGATGCTGATCGAGAATGCTGAGCGATTCGGACTGGCGGCGCTCCATCAGTTGCGCGGTCGGATCGGCCGTGGCAGTGCACAGTCGTATTGTATTTTTATGATGGGACAGGACAGCAAGGAAGCAAGAGAACGTCTGCAGATCCTGGAACGGTCCAATGACGGCTTTCATGTGGCGAGTGAGGACCTGAAGATGCGAGGTCAGGGAGATCTGTTTGGAACGTTGCAGAGTGGAGACAGGATTTTTGCCCTGGCGGATGTTTATGAAGACGCCACGATACTCGAGGCGGCTTCCGAAGAAGCGAAGAATTATTCTCTGGAAAAACTTTTTTCCGCAGAAAAAGACTTGACAAATCAAAAAGGTTCGTTCCGTGACGCGAAAAATCAAAATGAGCGATTACAGAAAAAAGTAACACAATATATGGGGGAAGTTACTCTGTGATCTACTGTGGTAGAATAAGCATATCTTTTCAATTCTTATGCTTGAAAAAAATACGATTTTATAGTAAACTAGTTAAGTAGTGTTTCACGGAGCGTTTCACGGGCGCGGCAGTAAGGAGAGATTTATGAGAGTGATTGCCGGAAAGGCCAGAAGAATTCCACTGATCGCACCGCCCGGAGATGATACGAGACCTACGACGGACCGAATCAAGGAGACGCTTTTCAACATCCTTCAGGATGATCTGTACGATTGTCGGTTCCTCGATCTTTTTGCCGGATCCGGTGGGATCGGAATCGAAGCACTCAGTCGGGGAGCGTCGCATGCGGTGTTTGTTGAGACCGACCGGAACGCGGTTCGATGCATCAAAACCAATCTGGAAAAGACAAAGCTTGCCGATCAGGCAGATGTGAGAGCGACCGATGTGGCCGTGGCGATCGCGGCGCTCGGACGGGAGGGGAATCCGTTCGATATCATTTTTGCGGATCCGCCGTATCGAAAAGGCTATGAGGCGAGGCTGCTTCGACTGCTTTCGGATTCGCCTTTTGTTTCGGAGGACACGCTGATCATTATTGAAAGTGCGATCGAGACGGAGCCTGATTATGTTGATGAGTCGATGTATGAGGTTGTCCGTGTTAAGGATTATAAGTCGAATCGGCATATTTTTTTGAAACGATTATAACCTGTATAGGTTCAGAATATTTTTTAGGAGGAGACAGATGAACGCATCAAAAATCGAACAGACAATTGAGGATATCTACAAGTATCTGGACACCTGCAAGCCGTCCAGGATCTACAACAACAAGGTTTCGGTGGACAAGGACGAGTTGATGGATCTTCTGGAGGAGTTGCGGCTTTCCGCGCCGGATGAGATTCGGAGATACCAAAAGGTTATCACCAATCGCGACGATATCCTGAATGATGCGCAGAAGCGTGCGGAGACGATGCTTTCGCAGGCACAGGCAAAGACGAATCAGCTTCTCGATGAGAGCGAGATTATGCAGGCGGCCTATACACGTGCTGAGGAGATCATGCGCGAGGCAAACGAGGAGGCGACGATGCTTCTTGAGCAGGCGCAAAGGGAGAGCGATGAACTTCGTCGTGGTGCACTTGCTTATACCAATGATCTGCTGGCGGATGCCAAGCTTCATATTCAGCAGGCGATGAAGGATTCCGATGCAGTTCATCAGCGATATCAGGATGCGTTGAAGCAGAGTGCTTCGATCATTGAGGGGAATCAGAATGAGTTGATGGCTCAGCTCGGCGGGACGGCAAATCAGAGTTCGGCCGGTGCGCATAATACAGCGGTAGAACCAAATAACAATCAGGAAATTCAGTTAGAGCCTGCACCGAACAAGACCGAGACATTGGAGCTTGATGAGGATGCCTTCCTGAAGGAAGACTTGTGATTTGGATTAACACGACAATAATAATCTTGGAGGATTTGACATGAAAGTATTGGTAATAAACTGCGGCAGTTCATCTCTGAAATATCAGCTGATCGATTCTGAGACCGAGGAGGCTTTGGCTGTCGGCTTATGTGAGCGTATCGGTATCGACGGAAGACTGAATCATACTCCGAAAAAGACCGGCGAGAAGGTCGTGATCGAGCGCGATATGCCGGATCATGAAGTGGCAATCGGTATGGTGATCGACGCGTTGATCGATCCGGAACACGGCGTGATTTCGTCACTTGAGGAGATCGATGCGATCGGACATCGACTCGTGCATGGTGGTGAAAAGTTTACAAAGTCCGTGATCATTGACGATGAGGTCATCAAGGGCGTGGAAGAGGTCAGCCCCCTGGCACCGCTGCATAACCCGGCTAACCTGATCGGTGTTCGCGCCTGTGAGGCAAAGCTTCCGGGTGTACCGAATGTTGGCGTTTTTGATACCGCGTTTCATCAGACGATGGAGCCGGTTGCGTTTATGTACGGTCTGCCGTATGAGTATTATGAAAAATACCAGGTTCGCCGTTACGGCTTCCACGGAACCAGTCACAGCTTTGTTTCCAAGCGGGCGACTGAGATTTTGGGGCTTGATCCGAACCATTCCAAGATCATCGTTTGTCACCTGGGGAACGGTTCCAGTGTGTCGGCAATCGAGAACGGTAAGGTGGTTGACACCAGCATGGGGATGACGCCGATGGAAGGATTGATCATGGGAACCCGTTGCGGTGACATGGACCCGACAATTGTAGAATACCTGGCACATTGCCTGAATAAGTCGCTGGAAGAAGTGATGACCATCCTGAACAAGGAATCCGGCGTATACGGACTGTCCGGTGGCGTTTCCAGTGATTTCCGCGATCTTGAGGCGGCAGCGAATGATGGAAATAAAAAGGCGGAGCTTGCGATCGAGGTGTTCAGCTATCGTACAGCAAAGTACATCGGTGCGTATATCGCGTCGCTGAATGGCGTTGATGCCATCGCTTTCACCGCGGGCCTCGGCGAGAACAACGGTGTGGTTCGTGACCAGATCATGGCACACTTCGGTTATATGGGAATCACGATCGACCCGGAGAAGAATAAGATCCGAGGCGAGGAGACCGTGATCTCCACACCGGATTCCAAGGTAAAGGTTATCGTCGTTCCGACAAATGAGGAACTGGCAATCTGTCGTGAGACAGTAGCACTTGTTAAGTGACATCAGGGAGGCACAGGAGACTGTGTCTCCTTTCAGATTTGTTTGAATCCATAAAGAGAGAAAGAAACCGTAAACGCAGATAGCTTGGGAGGTTATGATGCAAAAGAATTTGAAAGGAATGTACCGTCGATGTGCGTTGGGATTGACGCTTTCGCTGGTTTTGGGGATTTCGGCCCCGCCGGTGACCGTATCGAACGCGGACACGAAAAAAACCGTGACCGTGAAGTCGAAGATTGAACTCAGCAAATCAAAGATGACGGTTTATGTCGGCAAGACGAAAAAGCTGACGATGGAAAATGCGGATAAAAAGGTAATGTGGTCGATGGACGCGGACGCGGACAGTCTGATCAAGTTCAAGAAAAAGACGGACCAGACGGTTACGATCAAGGGATTGAAGAAGGGAGAGGTGACCGTATTCGGAACGGTGGAAGGTAAGACCTATTCCTGCGTCGTAAAGGTAAAGAAGGCGGCGGCTACCGCTACACCGAAAGTAACCGCAACACCGAAGGCGACGAAGAAGCCAAAGGCTACGGCAACACCGAAGGCGACGAAGAAGCCAAAGGCTACGGCGACACCGAAGGCGACGAAGAAGCCAAAGGCAACCGCAACACCGAAGGCGACGAAGAAGCCAAAGGCAACCGCAACGCCGAAAGCGACCAAGAAGCCGAAAGCAACCGCAACACCGAAGGCGACGAAGAAGCCGAAGGCAACCGCAACGCCGAAGGCGACCAAGAAGCCGGCAGCTACGGCAACCCCCAAAGCAACAGCAACCCCAAAAGCAACCGCAACGCCGAAAGCAACGACAACGCCGAAGGCAACAACCAAACCGAAGGCAACGGCTACGCCGACTTATACCAAGGCTCCGAAGATTGTTGTGGATGAGAGCATGGTTTCGATCGGACACGCGTCGATCAATGAAAAGGCCGGAATCAAAAACGGTATTCCGGGTGATCAGACCGGCAGAGAGGTGTATATCAAAGCCTGGTACAAGAACGGTTGGAACAAGATGGTTCGCTGCAATGATGAAAAGGTGGCCGATCTGATGGCCAAGGCGATGGAGCAGGCATGCGCCAATGATAATATCGGATACGCTCAGGACAAGCGAAACACCAGCTTCAACGAGGCGAAGAAGGTGGATTGGGTGTTGAAAAAGATCAAGACACCGTGCGAGGCGGATTGTTCATCGCTGATCCGTGTATGCGTAAACTGTGGATACTATGCGTACAACAAAACCTTGCCGTTCCCGAATGCGAATGATACGTTCTATACCGGGAATATGGCCAAAATGCTGAAAAATACAGGCTTGTTCACGGTCTATACCGACAAGAAGTACCTGGATAACAGTGATAATCTGAAACGGGGAGATATCCTTGTCGCGGAGGGCCATCATACGGTGATGGTATTAAAGGACAGTCCGGCCAAGAAGTAGGTATTTTTGAGAATAATTCTCCGAATTGAAAAAACTGCTTGACAATACGGACACATACCTATATAATAGGTCAAGTGAGCGTTTCTATGCGAAATGAATGTTTCCATATGAAACGCGTATGAATGATTAAGAGAGCCCTGTTTCGACGGGCTTTGAAGTAAGACTGGAGTAAGGAGGTGTAACGACATGAGTATCTGTCCTAAGAATAAATCATCCAAGGCACGCAGAGATAAGCGTAGAGCGAATTGGAAGATGTCTTCAGCTACGCTGGTTAAGTGCAGCAAGTGTGGAGCTCTGATGGTTCCGCATCGCGTATGCAAGAACTGCGGCAGCTACAACAAGAAAGAGATCATCTCAACGGAGGCTGAATGAGCCTCGATGTAACAAGCGCCCTTCGGGGCGTTTTTTTTGTGAAAAATCGGAACATCAGAGGATAACGGCGGCGCGGACAGAGGGAGGAACGTTCCCTCTTTTTTTACGTAGCAGTTGGCCGCGGTCGCGGGTATACGGTGATCCTTGTCGACGAAGGAACCGACGCTTTTGTGGACAGCCATGTCTTCGTCCGGAAGGTAGAAGTAGTTCTTGTAGTCGGAAAAATAGTGGCAAAGCGTCCCGGCGTAGAGCGGGATGCGAAGGGTAAACGTATCCTTTTCGCATGTAATCTCGGAGTTTTCGCCTGCCGCGTAGCGAAGCGCGAACGGGTAGGTCAGACCATCCGGCAGCGTATCGGTGTAGACAGCTTCGGTTTCAGAAAGCGTGAGTTCGGGCTCGTTCGTCCGATGTCCGGTATAGAGTAAAAGCTGACCGGCCAGGCAGGTGCCGACCAGATCATCATGGTTGTGTGAGAGCAGCGAGGCGCACAGATTCTCGCGCGTCTCATCGTGATGCGCATATTTTTCCTGCATATACTCAGTATAGATCCGGATACATTCCTTTCCGGAGAAGTCCTGTCCGCGATCAAATCCGAGGAGCTTTTCCATTGTAACAAGCTTGAGGTTTTCTGTTTGAAAAATATTGGCGCCTTTGCGGCCGGCATCCCGGTTGGTTTTCTTGCAAAAACGGCTGATTTCACGATAGAGATCGAGACTTTCCACCTTCAAGAAGGGATCGGGACGACCGTGCTCAATGTATTTTCTTGTGAGATACGGGATGTCAAAAGTGGTTCCGTTGTAGTGGATAACGACCTCGCAATCAGTCAGCGCCTCGGCAAAAGCGTCAAGAAGGGTTGCTTCGCTGACATAATCATCGGCAAACCATTGGGTGATTTCCATGTGATCATCACGGATAAAAGCGGCCCCAATCAGGTAGACATTGGAAACCTTTGGTGAAAGCCCGGTGGTCTCGATATCAAAAAAACAGGCCTTTTCCGGCACGCAGGGAAGCAGACATCCGATCTGTGATACGATGTCCGGCTCAAGCGGGAGTGTATTGGTGAAAATCTTCATGGCGCGCCTCCGATTACAATATGTAGTATTTTTTTTATCATATCATACATTTTAGGGTAGCGCAATCGAAAATTATATGTTATACTATCTCTGTATGTGAATGAAACCGGCTGCCGTCTGTGTAAAATCACGGTGGCGGCTGATACGGAGGAAGACAGGAATGCCGACGAAGCGAGACAAGAATATCAAATGGCGTGATCATAGGCGGCTCGTCCATCTTCGCGGAATGGAGGGGCGCGTGGAAAGCTCCCGTAGTGGGTTTATCCGTGCCTGCGTGATCGCGTTACTGGTAATTTTGCAGTTTGGTATCATTATTACGATACCGATTCTGTTGGGGCAGTTTTCCTCACTCTTTTTCCTGGTTATGGAAGGCTGCGGGATTCTCGCTATTCTGATACTGACAAACAGCAGTCGCAGCATGTCCTATAAGTTTGGATGGCTGTCTATCTGCGTTGTGCTGCCAATCGCCGGGATCGTGATGTTTTTTATGTTCGGACGTGTCGGCAAGTCGAATCCGCTGAATCGACAGATTGAAGATCGCTTTATGGAGGTGGATTCCCATCAGATCCGGTATCCTGAGGTGTCGGGGATGTTCCGGCGCAAGCACCCGGTATCGTCCCGTATGTCTGCCTACATGGATGCGGAGGGATCGCCTCTTTGCAAAAATAATGAAGTCAAGTACTTCGAGATGGGTGAATTGGTTCTCGACGATATTTTTGAAAAATTGGAAAACGCGAAGCGGTTTATTTTTCTGGAATTCTTTATCGTGGCCGAGGGAGCACTCTGGGATAAGCTGCACGAGCTGTTGCTTCGCAAGAGAAGCGAAGGTGTCGAGATTCGCTTTATGTTTGATGACTTCGGGGCGTTGATGCGTACGCCGACGAGCTTTGCTTCGAATCTGAGAGCGGAAGGGATCGATGTGGTCGTTTTTAACCCGATCAGCCGCTATATGAATAAGCTGTATATGAATTTCCGTTCGCATCAGAAGATCATCGTTGTGGATGGAGAGTACGCGTATACGGGCGGCTTCAACATCGCGGACGAATACGCGAATCTGATCGAGCGATTCGGTGTCTGGAAGGATGCGGGAATCCGTGTGTCCGGAGATGCTGTCTGGGGAATGACGCTGGCGTTTCTGGAAATGTGGAAGGCAAGTGTGCCACGCGAAGAGATCCATTATGAGCGTTATAAGTCCGATAAGATGTCGCCGAAAAATGACGTGTATTGCCATGTGCTGCGTGACGGGCCGGCTTTGGGGCCGAGGAGCTTTTTCGCGACGATGTATAAGCAGATGATCCAGTTCGCGGAGCGTAAACTCTATGTGACAACGCCGTATCTGATCCTTGAGGATAACCTGATCGAGGCGTTGATCGAGGCGAAGGCGCGTGGGGTGGATGTGCGGATCATCACGCCGAACATCCCGGACAAAAAGCGTGTGAAGATGATGACGGAGTACAACTACGGTGTTTTGCTTAAAAATGGGATCCGGATTTATGAATACACGCCCGGCTTTATCCATACAAAGGTGATCATGAACGAGCATTGTGCGATCGTCGGCACCGTGAATATGGATTATCGGAGCTTCTATCTGCATTACGAAAACGGTATCTGGGTTTATGATATGCAGTTTCTCGGAAGCGTGGAGAGCGATATCAGTGAGACGATTCGCGTGAGCCATGAGGTTTCGTATGAGGAGTGGCGGAAGAGACCGCGCCTTAGAAAACTGGCGCAGTTTGTTCTCAAGGTGTTTGATTCGCTTGTTTAGTGTAGTTGTTATGCGGTTACGGGCGTTGTTGCTTTCACCCGCCGACATGTAGTGAAGTTGGTTTTTCTGGGAAAAACTCCGTGTGGAGGAACGTTTTATGATAGGATATATCAAGGGAACGATTGATAGTATTTTTGAAAACTATGTATGGTTAGATAACAATGGTGTCGGGTATGAGATCTTCGTACCTGCGTCGGAACTGGATCGGATGCCGCACGCGGGCGAAGAAGTAAGACTATATACCTACCTGCATGTGCGTGAGGACGCGATGCAGCTGTATGGTTTTTTGACAAGAGATGCCTGTGACTTTTTCAAGATGCTTATCACGGTAAGCGGTGTCGGGCCGAAAGCCGGTCTTTCGATCCTGTCAACGCTCGATGTTGACGCGCTTCGTTTTGCGATTCTCGCCGAGGATTCCAAGGCGATAGCCAAGTCGCCCGGTATCGGTAAAAAGACAGCCGAGAAGATTGTTCTTGAGTTGCGGGATAAGATCGATTCCGATGACTTCCTTTCGCCTGACGGAGTGGCCGCACCGGGTTCGGCCGGCGGAGCGGTTACGGCGGATACCTCATCCGATGCCGCCAGGGACGCGATCGAGGCTCTCGTCGCGCTCGGATACAGTTCTTCCGATGCCATGCGAGCGGTCAAGAGCGTCGTGGCCCTGAATGCGGATGCAGATACCGAGAGCATCTTGAAAAATGCGTTGAAAACGATTTGATAGCAGTGAGCTTAAGAGTAGAGGTTAAAGATGGAAAAACGTGTGATATCCACCGAGCTGATCGAAGAAGACTATAAGATCGAAAACAGCCTTCGTCCCAAACTTCTCGCCGAATATGTCGGTCAGAAGAAAGCGAAGGAAACATTGAAAATCTATATTGATGCCGCCAAGGCGCGTGGCGAGGCGCTTGATCACGTTCTGCTTTACGGTCCTCCGGGGCTTGGCAAGACGACACTCGCGCAGATTATCGCCAATGAGATGGAAGTCGGGATCAAGATCACGTCGGGACCTGCGATCGAAAAGCCGGGTGATATGGCTTCGATTCTGAATAATCTCAACGAAGGAGATATCCTTTTTGTTGACGAGATCCACCGCCTCAACCGTCAGGTGGAGGAAGTGATGTATCCGGCGATGGAGGATTTCGGCATTGACATCGTGATTGGCAAGGGGCCGGCTGCCAGAAGTGTCCGACTCGATTTGCCGCATTTTACTCTGATCGGTGCGACGACGAGAGCCGGTATGCTGACAGCACCACTCAGAGATCGTTTTGGTGTGATCCACCGATTGGAGTTCTACGACGAGAAGGAACTTGCCGAGATCGTGATCCGTTCGGCGCGTGTTCTGAAGGTTCCGATCGACGAGGAGGGTGCGATGGCGATCGCGCGCCGCTCGAGGGGAACACCGCGTATCGCCAATCGTCTTTTGAAACGGGTACGAGATTTCGCGCAGATCCGTTTTGACGGAGAGATCACACTGGAGGTCGCTGACAAGGCCATGGATATCCTTGAGGTGGATAAACTGGGACTTGACTCGGTCGATCGTGCGGTTCTGATGACGATGATCAATCATCATGGCGGCGGTCCGGTGGGGCTTGAGACGATCGCGGTCAGTATTGGCGAAGACGCGGGGACTATCGAGGATGTCTACGAGCCATTTTTGATCCAAAAAGGACTGCTTGCCAGGACGCCTCGCGGGCGCGTGGTGACGGATGAGGCGTATCGCTATCTGTTGCCATGATGCCGGACAGAGCACCGGCTTGGTTGCATGGCGTATTCCTGATAAACGGATCGTAGTTAAAGCCGTTTGTTTAGAAGCGGTGTACCATGATGAGTTTCGCTGAAATTGTAGTTGTAATACACCCCGATTTGTGTTAGAATGATTTTATCAGAGTTCCGCGTATCCCGCGGAGAGAGTATTGGAGGAGAGTACGGATGCAAGACCAGACGATGACCGATGTGCTGATTGACGGGCGCACCTATACGATTGCAGGATTTGAGAGCGACGAGTACCTTCAGCATATAGCAACGTATATCAATCGAAAGCTTGGCGCTTTAAAGAAAAATAAAGGCTATGTTCGGCTGGATCTTGACACGAGGAATGCTTTGCTCGCGATCAATATTGCGGATGACTATTTCAAAGAAAAGCGTGTGGCGGATGACATACGCGGTGATCGGGAGTTGAAGGACAAGCTGGTTCTGGACATGAAGCATGAGATCATCGCCAGAGAAGATCAGATCAGCAAGGACGAGACGAAGATCAAGGAACTTCAGAAGAAACTGAACGATGCGGAGAAAAAGATTGTAGAGTTGGAAACGACGATTAAGAATACAAAGAGCAGGTGAGTTACAGTGACAGCCCCGACGGAATCCGCCGGGGCTTCACTTGTTTGGAGCAAAGAGTATGGCAGCAATGATGAAAAATCCTGAGATTCTGGCTCCGGCCGGATCGCTGGAAACGATATATGCGGATATTGCTATGGGGGCAGACGCGGTTTATGTAGGGGCGCCACGCTTTGGGGCGAGAGCCTTCGCGGAGAACCCGACGGTGGAACAGATTTCTCAGGCAATCGCCGATTGCCACAGACATGGGAAGAGGCTTTATCTTACGACCAACACGCTTTTGACCGATGAGGAACTGAATGAGGACTTTCTCCCGATGTTGGAGCCTCTGGTGGAGGTTGGTTTGGATGCCGCGATCGTACAGGACCCCGGTGTGCTGATCCGTCTTCATGAGGCGTTTCCGACTTTGCCGCTTCATGCCAGTACGCAGATGGCTCTTTTTTCCGGAGAGGAGGCAGAACTTCTACGTAACTACGGCGTGACCAGGTTTGTACCGGCGAGAGAGCTTTCGATCGAGGAAATCAAAACCGCGAGAGAACAAACGGATCTGGAGATCGAGGTGTTTGTTCACGGCGCTTTATGTGTGTGCTATTCCGGGTGGTGTCTGATGAGTGAGCATATCGGCGGGCGCAGTGGCAATCGCGGTATGTGCGCGGGACCGTGCCGTCTTCCGTATGAAAGAGACGGAGGAAGACCTCTCTATGAGCTGAATGCGAAGGATAGTGAGACGCTTTTGCATATCCCCGAGTTGATCGGGGCGGGGATTGACTCGTTTAAGATCGAAGGGCGAATGAAACGCAAAGAATACGCGTCGTATATTGCGTATCTCTATCGCCATTACGTGGATATTTTTCTGGACGAAGGTGCTGATTATTATCGTAAACTTGTGGAGGATAAGGAAAGTCCGCTGTGGAAGGATCGCAGACGTGCGATGGAACTGTATAATCGTGGTGGGTTCTTCTCGTCTTATCTGTTTGCCGAGGCGGATGAACCGACGATCGAGCCGAAGGTCAAAGGGCATTTCGGTTTGCCGGTCGGACATGTTGAGGCGGTGAACCGATCAAGGCAGGTGAAGGATCAGAGTGCGACGATCGTTTTGACAGAGGAACTCCAGGCGGGGGATGTGCTGGCAATCCGGGATGCAGAGGGAGAGACCGGCTATGAATTCACGGTGGGACAGGCGGCTGCTGATCTGTCATTTGCAGGTGGCAGGCTGGATGTTCCGATTGGATTCAGTAAAGTGAATGAAGGCGATATCGTATGCCGTACGAAAAATGCCTGGTTTTTAGATGGTATCGGCCGAATGATTGAGGGAGAGACCGAGGAAAATAAGACGTCGCTTCGCGGGAAATGGATTGGAAGGATAGGTCAGGCGGTGCAGCTTACTGTGGAGGGCGAGGTGTTTCTTCCGGCTCCAAGCGAAGAAGGCAAGCGATCGGATGTGATCGATTATGTCCGAAAGAAGATCTCGGTGACGGTAACGGGCGATGCCGTAGAACAGGCATCGAACCGTCCGGTAACATCGCATGATGTCGGTGAGCGCCTGGTTCAGCTTGGTGGTACGGATTATCATTGGGAGAACCTGACGGCTGAGATGGAGGAAGGAGCTTTTATCCCGCTGAAGGCTATCAAGAGCCTTCGAAGGGATGCGATAGCGGAGTTTGAGAAGGCGGTCACCTCAGCCTGGAAAAAGGCGAGTGGATTTGATGAGACGGGGGCGTCCGCGGAGGAACACCCGGTATACGACAGTGATCGCTTTGACAGAGAGAAAAAATGGCTCTCCGAACAGCAGGTCTGGATTCGGATCCACACGATGGAACAGCTGGAACCTGTCTTGACATTTTTGCATCATGTTTCACGGCGTAAAATCGTGTTACACGTGAAACTTAGCGGTTTTTCGGCACTTTCCGTCGAAAAAATATACACGATGTGGAAAGAAAGTCGTGAAACGATGTCACATATTGGGTGGGCGTTTTCGTTGCCACGGGCGTGGCGCGGTGCGGATCGGAAGCTTCGGGAAGCGGAAATGATTGACTTTTTTTCACGTTTCACGGGCGAAGAAACGCGAGGTGTGGATCGAAAGACTCAGGATTTCGAGACCGATCGTATGGGCCTTCCGATCTTTATCGTGAACAGCATGGCAAGTCTTGTTTTTTGCAGGAAGTATTGTCCGGGGCTTATCCGGGTGTCGGATGAGAATATGTATATGTGGAATTCGTTGGCGGAGCGTTTTTACAGGGAACAGGGCGTACACCGCGGACCAAAGCGCAGTTACGGGCGTATCCCGGTGATGACGAGCGCGCATCCGCTCCGGGAGGGCGAGATCCGTACGCCGAAGGAGGATCGCTTTGTCGTTGTAAAGCCGGAGGGGTGCGATTACCGTCTTGTCCTCACGGCGGAGCCGGCAAGTGAGAAGCCTGAAAAAGGGAAGGCCGTGTGCCTGGATTTTTCAATTGAAACAATGGAGGAAGTCAGAGAGGTTTTGGAAAAATGGTTGTAGTTGTTGCGGATATATCGCGATATTTCATGGTTCTGATGATCGTGATCTACGTATTCTTAAGTTTCACTTCGTTTATCGGAAGTACCGAGGAGAAGAAGCTGGCGATCTATCGCGGGCAGCGAGTGGTGACGGTGCTGCTTTTCTTGTTATGCGCGGCGCTTCTGATGTTGGAAGACCCTTCGGTTAAGCTGGCGTTTGTCCTGGCACTCTGTCTGGTATTTTATATCGTTTTCATCATTTTGTATCAAAAAATCTATCAGGGGCTTTCGAAGCTGATCCTGAATAACATGATGTTATGTCTGATGATTGGGTTTGTTATGCAGATTCGATTGAACCTTGATAACGGGATCAAGCAGATTCTGATGGCGAGTGTGGCGATGGCGGTTTGCCTGCTGGTACCGTATCTGATCGAGCGGTTTACTATTTGGGAGAAACTTGCGATTCCGTATGCGGTTGCCGGATTCTTGCTGCTTGCGCTTGTGTTTGTGATTGGCGTCGAGCATTACGGGGCGAAGAACTGGATCGCAATCGGCGGTTTCGAACTCCAGCCGTCTGAGTTTGTCAAGATTATCTATGTCTTTTTCATCGCGGCGATGTTTGCAAAGAGGAACGATTTCAAGTGGAATGTGCTGGTGACGATCATGGCGGCAGCGCATGTGGGAGTTTTGGTGTTGGAAAAGGATCTCGGCGGTGCGCTGATATTTTTCTTCACCTATCTGATGATGATCTATATTGCTACCGGACAGTGGTGGTATATCGTGGCCGGGCTCGGACTCGGTGCCGGTGCGGCGGTCGTGGCGTATAAGCTGTTTTCTCATGTGCAGATTCGTGTGATGGCGTGGAGGGATCCGTGGGGACATATCAATGATGCCGGGTATCAGATATGTCGGAGTTTGTTTGCCATCGGCACCGGAGGCGTGATGGGCATGGGACTCGGACAGGGGCTTCCTCAGAGTGTGCCGGTGGTTGAGAGTGACTTTATCTTCTCGGCGATCGCGGAGGAACTGGGAGTGGCGTTCGCGATCTGTCTGATCCTCGTATATATCAGCAGTTTTATCATGTTTGTCAATGTGGCCATGAAGATGAAAAAGCCGTTTTACAAGCTTTGTGCTTTCGGTCTCGGGGTCGTGCTGGTGTTCCAGGTGTTTATCT
>JAEEGM010000127.1 GCA_016280325.1 Eubacterium sp. | reverse complement strand
TATGTCGGATACGGATGTCAGCCTGCGCGAAAGGAACTATGTGCTTACCTCGCTCACTTCGGCAGTCACTCTGACGTTTATATTTATCTGGAATATTTGTATCGGAGAGAGTGTGTTCAAATGCCTGGTGCTTGGTATTTCGATTCTCTTTCTGTACCTGTTTTCCTGGCTTTGGGTAAAGCTTAATTTTGTAGCGGTGGGAAGCGTGATTAACGCGCTTCTGATCATATTTTTCGTGTTGCCTGTTGAGTATTTCACCGGTGGCGGTGTCTACGGATGTACGCCGATCTGGTTTGCCTTCGCATTTTTATACATCGGGTTGAATCTGCGAGGCGCGGCATGTATCATTCATCTGGCGTTACTGATCGGATCAGCGATCACCTGCTACCTGTTGTCATACCTGCATCCGAATATGCTGACAAGACACACGATCGGCGTGGCCTATCTGGATTCGATCGCGTCTGTGATCGGTGTGGGGTTCCTGCTTTATGTCACGATTACATTTATGATCCGTATCTATCGGCGTGAGCAACGGACCGTGCTGGAGCAGAAGGAGGAGATCGATTCGCTGAACAAGGCGCAGAATCGATTTTTCTCGAGCATGAGCCATGAGATCCGTACCCCGATCAATACGATCGTCGGACTGAATGAGATGATCCTGCGCGAGGAGGTGTCGGATGAGGTGGCGGAGGACGCGGCCAATATCCGCGCGGCTTCCAAGATGCTTCTGCACCTGATCAACGATATCCTCGATATGTCCAAGATCGAGTCCGGCCAAATGCAGCTGACACCGACGGCGTATAAACCGGGGGACATGCTTTCCGATCTTGTGGGTATGCTGTGGCTTCGTGCCAAGGAAAAAGGTCTCGAGTTTCGCGTGGATGTGGCACCGGATGTGCCGGAAGAACTCCTGGGCGATGAGGTTCGTATCAACCAGGTGCTGATCAATGTCATCAACAATTCAATCAAGTACACGAAGGAAGGATCGGTCACTTTCTCCATCCAGTGCGAGCGCGGAGAGGGTGACATGGCGACGATCATCTATACCGTTACCGATACGGGTATGGGTATCAAGAAGGAGAGTATCCCGCATCTGTTCACGGCGTTCAAGCGTGTGGATGAGGAGAAAAATCGCTACATCGAGGGTACCGGCCTCGGCTTGTCTATCGTGAAGCAGCTGGTGGATATGATGGGAGGCCGAATCACGGTCAACAGTGTATATACGAAGGGATCGACCTTTATCATCGAAATCCCGCAGCGGATCCTCAGCAATGAAACCATCGGTGAACTGGGTATGGAGAACAGTCACCGGATGCGGATCCGTGAGGAGTATGAGCACAGTTTTGAGGCACCGGAGGCGCACGTGCTGGTCGTTGATGACACGGCAGCCAATGTTCTCGTCGTGACCAAGCTTCTGCGTGACACGAAGGTGCAGATCGATACGGCGGGAAGTGGTGCCGAGGCGTTGGAGAAGACGCTGGAGACCTCGTATCAGGTTATTTTTATGGATCATATGATGCCGGAGATGGACGGAATCGAGTGTATGCACAAGATTCGCGAGCAGGTCGGTGGTATGAGCAGAGAGTCCAAGATTGTCGTGCTTACCGCCAATGCCGGCAGTGAGAATCAGCAGTTGTACAGCAAGGAGGGCTTTGATGGGTATCTGCTGAAGCCGGTGAGCGGCGAGTCGCTCGAGAAGGAACTGTATCGTCAGTTGCCGAGGGATTTGGTGACGTATCGCGGCTCCAATGAGGAGATCCTGGAAGAGAGTATCTCGTGGATCGAGGATCACAGAAAGCGTACTCCGGTGCTGATCTCAACGGAGAGTGTGGCGGATCTTCCGAAGAGTATCGTCGAAAAATATCATATCGCGGTGCTGCCGCACATGGTGTCGACAGACAGCGGTATATTCAAGGACGGTCTGGAGATCGATACCGAAGGCGTGCTTTCGTATATGGCGGAAAGTGACAAGGAGATCGAAACGGTGGCTCCGGATGTGGCATTTCATGAGGAGTTTTTCGCGGAGCAGCTGGTTCACGCGAACAATATCCTGCACCTGTCGATCTCAAGTCGTGTGGCGCACAGCGGTTGTCTGGCGGCACAGGAAGCCGCAAAGGCTTTTGATAACGTGTTTGTATATGACACGAGACATCTTTCCAGTGGACAGGGTCTGATGGTCATCGAGGCCTGCCGGATGGCGGAGAAAGGGCATTCACCGGAGGAGATCATCGCGAGACTGGATGAGATGCGGGATCGTGTCCATACCGAGTTTATCGTGGATGATATCGACTATCTCGTACGTGCGCATCAGCTTCTGCCGAAGGTCGGACGTCTCTCGAAGGCGCTGATGATGCATCCGGTTATCGCCTTGAAAAAGGGTAAGATGGGCATCTCGAAGCTTCAGATCGGTTCCAGCGATCACGCGCGTACCAAGTATCTGGAGTCTTTGATCAAGGGGGCGAAAAAGGCCGACAGACGGATCCTGTTTGTGACGTATGTGGGTATGACGCAGAAAGAACTTGATCGGATCCGGACAGTGGTAACGAGCAAGGTGCCTTTTGATGAGGTTTATTTCCAGAAGGCGTCGCCGGCGATCGCGGCGAACTGTGGGCCGGGAACCTTCGGGCTTTTGTATGTTGACGCGATGTGAGAGAATCTGCGGCTTTGCAATTATCATGCTACTGCCTGTGCCGCGTTTCTGTGATTTTTGAATTGCATATTATGCGTGTCTGTGGTAAGATAGGAATGGATGTGTTGTGGGGGTATTTTTCATATCATCATGAGTTTATAATATCAGCATAAGCTAAGGAGTGGAATCTATGGATAATTACAACGAAGTGGAAGCTAAAAAACTGGCCGGCATGTCTGAGGTGGCACTTGCCAACAAGACGGTTATTCAGGCGCTGACGATAATCTGTTCGATTATTTCTCTGGCGTATATTGTAGAGGTGGTGAAGGGAAATCGATCCTTTCTCTACGTGGCGATCACTGTGGTACTGGCAATGTTGCCGGTGGTTATCGCGTGGGTGATGTACGGACAGGATCGCGAATCAAAGATTCTTCGCTATGTGATCGTGATCGGCTATAATATCATGTATTTCTACGTGCTGTTCACGGCGGCGAACGATCTGGTGTTTACCTATGCGCTTCCGATGATGGTGGCGTACACGTTGTACGGGGACAAGGTGCAGTCAATCCTGAACGGTGTGCTTGTCATCTTGGCGAATATCATTTCGATCATCATTCCTTTTATCCAGGGCGATGTGCCGAAGGAGCGCGTGGTTATTTTTGAGATTCAGGGACTGGTGATTATTCTGATTTCCCTCTACTTTGTATGGACGTCGAACCGGGATCAGCTTTTCCAGCGGATTCGCGCAGCCAGGCTGCAGATCGAGCAGCAGCGTACCAATGCGCTTCTGAAGGATGTGCTGGATATCTCGGGACGTATGACGGAGAATGTGACGAATATCTCCGGTGAGATGGAGACGCTCAGTATTTCGGTAAATGATACGCTTTCTTCGATGGATGAGGTCAGCTCGGGAGCGAACGATTCGGCTGACGCGGTACAGAATCAGCTGTCGAAGACCGAGGAGATCCAGAAACATGTGGATCGCGTCCGTGAGGCTGCCGACCAGATCCATTCCGATGTGGAGACGACAGCGGAAGAGGTCGAGAAGGGACAGATCAGCATCCGCCGAATGGATGAGTTGACCGGAGAAGTTCATCAGTCCGGACTGGATGTTCAGGCAGCGCTGGCGAACTTTCAGGAGACGGCATCCAAGATGAATTCCATCACGGAGCTTATCAACAGCGTCGCTTCGCAGACCAGTCTTCTTGCCCTCAACGCTTCGATCGAGGCGGCCAGAGCCGGTGAGGCGGGCAAGGGCTTTGCAGTTGTGGCATCCGAGATTTCCAACCTGGCCGGTCAGACGACGGCGGCAACGCAGGATATCAACGAGTTGATCGACAGCATCACCTCACAGATCGGCACGATCGTTGAGACGATCGACGGACTGATCGAAAGCGGAGAGGAAGAGAGCCAGTGCGCGACCGAGACGAGCGAGAACTTTGAGACGATCGCGGAGAAGATCCGCACGATCACAGAGCGTTCCGCGGAGATGGCACAGGCGGTCGAGAAGATGATGACGGCCAATACCGAAATTGTGGACAGTATACAGACGATCTCAGCGATCACCGAGGAGGTCAATGCTCACGCCAACGAGACCTATGCGAGCAGTGAGGCCAACCAGCAGATCGTATCCCATATCAATTCGCTGGTTGAGACTCTGAATTCCGACGCGGAGACATTGAAGTCGCATCAGTAAGTGGAGGGGACCTATGGAGGACCAAGTATCCGCTCAGAAACCCGTAAATAAAAATGCTACATCGCGCGCCTGCGAATTGTTGCAGTATCTCTGCGATGTCGCAGGTCGGCGTATTATTACCGGACAGCATACGCAGACAATCCCGATGGAGGAGATTGTCTACATCGAGGAGCAGACCGGAAAGCGCCCGAAGTTGCGTGGTTTTGAATTGCTGGCGTATTCGCCGAATATCAATTATGAGGATGCATCGGAAGCGTGTCTGACCGAGGTGTATGAAAACCGCGGTACGTTGGACACGGCACTTGCCTGGGCAAGTTCTTCGGATGGCATTCTCACTTTTTCTTTTCACTGGTATTCTCCGCTCGGAGGACGTGACAAGAGTTTCTACGCGGAGCATACGGACTTTGATGCACGCCGGGTACTGATCGAAGGAACACCGGAGCGAGAGGCATTTTTCCACGATATGGATGTAATCGCGGAGCACCTGAGGCCATTTTTGGAAAAGGATATCCCGATCCTGTGGCGGCCTTTTCATGAGTCGGACGGGACATGGTTCTGGTGGGGCGCGAAGGGGCCGGAGGTGGCCCGTGAGCTCTACAAGCTGATGTATGACCGCTTCGTGCATGTCCATCACCTGGACAATCTTCTCTGGGTGTGGAACTGTCGTCTGCCGGAGGGCTACCCCGGGGATGACTGTGTCGATGTGATATCGGTGGATATTTATCTGGAAGAATACGCGCCCACCGATTATAAAAACGACTATGAAACGCTGATAAAGAATACCACTGAAAATAAGGTCGCCGCACTCGCGGAGGTCGGCTATATCCCGGATGTAAAAATGCTGGAAACCTCACACGTTCCGTGGGCTTACTACATGACCTGGTCGAAGGAATTTTGCATCGGGGAAGAATACAATTCGTCAGAAAAACTGCGTGAGATGTATGCGAGTGAATACGCAGTGACGGAGTAGGAATGGAGTATTCTGCTTGCCATAAGGATTCTTATCCACGGACAAAGGCACGAGTCTCGGCAAATATTGTCCTTAGGATAAGAATCCTTTGGCAAGCATCGATACACCAATAGGGCTAATCAAAGGTGTGCCGCAAACAAAATTCCGACCTAATCTCTGAAAACAGGGGTTATGTCGGAATTATTTCTGTGGCGATCATTTTCAAATTTTGTGCCGCAAATCAGTTTCCGACATAAGACTAATATTTGGCGTTTAGGTCGGAAATCTCTAGCCCTATTTGACTTCAAAATCTTTCTCTAAGAGTCTTAACTCTGACTCACACTCCTAACCCCCTGATTTTTTCCGACCTAATCTCTGAAAACAGGGGTTATGTCGTAAATCTTCTTTCGGCACTTTTTTTCAAAGCCCTCCAATGAAATAATTTTCCGACCTAAACGGCAAAAACGCAGTTTACGTCGGAAACCAACTTGCGGCATGCCGGCTCTGGATAATTCGAGAGCACCCGGAGCCTGAATAGTTAGCAAAAAATCCTTGCGAATGCAGGGATTTTTTGTTAGAATCTAGGGAGTGAGCGAAACGAAATAGAGTAAGAATAAATGATTTCTGCGCGGTAACAGAGGGAAACTGAGGAGGCAGACAATGAAAGCGGAATGGAAAGAATATGACCTGGATGCCATGGCCATCGAGGATATATCAGGAGAAGTCCAAGCCTACTTGGTGGAACTCGGGGAGATCTCGCGCAATGTCCAGGCCAACCGACTGGCGGTTGAAGAGTTGCTGCTTAGAATCCGGGACGCCTACGATAAACCCGTAAAGCTCCGCGTACTGATCGGAAGAAGCTTCGGACGGCATGTGATCCAACTGAGCTATACGGGATCTGCCTATGATCCGACCGATTCCGAACAGGAGAATAATACGATCCTTGAAACCATCGGCCTATCGCCGATGTGGGGCTATCGAAAGAATACCAACACTGTTTCGATGACCATATCCGGACGTGCTAAACGCGGAAGGATCTTCTGGATCCTGCTTGCTATCCTGTTAGCGGGAATCATTGGATACGTAGGGACCTTCCTTCCGGACGGCTTCCGCCAAACAGCTGACGAAAGTATCCTGTCACCGTTAATCACCTGCTTTTTGGGATTGCTCAGCACCTTTGCCGGTTTTATGATCGCGCTGACGATTACAAGTGGCGTGCTGGGAGTTGGCGACTCCTCCTCGCTTTCGCGTATCGGGAAAAATGTCATCCTGCGGTTTTTCCTAATCTCACTTTTGACAGCGACAGTCGCGCTTGTCATCACCTATCCGCTCTTCCATGTTGTAATGGGAGACGGTGGCGGTGAGTCCTTCCAGTTAAAGAGTATACTCGCTATGTTTTTTGATATTATTCCCAACAATCCGGTGGATCCTTTTATGTCCGGAAACTCACTTCAGATCATTGTGATCGGAATCTTCGTCGGTGTCGGGCTTCTGGCACTCGGTGAGCGAACTAAGGTGATCCGGGACTTCGTTAAAGAGGGTGCGTCCCTTACGCAGTGGTTGACCTCGACGGTCTGCTCACTGGTTCCGCTTTTTGTATTTGTGGCGCTGCTCCACCAGATCTGGGGTGGCAATGCCGGCGTCTTGCTTTCGCTGTGGCGTCCGGTGTTGATCATACTCGGCGCAAGCGTGCTGTGGATAACCGTGCTACTTCTTTATACGGCTTTTCGTGTCAAGTGTTCACCACTCCTCATCCTGAAAAAAATCCTGCCGGCCTTTATCATAGGCATCACGACAGGTTCCAGTATGACGGCTTTCACAACGTCCATCGATATCTGCCGCGATAAGATGGGAATTGATGAATCGTATGTTCGATTCACCTATCCGATGGGGAATGTAATGTATATGCAGGGGACAGTCATGTACCTGTCATTGATCTCGGTGTACTTCGCGGAAACCTATGACCTCAAGGTGGGGCTTATGTGGTTTGTGATGACAGCACTGACGTCCACGCTTTTGGCAATCGCGGTTCCGCCGATCCCGGGCGCGGGACTGACGCTGTTTACCATTCTGTTCTCGCAGTTGGGGATCCCGAAAGACGCGCTCGTCATGGCGGTTGCTATGGACATTGTTTTTGATTTCGTGGACACCGGTTTTAATATATTTGCGCTACACTTGGAGGTGATCGGTGGAGCGCACGCGATGAAACAGATTGATCATGAGATATTAAGAAAGCCTGTCGGGTAAATCCCCGGCAGACTTTCTATTATTTCATATTGTGTCAGTGTCTGTGAATACGAAACCGTTTGATAAGTGAAATTTTTTCACGTGAATTCCCTCTCACACCTTCGGCAGCTTGGCGATGGAAGCCGCGATCTCTTCATCCGTCGGGATGTAATCGCCCATCTCACCATCATTGAACTTCTCATAAGCTACCATATCGAAATATCCGGTTCCGGTCAGGCCAAAGACGATCGTCTTCTCTTCGCCGGTCTCCTTGCACTTGAGTGCTTCGTCAATCGTAGCGCGGATCGCGTGTGAGCTCTCCGGTGCCGGAAGGATTCCCTCTGTACGAGCGAACCGTGTAGCTGCCTCGAATACGCTTGTCTGCTCAACGCTGACTGCTTCCATCAAACCGTCGTCATAAAGCTGTGACAGTACCGGACTCATGCCGTGGAAGCGAAGGCCTCCGGCGTGGTTCGCGGACGGAATGAAGGAGGAACCGAGTGTGTACATTTTGGCAAGCGGACAGATCATACCGGTGTCGCAGAAGTCATACGCATAGGTACCGCGCGTGAAGCTCGGGCAGGATGCCGGCTCTACGGCGATGATGCGGTAATCAGCCTCTCCGCGGAGCTTCTCGCCCATGAACGGGGAGATCAGGCCGCCGAGGTTCGAACCACCTCCGGCGCAACCGATGATGATGTCCGGTTTGATTCCGTACTTATCAAGAGCTGTCTTAGTCTCGAGACCGATAACAGACTGATGCAGCAGTACCTGGTTCAGTACACTTCCGAGAACGTAGCGGTAACCCGGATCGCGTCCGGCCACCTCGACCGCCTCGGAGATGGCGCAGCCGAGACTTCCTGTCGTGCCCGGATACTCAGCGAGGATCTTCTTGCCGACCTCGGTGGTATCGGACGGTGACGGAGTGACGGTGGCACCGTAGGTGCGCATCACTTCACGACGGAACGGTTTCTGCTCATAGGAAACCTTAACCATGTAAACCTTGCAGTCAAGATCCAGATAAGCACATGCCATCGAAAGCGCGGTACCCCACTGGCCGGCTCCGGTCTCGGTGGTCACACCTTTCAGTCCCTGCTTTTTCGCGTAGTAGGCCTGCGCGATCGCCGAGTTCAGTTTGTGTGATCCACTGGTGTTGTTACCCTCGAACTTGTAGTAGATCTTCGCCGGCGTATCCAGCTTCTCCTCCAGGCAGTACGCACGCACCAGCGGTGACGGGCGGTACATCTTGTAGAAGTCGCGGATTTCCTGCGGGATCTCGATGAACGCTGTGTCATTATCCAGCTCCTGTGCGACCAGCTCGTCACAGAATACAGCGCCGAGTTCTTCGGCTTTCAGGGGTTGTCCGGTACCCGGATTGAGAAGCGGAGCGGGCTTGTTTTTCATATCCGCTCTGACGTTATACCATTCTTTCGGCATCTCACTCTCTTCCAGATAAATCTTGTAGGGGATTTCGTTAGCCATGTTGCTACCTCCTTAAAAAAATAGATTCTTGGGACGCTTTTCGGATTGATAGCGCGAGTCCCCGTACGGCTCGAAACCTCTGGTTTCTCGCTGTACGTTGGCTCTTCTGTCCTGGGATATGTTCATCTGCGTGCAAGCACGCGCTGCACATATCCTGCGGCCAGTCTCGCGCTTATCGCACAAAAAAACCTGTCCCGACAGTAGTTGCTGCTGGGACAGGCTTGAAAGTTCAATACCTGCGGTGCCACCCGGCTTGATGATTGCTCATCCACTCAACGCATACTGACATATGCTGAACTTTGTTTACGGAGGTTCCGCTCCGTCTCCCATACTCGCAAATGCTTTCAGGTCGCCCTCTGAAGTCCATTCAGCTCTAACACTTGTGCTGCCATCTCACCGCCGGCAACTCTCTGTGACAAGGAGGGTAAAGCTTACTCACTCTTCATCAACGGTTTAGTTGAGGATAGCACAGGTGAGAAAAAATGTCAAGAAATTTTTGAAAAATATTGAATTATCGTTGCTTTTTCTCTACATTTGTGGTACATTATAATGTGGACTGTAAAAATGGCGCTATTGTGCCCTTATGGCACATCAGGGGAGAGCTTGTTTTACACGCTATGGCACTGTTTTACTAAAATAGTGGAGGAAAAATGTATGAAGGTAAGAAGAATCAGTATGACCGTCAAGCTGATCGTGGTTCTGATCACGCTGCTTGTCGCATCGGATGCGGTATTGGGAATCGTGTTGTACAACAAATCCTACTCGGATTTGGAGTCGCAGATCCGAACAGGAGCGGAGAATACAGCACGCTGCGCGGCCGCTTCCGTGGATGGGGAGTTGATCGGTCAGGTGGCTGACGGCGATCAGGAGAGTGAGGCGTATCAGAAGATCCATGCACCACTCACTACGTTTTTGGAGAATGGTGGTGTCGAGTATGTGTACACCATTAAGAAAGGTGGCAGCGGGTTCGTCTATGTAGTCGATTCCGATCCGGAGGAGCCGGGTGTGGCGGGCGATGCGTTCGACGATTCCGGTGAGGCGCTGGAAAAGGCGTATGCCGGGGAGACGACTTCCGGTGATCCATACACCGATGAGTGGGGCGAGCACATCAGTGCCTACTCGCCGATCCAGGCAGCATCCGGTACGGCTGCTCTTGCAGTTGTCGATATCAGTATGGACTTTATCCGCGAGAAGTCAAAGTCGTTATTGGGTACGATTTTCCTGATCTGCGGTATCGTTCTTGTTGTCGGTCTGATCGTGGTATTGATCGTAGTTCTGGCGATGAAACGCCGTTTTATACTTTTGAATAATAAGATCAGTGATCTTCACGACGGATCCGGTGATCTTACCAAGGAGATCGAGCTTCAGAGCGGTGATGAGTTCGAGACGATCGGTGACAATATCAACGCGCTCATCCGTCAGATTCGTGACCTGATGCGCAATGTCGGCAAGGTATCGGATGATATACAGGCGGCCGGCACCGATCTGAATGAGGCACTGGCGTTGAATGCCGGTGCGATCGACGATATGAATGACGGTATCACCAGGATCAGTGCCAATATGGAAGAGTGTTCCGCAACATCCTCGTCGGTGGTGGAGAGTCTGGATACGGCAGCCGAGAAGATCTCGGAGTTCGCAAGTGGCATGCAGGAGATGGAAGATTCCGTAAAGGCAGAGCACGATGTGGCGGAGGAGTCCGCACTTGTTGCTCGTAAGCATAAAGAAGAAGCGATGACAAAGATCGAGAGCATCGAGCAGGACATGTCCCGGGCTATCGAGCAGGCGAAGAAGATCGATGAGATTCGTACGATCGCCGAGCGTGTCACCGACATCTCCGATCAGACGAAGATGCTGGCATTGAACGCTCAGATCGAGGCGGCCAGAGCCGGTGAACAGGGACGCGGGTTCGCGGTTGTCGCAACGGAGGTTGAGTCCTTAAGTAACTCGATCAGCGAGGCGGTAGCAGAGATGAATGATATTTCCAACAATGCCGTTCGATCCGTCGAGGATCTTCTTGAGCAGGTCAAGGAGATGGGCCGGTTTATGACGGAGAATGTAGCTGAGGACTACAACGCATTCCTTGAGCTGGGTGAGAAGTACGGTTCCTCTACGGCTTCACTTCAGGAGAGTACACGTGAGATGAAGGAATCCAGTGAGCTTCTCGCGACCACCATTCGGGATGTGGATATCAGTATCCGCGAGATCGCGCAGGCAGTAGCCGCAAGCGCGAATGATGTCGAGAGTATCAGCGCCAACAGCCTGAGCATCTCCGGTAGCATGCACGAATTGGGTGATATCTCCAATCAGAGCAAGTCACAGTCGGATGCGCTCTCTGTAGAGATTGACAAGTACCATTACGAGTGAAAAACGATCCGCATCCGTACGAACAACTATCCGTATGGATAAAGATCTGTATGAACAGGATGAAGGATAAGAAAGGGTTGCCATGGAAGCTATGAAAAAAGTCAGTCGCTCGATGAGTGTCTGTATGGCCGTCACGCTCAGTTTATTTTTATCCCTGACGGGTAATCTTGTGGGTATGGTGCAGTCCGGACGTTTTGACACATTCGGGTTTGTACTGGGCTTTGTGCTTAGTGTGGTCATAAGTCTTCTGATCGGCTTTCTGGTTCCGATGGGGCGGATCCATCAGTGGGTGATGAAGAAGCAGGGGCCTGATCTGATGGGACGGTATATCGAGAGTCTGATCTCTGACTTCATCTATACGCCGCTGATGACGACATTGATGGTTTTGATGGCTTATTTTATGGCGAAGAGCCACGGGCAGAACCCACCGTTTCTCGGTATGTTTCTACCGTCGCTCGGGATCAGTATGGTTGTCGGATATCTGCTCATTTTTATCTTTCAGCCGTTTTACATGAAGACTCTGATGAAAAAATACGGCGTAAGGCCGGATGGACCGCCGGACGGGAAACCCGGTGGGCCGCAGGGAGGACCGCCTCGGGGAGACGGACAAAAATAATCACATCACCAGGAGGAAAGGGATATGGACAATCGTAACTTTACCATGCTCACGGATTATTATGAGCTGACGATGATGCAGGGGTATTTTAAAAATAAGATCGACAGCAAAGTTGTTTTTGACCTGTTCTATCGTCAGAATCCGGACGAGGGAGGATTTGCTATCTGTGCCGGTCTGCTGCACGCGATCGAGTACATCAAAAACCTCAACTTTGACCATGATGATATTGAATACCTGAGAAAGACCGGGGATTTTGAGGATGATTTCCTCGACTATCTTGGGAACTTTCACTTTACGGGTGACCTGTACGCGATCCCGGAGGGGACGGTGATTTTTCCGAGAGAACCGCTTGTCAAGGTCGTCGCTCCGATCATCGAGGCACAGTTGGTCGAGACCGCGCTTCTCAACCTGATCAATCATCAGTCGCTGATCGCGACCAAGGCCGCAAGAGTCTGCTATGCCGCGCGAGGTGGTGCGGTGATGGAGTTTGGCCTGCGTCGTGCGCAGGGACCGGATGCGGGTACCTTTGGTGCCAGAGCAGCCGTGATCGGCGGATGTGTCGGAACCAGTAACGTGATCTGTGCCAAGGAATACGGTGTACCGGCGCTCGGTACGCATGCGCACAGCTGGATCATGACCTTCCCGGATGAACTGACCGCGTTCCGTAAGTACGCGGAACTTTACCCCGGTAACACAACACTGCTTGTGGACACGTACGATACGCTTCGTTCGGGTGTGCCAAATGCGATAAAAGTATTTGAAGAACTTCGTGAGAAAAATCAGATGCCGAGAAACTACGGCATCCGTCTCGACAGTGGTGACTTGGCGTATCTGTCGAAGAAAGCGAGACAGATGCTCGATGATGCCGGTTTTGAGGATGCGAAGATCTGCGCGTCCTCCGATCTGGATGAGTACCTGATCGACAACGTCCTTTCACAAGGGGCGATGATCGATTCCTGGGGAGTCGGAACGAACATGATCACGTCCAAGGATACACCGGCCTTCGGTGGCGTCTACAAGCTGGCAGCCGTGGCAAACGGAGAGGTATCTTCGGACAGTTCGGAGAACTGGGATCCGAAGATCAAGCTTTCTGAGAATACCGTCAAGGTGACGAACCCGGGTAACAAGACCGTGTTCCGAATCACGGACAGGGAGACCGGTAAGATCCGTGCGGACCTGATCGCGCTCGCCGGCGAGACCTTTGATCCTGAGCAGGATATGACGCTTTTCGATCCGGATTCAACATGGAAGAGAACGCGTCTTGACGGCGGAACCTATGATATGAAAGAGATCCTTATACCGATCTTCAAAAATGGAGAGTGCGTCTATGAATCACCAAGCACATTGGAGATTCAGGCCTTCTGCAAGGACCAGTTGAAGACGCTTTGGGACGAGAGCCGACGCCTTGTCAATCCGCAGCAGGTCCATGTCGATCTGTCGGATAAGCTCTACGACATGAAGGCAATATTACTGGAAAAATATTCGCAGCGATAAGAAAAGCCGGGGGATAGGTGGATATATGTTTCGAATGATAGCTGCCGTCGGAGCGGGCGGCGTGATTGGTAAAGACGGGAAGATCCCGTGGGATTTGCCGGAGGATCGGCAGATGTTTCGTGAATTAACGATGGGCGGAACGCTCATCGTAGGCAGAAAAACCTTTGAGAGCATCGGAGGTCCCCTACCGGGGCGCGATATGATCGTCGTGACATCGCAGGGAACCGGGCTTCTGAACAAGCTCAAAGAGAAGTTCGCCGAGGATGCCATAGGAGCGGCCGGTACGATCGGAACCGCGACCGGCGGACAGGGATCGATATTGGCGGCGAAGGACTTTAAGCAGGCGCTTCGCATGTCCGGCGACAACGAGGCATTTTTCTGCGGGGGAGAGAGGATATATGAAGAGGGTCTGAAGTATGCGGAGGTCCTGTATCTGACGAAAGTGGAGTTAAACGTCGAGGGAGATGCCTTTTTCCCGAAAGACTATGAGTCCTACTTCACGATGATCGACCGGACGCGCCTGAGCGCGAACTGCACGCTTCTTACCTATGTAAAAAAATAGAAAGGCAAAGTCATGGATAAAGAAAGAAAAGAACAATACTATGTATTATTTGAGAGGTTCATCGACGAGATGTCCGCGATTCCGGATTTTGACCGGAACCATATCGTACAGACCGTAACGGAGATCTGCGAATTTTTCCACTTGTCTAAGGCGGAGACGCAGTTCTACCAGTCGCTCGCGCATGAGTCCAGAGGTGAGGGTGAGATCATCTGTGATTACGACAACGGCAAATCCGATCGGATCGCCGTACAGCGGCGCCTGATCTCGCGTACCGGTGCTGTCGTAATGAGTACCGTGTATCAGTCGAACGAGGACAACCTGACCGATGAAGAGGCGGAGAAGGTAGATATCCTGCTGCGTACGATGATGACTTTTATCGGGCGCAACCGCCTGCAGGACGCAGTGGAGAAGCTCGGCTTTTACGACGAGGCAGGCTACGCCAATATCCGCTCGTTCATGCGCTTTATCGACCGGCTTGCCGGCTTGAAGCGTCTGAGTGGTCATACCGCGACTTGTTTCAATCTTCGCCGGTTCGGTATGATCAATCAGCAGCTCGGCAAAGATATCGGCGATGTCGTGATGCATAAGTTCTATAATCTTTTGAAAAATATGGTCGGCGAGGACGGTATCATAGCGCGCATGGGCGGTGACAACTTTGTGGCTATTTTTCCGAAGGAGCGTACGGATGCCGTGCTGGATGTGTTCAACGGTGTGCCGATCGTTTTCGATCAGAGCAGTGGCAGGCGCGTGACGGTATCGGCCAGTGCGGGCGTGTATACGGTGCCGGATGATTTTCCGATGGATGATCCCCGTGCGGTCATGGATCGAATCTTTCCGACGATGCATATTGCCAAGCAGGAGACCAACGGAACAATCGTATGGTACAATGACAAGATGGTGGAGATGCGTGACCACGCGATGAAGGTACGCAGTGCCTTCCCAAAGGCGTTGAAGGCCGGAGAATTCCGTGTATTCTATCAGCCGAAGGTGGATGTCACCTGGGGAAAAATGGTTGGTGCGGAAGCACTGTGCCGATGGTTCCGCGATGGGAAGATCGTTCCGCCGATGGAGTTCATACCGGTTCTTGAGCAGAATGCCGACATCTGTTATCTGGATTATCACATCCTGGATCTTGTCTGCCGTGATATCAGACGCTGGCTTGATGAAGGGAAAAAGGTTGTCCGGGTAAGCGTGAATTTTTCGAGGAAGAATCTCTCGGAGATGGATCTTTTGTCGAATATTCTGGATATCGTAGATCGGTACCGGGTGCCGCATGAATACATCGAGGTCGAACTGACGGAGACAACGACGGACGTAGCCTTTACAGACCTGAGACGTGTCGTGACCGGGCTTCGGGACGTCGGGATTGCGTGTGCGGTTGACGATTTCGGAATGGGATACTCGTCGTTAACTCTTCTGCAGGATATCCCGTGGACCGTGCTGAAGATTGACAAGTCCTTCCTGCCGGCCGACGACGAGCAGGTCGTCAGCAACAACCACATGATGTACAAGCACGTCGTTTCCATGGCCAGAGAGATCGGTCTGGAGTGCGTGACGGAGGGTGTTGAGACCAAGAAGCAGGTGATGATCCTGCGTAAGAACCATTGTCATATCGCGCAGGGATACTTCTTTGACAAGCCGATTCCGGTAGAGGAGTTCGAGCAGCGCATGGATAGTCCGATGTATGATCTGAGTCATACCTCGCAGGAGTGGATATTCCAGGATGATAAGAGAAGGACACCAAAGAAAAAACGAGTATAAGGAGTTACAGATCGATGGAGATCACAGGCGCAAAGCTATTTGTGAAAGCATTACAGAAGGAAGGGGTTGATACCCTGTTCGCTTATCCGGGCGGACAGGCAATCGACCTTTTTGACGCTCTCTACGGAGAGGAGGATATCCATATGATCCTGCCCCGTCATGAGCAGGGGTTGGTACACGCGGCGGACGGATATGCCAGAGCGACCGGCAAGGTCGGTGTATGTCTCGTTACCAGCGGGCCCGGTGCGACGAATCTCGTCACCGGTATTGCGACTGCCAATTTCGACAGTGTACCGCTTGTTTGCTTCACCGGACAGGTGCCGTTGCAACTGATCGGAAATGACGCGTTCCAGGAGGCGGATATCGTCGGCATCACACGCAATATCAGCAAGTGGGCGACGACGGTCAGACGCCGTGAGGACCTGGCGACGGTCATCAAGAAGGCCTTTTACATCGCGCGCACAGGTAAGCCCGGTGTCGTGGTGGTGGATCTCCCGAAAAATATCCAGCTGGAGCTCGGAAGTGACGAGTATCCGGAAGAGGATATCGACATCCGCAGCTACCGTCCGAATACCGAGGTACATATCGGACAGGTGAAGCGTGCGGTACGGATCATGAAAAAGGCCGAGAAGCCGTTATTTTTATTGGGTGGCGGTGTGAATGTCGCCAGAGCCAATGAGGCGATGACGGCACTTGTGGAGAAGACACATATCCCGGTGATCACGACGATCATGGGGAAGGGTTCGATTCCGACGGATCATCCGCTCTATATCGGAAATCTCGGCATTCACGGAAGCTTTGCGGCGAATCGTGCCGTATGCGAGTGTGATGTGCTGATCTCGATCGGGTCACGCTTCAACGACCGTATCACCGGTAAGGTGGATGAGTTTGCCAAGCATGCGAAGATCATTCATATGGATATTGATACGGCGTCAATCTCGCGTAATATTGAGGTAGATGTGCCGATCGTGGGAGATGCGACCAATGCGATCGCGGCTTTGCAGGAGTATATGGTTTCATTGGATACCGGCGAGTGGCTGGGACAGATTGATGGTTGGAAAAAAGAACACCCGCTTGATGAGTTACAGGTCGATCAACCGGGTGTGACACCGTATAAGATTATCCGTGAGATCAACCGTCAGTTTGATAAGGCGATGATATCGACGGATGTCGGCCAGAATCAGATGTGGACGACACAGTATATCGAGATCACGAAGGATAAGAGACTTCTGACTTCCGGCGGTCTCGGTACGATGGGTTACGGATTTCCGGCGGCGATCGGAGCGAAGCTCGGTTGTCCGGAGCACGCGGCGATCACGGTGAACGGTGACGGTGGTTTCCAGATGAATCTGCAGGAGTTGGCGACGGCAGTGATCTATGAACTGCCGGTGATCATCTGCGTTTTGAATAACGGGTTTTTGGGAAATGTACGGCAGTGGCAGGAGCTGTTCTATGACAGACATTATTCATCGACGTGTCTCAGACGTCGGCCAAGTTGTCCGCTGATCTGTGATAAACCCGGCGATCAGTGTCCGAAATATACGCCGGATTTTGTAAAGCTGGCAGAGAGTTACGGTGCAAAAGGAATCCGTGTGGAACGTGAGGAGGAGATCGCCGAGGCGTTCCGCGAGGCGGCGAAGGAGACAAAGCGGCCGACACTGATCGAGTTTATCATCGATCGTGAGGAAAATGTCATGCCGATGGTACCGCCTGGAAAGCCATTGGATGATGTGATATTAGGCGACTGAGCTTGATTGCAGTGGCCGCGAAATAGCCGGATATAATCAGGAAACGCTGTACCGGTATCGGAGGATGTTGATAAATGGATGAGAAGAAGATAAAGAAGCGCTGTATCAGCCTTTTCGTAGAGAATGAGGTCGGGGTGCTCGCTTATATATCGGGACTGTTTTCAGGCAAGTCTTACAACCTGGATTCATTGACCGTGGGGACGACGATGGATCCGACGATCTCGCGTATGACCATCACGCTGACAAGTGATGACATGACGTTTGAGCAGATCAAAAAGCAGTTGAACCGTAGTGTTCCGGTGATCCGTGTGGTGGATTTCACGGGGGCCGATATCATCATGAAGGAACTGATGTATGTTAAGGTGACAGCGTGCGCGCCGAAGGAAATGAAAAAGGTGGCAAGCCTGGCGGATAAGTACGACGCGACGATCGTTGACTGTACATCCGATTCGGTGCTGGTGGAGTGCGTCGATACCGAGAAGGGCAATGATGATTTTCTGAACGCGCTGAAAAAACGCTTCGGCGAACGTGTTGAGACGGTTCGTGGTGGTAGTGTGGCGATCGAGGCACTATCCGTTAAGGATTGACATGAGGGTGATTTTTTGATATGATGAAAGATGCTTTAATGGGGACTTGGCCTGAAGACACGATAGAGCTGTCGGGTTTTCGGCTTTTGGGAGGGGAAGTATGACAGAAGAAATGGAGGGGCAGACATGAAGAATTTGAGTATGCGTTTTAAGATCGGCCTTATCGTGGTTCCTCTCGTGCTTGCGTTGGTAGCCAGCACGGTAGTGGGGATCATGCGGATGAAGTCGATCGAGAATGAGACCACGGAGGTTTACCATGACATCCTGTTTGAGATCGCGGATGCGGCGATCAATGCCGATCGTGATTTTTACCAGGCGTTGTGTGCGCACCTGAAGATCTTAAACCGATCGAAGACGGCTACGCCGGAGGAGTTGCAGGGTTTTGCGGATGATATTGCCGAGAACGCGCAGCAGGCTTATGACGGCGTGCATAATGCGATCGATATCGCGAAAAAGAATGAAAAACTCTATAACAAAGCCGGTGAGATTGGAAGCTTCGCGACTTATGGAGACGTTTTTGATCAGCATTTCAACAATGTAAAAGCGGAGCTGACCAAATCGGACGGGGCACCGGATGAGGCAGTCATCGATGAGGAAT
>JAEEGM010000019.1 GCA_016280325.1 Eubacterium sp. | reverse complement strand
CGACCTTGGTTACGATAGTGAGAAGGAGTTTTACATGGATTGCATTTTTGTATTCCTTGTACTCCTGCCCGCCTCTCTCTTTGATCTATCTGACTACCGGATCCCGAACTGGTTTCTGGCAGCAGGTCTTCTCATCAGCCTGATCAGGCGTCTTGAGCTGCAGGGTTTGAACAGTGTGTGGCCCTGGCTCGCAGGGATGATCTTCCCTTTATTCATAGGATTTCTTCTTTTTCGATTGCGGATGTTTGGCGCGTCGGATGGAAAAATGATGGCGGTTGTCGGCAGTTATGTCGGACTACCGGGTGTGTTTTTTGTACTCTTTTATTCCCTTATTATTGGGGCGTTTTTTTCCATCTTTAAATTGATGATTCATAAGAATATACGCGAGCGCTGGCTGCGACTACGATCGTATATTTTTATGGTTATTAGTAAGAAACAAATCATACCGTATTATAATCGAAAAAAGGAAGGCGATACCGGCGTTATACCCTTTGGTGTAGCGATAGGTTTTGGTACACTTTTTTCGCTGGTGGGAGGACGATAATGAGAGAGAAAAAACTATATCTCCATCTGTGTGATGAAGAATACGGAAAGCGACTGCTGCGCTATCTGAACAGTCATAGGCATTCGGGACTTCGGGTGGAGATGATGACGGAGAGAGAACCGTTTTGGGAGGGCAGAAGACAGGGACAAGAGCCAGGAGCATACTGGTTAACGGATGATGTGACGGGCAGTCTTGCAGATCCCGGAGATCCGTCATCGTTATGGATTCTTTCGGAACGAACAGATGAGCGCCGCCATCGGATAAGTTATGTCAGGAAGGCAGATGAATTAATACGGGAACTGATGGCCGTGATGGAACTGGATGCTCCGGCAGAAGGGCCGTCCGGAGCGGCACCGTCAGGTATCTACGGGATTTATTCACCGGGAGAAGAGGGCTCCGTGACGGCGGCTCTTCTTTCACAGGCGCTGGGCGAACTCGAGGCATGTACCTATATCAACCTACGTGAGTTTCCTTTATTCTATACGGTAGAGCCGAGCGAAGAAAGAGGGAATCTCGGGGAACTGTTTTTTCGATTGGAATGTGAAAACTACAAGGAGTTGGTAACGAGATATCAGATCACCTATGGGAAAGCGACCAGACTGCCGACGGTGTCTCATTATCGGGATCTGTGGGATATCGGGGAAGAGGATCGGGAGCATTTTTTCAGAAGACTACTTGAGGATTGCGGATGTACCTATGTGGTGGTGCTGTTCAATGATATCCGAGAGGCGATCCCGATGATGAGTCGAATCACGGGATTCTTCACAGTGAGCCGGAAGGGGAGCGAGGAGAGCATAATCAGGTGTCTCAAACGGTATGTGAGGAACGAGAATATCGAAGAGAGTGAGATAGGAAAGACGGTCGTGATGCCGGACGGATGGACGGAATGGATTCGGGATATGGAGAGTCAGTCGCCGGAAAACTGGCTTCGGGAGGATGACAGGCAGAGGTTTATAAGGTCCCTGTGGGAAGAGGTGAGTGGATGAGCGGAGAACATGGCGGTGGGGAGCGTGGTGGTGTGGATCGGATACGTGGCTTTCGCAATCGGGTCAGGGAGCGCGTGATCGAGGGACTGCCGCCGGGTATGGAGCTGACGGATGAAGAGCTTCGGGGCAGGATCGAGGAGCAGATAGGGATCGTATCGGCACAGGAGTATTTCAGACTGGATGAGAAACGTCAGATCCGGCATGAGGTGTTCAATTCTCTAAGGCGGATGGATGTGTTGCAGGATATCCTGGAGGATGAGGATGTCACCGAGATCATGGTAAACGGCGTCAATCGTATTTTTATTGAAAAGGGTGGCCGGATCACCGAGACGGGGCTTCGGTTTGAAGGTCAGGAACGCCTGGAGGATATCGCACAGCAGATCGCGTCCACGGGAAATCGTATCGTGAATGAGTCACATCCGATTCTGGATGCCAGGCTGGAGGATGGCTCTCGTGTGAATATCGTCGTTCCGCCGGTCGCTATCGAAGGTCCGGTCATCACGATTCGGAAGTTTCCGAAAGAAGCGATGACGATGCAGGATCTGATCACGATGGGAGCGGTAACGGAAGAGGTGGAGGAGTTTTTGAAAAAAATGGTCGCGGCGAGATACAACATTTTTATCAGTGGTGGAACCGGCGCCGGGAAGACAACATTTTTGAATATCTTATCGAATTATATCCCGCGTACGGAGCGTGTGATCACGATCGAAGATTCGGCGGAACTTCAGATCCGAAGTATCGATAATCTTGTCCGGTTGGAAGCGCGTAACGCGAATGTGGAAGGCAAGAATGAAGTCACAATCCGCGATCTGGTGAAGAGTGCGCTCCGTATGCGACCGGACCGGATCATCGTTGGTGAGATTCGTGATGCGGCGGCCATCGACATGCTCACCGCGTATAATACGGGACACGACGGATCCCTTTCCACCGGGCATGCCAACTCGCCGGCGGACATGCTGAACCGTATGGAAACATTGGTGCTGATGGGGTTGGATATCCCGCTGGCGGCGATCCGGCAGCAGATCTCTTCAGGGATCGATCTGCTTGTGCATCTGGGGAGGCTGAGAGACAAGTCGAGGAAGGTTTTGGAGGTGACAGAGGTGTGTGATGTTGTGGACGGAAAGATCGAAATGAATCCGTTATTCGTGTTCGAAGAAACAGGAGAGAAGGATGGGCGTGTGATGGGAAGACTGAAGAGAACAGGGAATCCGTTACGCGCGATAGAAAAATGTCAACGTGCGGGGGTGGTTGTGTGAAACTCGAAATAAAAAAGGTGTTACAATTCGTGAAAAAGAAACGGGATGGACCGGGAGAAAAGGCGAAGGAGAGCGTGAGTCGGATTGATTATAATTCGTATTACTATTCGCCGAAGGAAATGCTTATCTATGGTGCGATCGGAGCGGCGGGAGGACTCGAGTTAATGCTGCTATTCTATTCGCACTTGGTGATGGCGGTAGTTGGTGCAGTTCTCGGTGTGGTCTTATTTTTACGGATTCAAAAGAAGCGACTTTGTGAAAAAAGAAAGTGGCAGCTGATGGTGGAGTTTCGCGACGCGCTGGCATCGATGATCGCTGCTCTTTCGGCCGGGTACTCGATGGAAAACGCGGTTTCGGAGGCACTTCGTGATCTGACATTGCTATATGGGGAGGAGCGTATCATCCTTCGGGAGCTGAAGGATATACGCTCCCGCACGGAACTCGGTGTACCGTTGGATGAATTGTTTTACGATCTGGGGGTACGGAGTGGCGTCTCAGATATTGTTGTGTTTTCACAGGTTTACACGACAGCCAGACGAAGCGGAGGAAACCTTGTAAAGGTGATGAAGCGGACCGCGGACGCGATCAATGAGAAAACGGATATCGAGAGAGAGGTTCGGACGATGATCGCAGGCAAGCGTCTCGAATCGCTGTGCATGATGGTGATCCCGTTGATGATCATCGTGTATCTGAGGGTGTTCTCGCCGGGGTTTTTGAATCCGTTATATCATGGTCTGTCGGGGAGACTATTTATGACGGTGGCGCTGGCAACTTATCTGGCTGCTGTATGGTGGAGCAGGAGGATCATGAATATCCGGTATTGATGCGTGAATAATAGCGGAGGGGGAGAGTTATGTTTCATAGATCGGATGTAAAAAAAGGGAGAAAAAAAGAGGATAAAAATAAGAGGAAGAATACGCATTCAATTGGGAGTATTTTTCTGAAAATCAAACCGGTTCGTGAGCTGTTGTTTCGACAAAAACAAGTTAAAGAATACGTCAGCGCGATGGAGCCGCGGGCACGACCGGAAACGGCGCTTACCAATCTGTGGGAAAAGAGGATGGGAGTTCTTTTTGTTGTGGCAGTGGCGACAGTTCTTTTGTGGGTTATATGCTTCACCGGTGACGATAAGACGGGGATGCTTGAGAACGGTCACTATGTCAGACGTCCGGAAACAGAGGAAGCGATCGAACTGAAGGTGTCCGGGGAAGGGACGGAAGGAAGATGGGAAAAACTGTTTTCGTTTGATGTTTCGGATCGGGTGTTTACACCGGATGAAAAGATCGTAATCGGAAACCGTGTTGATCATTATGTCAGCGAAAAAATACTTGGTAAAAATATGTCCAAAGATCATGTGACAGAACGTCTGGTATTCCCTAAATCCGTCCCTGGAACAGAGGTGGAATTATCCTGGACCGTCGATGAAAAATACCTTCGTGATAACGGGACGCTTATAGCTTCTCATATCCCGAAGGGAGGCGTTGGTACCGAAGTGATGCTGGAGGCGAAATGGAAGAATTATAAGGGTGTATATCATTATGATATTCATCTGGATGAGCCGGTGATCAGTCCTGAAAAATTGGCGGCCGGTGAGGCGAAAAAAGAGATCAAAAAAGCGTTTAAGGATCAGGCGGACGACGCGTTGGTAGAACTGCCTTCCGGGTATATGTATGAGGAGCAAAAAGAAGGGAAAAGTTACCTGTCAGTATTTGCGATGCTGGCGGTAATGTTTGCGCTCCCATTTTTGTGGAGAGAGCAGATCAAACGTGGGATATCCATGCGAGAGGAGCAACTCATGGTGGATCATCCGGGGTTTATTAATAAGGTGATGCTGCTTTTGGGGGCGGGACTCACATTGCGGTTTGCGATCGAGAGAATCGCCGGTGAGTACGAGAGAGAACTCGAGGATGGTGGAAGTCGCCACTTTGTTTACGAAGAGCTCTGCGTCACGATGCAGGAGCTGAAGGACGGCGTGACGGAGGCGCAGGCAATCGAGAACTTCGGGAGGCGGTGTCGGTGCATGCCATATATGAGGTTTTCTTCTGTGGTAACGCAGAATCTTCGAAAGGGGGCCGAGGGACTGCTGATGATCCTGGAACAGGAGGCGTCCGACTCGCTGATCGAGAGGAAACAGGCGGCGCTCCGAAAGGGCGAAGTGGCCGGTACCAAGCTTCTGTTTCCAATGATGGTGATGCTGGGACTGGTCATGGGGATCATTATGGTACCCGCATTTATGTCAATGTAACTGGTAGACAGGATGTCGTAAGGGCTATGACGAGCAAGTCTTTCCTGCACACGGATGTGCAGGCAGCGAAATCATAGACCGTGAGGAGGTTTTTTATGGATACTATCAAAAATACCCGGTCAGAAATCCGGGAGTATATGCAAGAGGAAGAGGCAATCGGAGTGGTGGAGATTATCCTGATTCTGGTTGTGCTGATCGCGTTGGTACTACTTTTTAAAGATCAGATTGTCAAGGTGGTGAATAACGCATTCAAGAGCTTTAATTCCGATTCGACGGAGATTATCGGATAGATGCGCGGGAAAAATGGAAGCGTGACGGTCATGCTTACCCTGGTGGGCGTTCTCATCCTGGCGATGGTGGGAACCTGTGTTGAGACCGCCCGCTATACGGCATGCGCCGGACAAGGCACGGAGGTGCTCCGGGTTGGTGCCGACGCGCTGTTGACGGAGTATTCCAGACCGCTTTACGATCACTACGGGTTATTTTTTCTGGAGGATAACGGTGAACCACTCGAGCATGTGATGGCGGGTTATGTGCATGACTGTCTTCAAAACAAGCCGGGGTATATGGACTTTGTCAAGGGGGAACTGACAGCTCTTTCGGTGAAGAAAAAAACATTGGTTGGAGATAAAAAAGCAGAGCCTTTGATGAAGGAAATAACCACGTATATGGAACGGTTTGTGGCTGGCGAAGAACTGCAAAAACTGATGAAAAAGATCGGAAAGTTTTCGGAGGCGGAAGATGAGGCTTCGCAGATCGAGGAGAACGTGGAAGAGGAGAGAGAGGATAAAAAACTTGACGACAGGGTGGTTCGCCTGATGTATCTGGTTGACGGTGTGAGAATCAGTGATTCGGGAAAGGTGAGTGTCACAACCTGGTTTGCGAAGAAGTACGCGACCAAGAAGAAATTCGAAGGGGTGGATTTCGGAATTCAAGAAGCTACGATCTGGAAAGGTATGAAGCCTAAGATCAATAAAACGCCATCGAATTGGAAGGATACGGGGCAGTCATTTTTAGATGGAATTCGAAAAGTAAAAGAAAAAACAAAGGAAGCGATCGAAGAAGGGAAACGACTGAAAAATGACTATATGAAGGCTAAGCACAGCGACATGGCAGAACGCGTGATCAACGGTATTCCATCGCTGAATGGTAACCTGCGTGTGCTGGAAGAGACGGAGGGATTATTGACCGATCATTCGGTAAATAATAAAGAAAAAAAGAAGAGATTAAAAGCCCTTTGGAAAGACTACGATACAGAGAGCCTCTCTATCGATTACAGCGGTGTGGATCAGGCGGGTGGTGATGGCGCGAGTCCGCTCGATGCTTTGGGAGACGCGATCGGAGGAGGACTTCTCAGTTTGGTTTGTGAAAAGCCGGATAAACTTTCGAAAAAGGGGATCAAGCAGGAGGATCGTTATGCAAAGTATTATAAGCAGGAATCGAAACAGGGGAAAAACTATGGAGAACGCATGGATCATCTGGCCCGCGATGAGGAGGTTGAACTGTCAGGCACCATGGGGGATGTGGCGGCGTACGGGCTGGACGAATTCATGTTGGATTCGTATATTACGAAGATGTTTCCGAGTTATACACAGAAGCTGAAGCAGTATAAAAAAGACACGAATGGTAAGGGTGAAAACAAGGGTGATAACAAGAGCGGGAACATAGCCGGAAGAGATACTTGGAGTGGAGGAAAGATCGGGGGTACGACCGGCGGAGATAATAATGCATCCGGAAAGAAAGAATGGAAGCATGCCTTATCTTATGGATGGGAGTACGCGGTTGCCGGCGAAAAAAGTGATAAGGACAACTTGGAATCCGTGCTTTCCCGGATTATGATCCTACGAACGGTAACCAACTTTCTGGCAATCCTGGCAGATGGTTCCAAGAGGGCGGAAGCCTTTGCAGCAGCCGTGGCAGTCGTAGGATTCACGGGACTTGTTTTTCTGATACGATTTACGCAGACTCTGATTATGATCGTCTGGGCCATGGTGGAGAGTATGACGGATGTGGCAGCGCTTTTGATGGAACGGGATGTGCCGATCGTCAAGCAGTCGAAGCAGATCAAGACGACATTCCCGGAAGTTTTTTTGATCACTAATTCGGCGATCACAACACGGGCAAAAAAATACGCAAAGGCAAAGAAGACATCGTTTGGTTACCGTGAATATATCTGGTTGTTTTTAGCGATGACACCGGCGCATACAAGAAGGTATCGGGTGATGGATATGATCGAAAACGACATGAAGAAAAACGGATATAAGAGTTTTTCGATGGGGAAGAGTGTTTTTGATCTGACGGTGGAAGGTGGTTTCCGGTATCCGTCGAAGTTTTTTCATCTGCCTATGATATCGGACATTCTGAACCGTGACGTATCCGGCTATGAATATCTGTGTCGGATCCGGGCCGGCTATCTGTGATGGGTACTTATTTATAACGAGGCGGGAGAGGGTATTCTATTCTTTCTGATCACTTTGCTATTACAAACCTGGAAAGGAGGAGGGCTTTTGTTGTGCCTTGATAAACTGAAAAATAAACATGTAGTTGCAGCACTGTTTGATAATACTTCATATCGTTATAGGATACCCTCTGCCGCCTCGTTGACTGTGGAAGCCTCATTGGTACTTCCTGTCTTTTTATTTGCTGTACTTACGATTGCGTATCTCGGATTGGTTGTCAAGACGCAGGATGAGGTTCGCCACGCCATGTGTCGGACAGTAAGCGAAGCGTCTGCTGAAGTGGGCGCAGGGATGACGGCTCAGGCCAAAAGCATGGTCTACTACCGGGCGAAACTAGCAGCCTATCTGGAAGATACGTCCCTCACAACCACATTGATCGGCTCCTCTTTTTTAAAAGAAAATGATGAGATCGACCTGGTGGTAAGTTATACTACGTCAATCCCTTTTTCTATCTTTAATTTTCTTCGCCCACGCTTTCAGGAAAGGATCCATTCGAGAGCATTTGTCGGTATGGATACCCGAGCGAAAGAAGAGGAAGAGGACGATGCCATTGTATATGTGACACCGACAGGGCGCGTGTATCATCGTGATAAAAACTGCACCTATCTGAAACTGACAGTTTCACAACTATTATACGGAGATATTGATCACATAAGAAACAGCAGTGGCGGTAAATATAAGCCCTGTCACCGCTGCGCGTCGGGAATTAAACCCGGTGCGGACTCGCCGGTGTGGATCACGAATTACGGGGACCGCTACCATACGAGTCGCAGCTGTAGCGAAATCAAGCGCACGATACAGGAGATCCTCTTGTCCGAAGTAGGTAATCGTTCGCCATGTAGTAAATGTGGGTAAAAAGATATATGGCGCTTGGGGGATATATTCTCGGCTCGCTCTGGGATGCGGTAGCATCAACGCCGCTCGCCTGAGAAATACCCCCAAGCGCCAGCCGACTCTACGTAAAGACACATATTGTCAACATGGCTCGCTTGAAATAATGATACGCAGCAGGCGTGCGGATACTTCTAGCGCGAGGCGCCTACGCCCCGGCATCTCAGAGCGAGCGCAGAATGTATCCGTCCGACTGCGGAACATAATTAAAAAACTGAAAGAGAGGTTTATCATATGCATATCGTAGAAGCATTTGTAGAAGTCATCGTAGCCGGCTATCTGCTACTGATGGCTG